>JBEGUG010000110.1:0-2715 GCA_041179005.1 Actinomycetota bacterium | reverse complement strand
TTGCTAAGGCATTCGTTGCCTGGGCTCAATATCAACAGGGCACCAACCTAAAGGCTTGGTTGTACCGCATCATGACTAACACCCACATCAACATGTATAACAAGCGAGCCAAAGACCAGGCCAAGGGTGGGCTTGACGAACTTGAAGACTGGCAGCTTGGCTCAGCAGAGTCAGTCACTTCGCTTTCTTCTCGTTCCGCGGAACTTGAAGCCATCGATAACTTGCCTTCTGACACCATTAAGAACGCACTGCATGAAATTCCTGAAGAGTTTCGCATGGTGGTTTACTATGCGGTGGTTGATGGGCTTCCATATGCAGAAATCGCCGAGATCATGGGAACGCCGGTCGGCACCGTGATGAGTCGTCTGCACAGAGGCAAAAAACTTCTCAAGAAACTTTTATCTGAGTACGCGCAACAAGAAGGATACGACGTGTCCGAAACTGAAGAAAAGCAAGGGAGCGGTGCATGATGGCCGAATTTGATTGCGAAGAAACTAAACGCCACGTGCACGAATATTTGCACAATGAGTTGTCTGAGCAGGAACTTACTGACATTACGGCTCACTTGGCTAACTGCGATAGTTGCGAGGGTGACTATGACGTCGAGAACACAATCAATAACGCGGTGAGCCGCGCTTGTGCAGATGTACCCCCGCAGGAATTAACCGATGCCATCATGGGTCGCATTCGCGATATCCAAAACGGAGTTTCGCACTAGCGATTTATTCAGGAACTGGAATTTCCAACCATTCGTACCAGCCGCGATTTAGAACTAACCAAGCGATAAGTCCGTGACCTACTTGCCCTGGTAGGCCAGCATCCGAAGTTTCAATTTCAAGATTCCAGCCCTCGTGCTCAACAAGTGGTCTGAAGCAATCAACAAATGGAACGCCGCGACGAGCGGCCACATCTTCAAAACCAGATGCCAAGTGCTCAACTTCGCTATTCAGTTCTTTATTGCGATGCGGAGTAGGCCCAACCAAGAATGTTTCAATGCCCGCGCGCTTCGCTTCGTCAATAATCGTGGCGATGTTCAGGCGGCTTCTTGAAATTGAAATGCCAGCAGCTGGATCGTGATTGCTAAGTGCAATGACCAAACGGTTTTCGGTTTCAGCACTAAATCTTCTCTGCACCTCTGACTGCCAGCGCTCTGCCAACATCGATGTTGTTTCATCAGGAGCTGGAAGCGCGAAGAAATCAATTCGCGGAAAATCGCTTGGAGTTTTTGAGGTCACGCGACCTACCCAACCCATTCCCTTTGGGTCACCAGCGGCAGACACGATGCCATCGCCCAAAATGACGATGCGCACATCGCGCCTACTCTGCTCTGGCATAACTAGATGCTGAACGCGCGCTCGATAAGGTCTGCTTGCTCAACAGCGTGACGCTTTGCTGAACCAGTAGCTGGCGATGCACTCGCAGGGCGAGCAACAATCTTGGCAACCTGACCATTCATGTAGCGAGGTAGGAACAAGCCGATATAGGTCCAAGGGCCCTGGTTTGCAGGTTCGTCCTGTACCCAAACAAGTTCAGCGTTTGGATACTGAGCGTAGGCTGCCTTGATCTCATCTACAGGAGTTGGGTAAAGCTGCTCTACGCGAACGATAGCTGTGGTGCCATCGTTGCGCTTTTGCGCCTCTGCCAATAGATCCCAGTAAACCTTGCCTGAACAGAACAGAACGCGCTTTACCTTGCTCTTATCTAGTCCCTGCTGGTCATCAATAACCGGCATGAAAGTTCCACTGGTGAATTCTTCCACCGGTGAAGATGCCGCCTTCAAGCGCAACATCGACTTTGGTGTGAAAACAATTAGCGGACGCTTTGGATTCGAGTAAGCCTGGCGTCGCAAAAGGTGGAAGTGCGATGCCGGGGTCGATGGCTGTGCAACTGTCATGTTGTTTTCAGCACAAAGCTGCAGGTAGCGCTCGATACGTGCTGAAGAGTGGTCAGGACCCTGACCCTCGTAACCGTGAGGTAAAAGCAAAACCACACCGGAGTGCTGGTTCCACTTTTGCTCTGAAGACGAAATGAATTCATCGATGATTGTCTGCGCGCCATTTGCAAAATCACCAAACTGTGCTTCCCAAAGTACAAGAGCGTCTTGGTTCTCTACCGAGTAACCGTACTCGTAACCCATGGCTGCGTATTCGCTGAGGAATGAGTCATAGATGTAGAACTTGGCTTGGTTAGCAGAAAGATTTCTGAGCGGCATCCACTCTTGACCGTTTTCGCGATCGTGGAATACTGCGTGGCGCTGAACGAAGGTACCGCGTCGGCTGTCTTGACCAGCCATGCGAACAGTTTTACCTTCAACCAAAAGTGAACCAAGTGCTAGCAACTCACCGAAGCCCCAGTCGATGCCGCCTTCGCGACTCATTTCTACGCGCTTGGTTAGCAACTGCTGAAGCTTAGGGTGCACGTGGAAACCAGCTGGCTGGTTGTCATGAGCATTACCGATAAGTTCAACAACCTCACGAGAAATTGCGGTTGCCTTCTCAATGGTTGGGTGATCGCTGGCTGTGGTACCAATACCCGCTGGGCGAGTTGGTAGCGCAGGAGTAGCAATCATTGCTTCGTGTACTTCAGTAAATGCGTTTTCAAGTCTTGCTTGGAAACCGGTGTTGGCAGCATCAAACTCTTCGCGAGTAATGTCACCGCGACCAACCAATGACTCAAGGTACAAAGTTCTAACTGAGCGCTTCGCCTCAATCAGGT
>JBEGUG010000109.1:0-2605 GCA_041179005.1 Actinomycetota bacterium | reverse complement strand
TTGCTTCGCCACGATGGTGAATTTCGCCATCGTGCCAATCGAAAACGAAGATCCTGAGCCCGACTCCGATCTGCGTAGCTGCCAGCCCAACACCTGGTGCTGCAGCCATGGTTTCGTACATATCGGCAACTAAGGTCTCGATTTCGGGAGTGATTTCGCTAACCTCTTGGGCGCGAGTGTGAAGTACCGGATCACCGGTGATGACTATTGGGCGAATGGACACACAGCAAGGTTACTCAAGGAATTCCCAAGTTGTTGCTTTAGGCTTCTAAGGCTGCACTTTAGATGAGGAGAGCAGTTGTTCGAACCAGAGATTGCTCGCCCGCTAGCCATTGTTTTGGCAGTTATTGGGGCGGTCTTTTTGGCACTTGGCGCACAGTTTCAAAACGACGCCGTTACTCAGCACCACGCCCCCAAACAGTTGAAGCTAAAGTCTCTGCACATCAAACAGGTTCTTGACCTTTTGCGACGCCCGAGGTGGCTCACCGGATCGGTTTTCATGGCGCTCGCGATCCTTTCGCAGCTGACCGCGTTGGCTTTGGCACCTTTGATTGTCGTGCAGCCAATCGGCGCAATCGCTCTGATTATCACCAGCGTTCTGAATTCACGTATTCACAAAATCAAGTTGGACCCTAAGACCTTCGTGGCGATTGCAATCACCATGCTCGGCGTTGCAGGCTTTGTGCTGTTCACTGCCACCAGCGCGACCCAGGTCAAACTTGACGACGGCATGTTGCTGCAGGTAGTTGGCGTTCTTATCGCGGTCCTTGCCGTATTCGGAATACTTTTTGCGGTATCTAAGGGTCGGGTTGGGCCGCTGCAATACATCTTTGGCGCTGGGGTGCTCTATGGCTTTGTGGCATCCTTGGCAAAGGTCGTCATCCAAAGAATCATCCAGGGGGACCTCAATTGGCTCACCCTACTGGCCACGCTCGCGCTAGCCGCTGCCGCTATCCTGGGCGGTTGGTTTGTTCAAAATGCCTATGCAGCAGGTCCTCCGGATTTGGTAATCGCTGGCCTTACCGTTATCGACCCAGCGGTGGCTGTTGGGATTGCAATTGTGATCCTTGGAGAGGCATCCAGTGCTGCTACCGGACAGGTGGTAGGGTTCGGTGTATCGGGATTAGTTGCCGTTTTAGGTGTGTTAATGCTCTCTAAGGTTCACCCGCAACTAAGCAATAAACAAGAGGTTTAGCGTTGGAAAAACTTAAGGTTGTCATGGCTTGTGACACCTTCGCACCCGACATCAACGGCGCTGCCAGGTTTGCCGAGCGACTTGCCGCCGGGCTGGTACGTCATGGCCATGAAGTTCACATCATCGCCGCAAGCACAGACTCAACCCACGGTGCCCGTTTTGAAGTTCACGACGGATCGCGCATGAAGGTTCACCGCATGCGAAGCCATCGAGTGCCGCAGCACAAGACCCTGAGATGGACTCAGCCAATTGGCCTAACCGGCGAGATTCGAAAGATCCTGCGCGAGGTGAAGCCAGATGCCTTACACATCCAATCCCACCTTTTGATGGGCAGATTTGCAGTTCGCGCCGCAGCCGGCACCGGTGTGAAGCTCATCGCGACCAACCACATCATGCCTGAGAATCTGATCAAGTATTCGCTGCTGCCAAAGTTCATGCACAAAGCCGCTATGCGCATCACCTGGGCCGATGCCGGTCGCATCCTAAAGAAAATGGATGCTCTCACAACCCCTACCCGAAGGGCAGCTCAGCTACTCGAGGAAGCCGCTGGCGTCTCCGGGGTCTTGGCCATTAGCTGCGGAATTGACGCGGCCCGTTTTGCAAACGAGACACCTGTAAACAACAAAGAGCCTAGGTTTCTGTTTCTGGGCCGCTTGGACGATGAAAAGCGAATTCACATTCTGCTTCAGGCGGTCGCCAAGCTAACGGATCATCCAAATGTCTTAGTTGAGTTGGTCGGAGATGGTGGCGAGCGAGAGAACCTTGCGAATTTGGCGGCCGAGCTCGGCATTGCCGATCGTGTGATTTTCACCGGTCACATTTCTGATCAAGAGCTACCGAAGGCCTACGAGCGCTGCACGGCATTTGTAATGCCTTCTATCGCAGAGCTGCAGTCGATCGCGACCATGGAGGCAATGGCGTCCGGAAGGCCGGTAATTGGTGCCGATGCCATGGCCTTGCCGCACCTTGTGCACGATGGTGACAACGGCTACCTGTTCCCGGCCGATGATGCCGACGCGCTCGCCGATCGACTCAGAAGGATCCTCACCGCTGACCAGCAGGAGTTGAACCGCCTGAGCGAGAACAGCCTGCACCTGATTCAGTCGCACGATATCGAACGAACCATCAAGATTTTTGAGGACCTGTACATCGGCATCCGAAGCGAAGACTCAACCACCGATGACAACTCGCCCTCGTACATGGAGCCAATTGGAAAGCTAAACGAGGCAATCAGCGCGCGCTTGGAGAGCTGGCGTCACAGTGCCGTTGAGCTCGGTAAGCGTGCCGAAGACATTTCCCAAGAGGCGATTGAAAAACTCAGTGAGGTTGGTGAAGAGGTGCGTGAGCAACTCTCTGAGATCAAAGAAGACATCAAAGAGCAGCTCAATGAGGCTGCCAAGCGAATCAAAC
>JBEGUG010000108.1:0-15728 GCA_041179005.1 Actinomycetota bacterium | reverse complement strand
CGCTGTCGACAACCTGAGGTGGAATCAAAACTGCAATACCACCTGCGCGATTCACTGCATCAAAATACGATGATGGCAAAAACGCAGCGTCAACATCCCACACGCCAGTTTGTGAACGCTGACGGTAAGTGGTTAAACCAATTAGCGGCTTAGAGGCGTTCAAAGCCGCGTACTCGCTCCCAGTCGGTGATTGCGCGATCAAATGCCGCAATCTCAACGCGTGCACTGTGAACGTAGTGGTTCACAACTGCTTCTCCGAAAACTTCTTTGGCAATCGCTGAGTTCTCAAAAAGATCTGCAGCTTCGCGCAGAGTTGCTGGCACGTGTGGCTTGTCTGCAACGTATGCGTTTCCAGAAGTCATCTCTTCGAGCTCAAGCTCGTTTTCGATTCCGTAAATACCAGCGGCAATCAAACCTGCCACTGCCATGTACTGGTTCACATCGCCACCGGGCACGCGGTGCTCTACGCGCATGCCGTGACCGTGACCAACAACGCGGAGGCTGAGGGTGCGGTTGTCTAGACCCCAGGCAACTGCGGTTGGAGCAAAGCTGCCCTCAACGAAGCGCTTGTAGGAGTTGATGTTAGGTGCATATAGAAGTGTGAATTCACGCATCAGCTTGATCTGACCGGCCAAGAAGTGGCGGAACATCTTTGACATGCCCTGAGGGTCGTTCTTGTCGGCGAAAACCGCATTTCCGGCCTCATCGCGCAGCGAGATGTGAATGTGGCAGGAACTGCCCTCGCGCTCGTTGAATTTAGCCATAAAGGTGATCGACTGCTTGTGGTTGTCGGCAATCATCTTGGCGCCACTCTTATATATGGAGTGGTTGTCACAGGTGATTACGGCCTGGTCGTAGCGGAAGGCAATCTCCTGCTGGCCAAGGTTGCACTCGCCCTTGACGCCCTCACAGTACATTCCGGCGTTATCCATGCTGTTTCGGATGTCTCGAAGCAGCGGCTCAACACGGGTTGAGGCCAAAATGTCGTAGTCCACGTTGTAATCGGTGCTGGTTTTCAGGTTGTCATAGCCTTTTGCCCAGGCATCGCGGTAGGTTTCGTCAAAAACGATGAATTCCAGCTCTGTACCTACATATGGGAGCAAACCCTTGGCCTTTAGGCGGTCTACCTGGTGCTTCAACACCGATCTAGGTGACTGGGCTACCGGCTTGTGGTCTGTGGTGTGCAGGTCGGATAGGACCATGGCGCTACCTGGGATCCAAGGCACCAGACGGAGGGTGCTCATGTCCGGAATCATGGCCATATCGCTGTATCCATGGGCCCAAGAGGTGAATTCGTAGCCATCTACGGTGTTGTTTTCGACGTCAACCGTGAGCAGATAGTTGCAGCACTCGGAGCCGTGGCCCATGATGTCTTCGATGAAGAGTCGGGCAGACACTCGCTTGCCGACCAGTCGGCCTTGGACGTCGGTGAAGCCAACGATTACGGTGTCGATCTCGCCAGAGGCCACCAGGGCCTTGAGCTCATCGGTGGTTAGTAGACCTTTGTTTTTCATACCTTTGTATCCTCCGCGTTGAGGTGGGTTTTACAACCTTTAGAAAACATTAGCAGTTTTGAGGGAGGCAGATACCGGCTAGGTCTATGCTCGTTATCACCAAACCAATACAGTGTCGTGTTGAAGTCCTAAACCACGGCGGATAGGAAAAGCAGGTATGTCTAACGACAAAAGAAAAGTCTCAGGTGTGACTTATAACGCACAAGCCTCGGACTACTACGAAAAACGTCAACTAAAAAGATCAGCTGGAATTTGGGGCCTTTGGGGTCTAGCGGTTGCAGCAGTTATCTCTGGTGACTTCTCTGGCTGGAACTTTGGAATTGCTGAAGGTGGCTTTGGTGGCCTTCTGATTGCATTCGGAATTCTAGTAATCATGTACTACGGCTTGATGTTCTCAATCGGTGAGATGTCATCCGCTATGCCTCACTCTGGTGGCGCCTACTCGTTCGCTAGAAAATCTATGGGTCCATGGGGCGGTTTCGTCACCGGACTCGCAGAAACAATTGAGTACGTAGCAACCACAGCGGTTATCGTATTTTTCTCTGCAGGTTATGCATCGGGAATCGCGAGTGAATTGTTTGGCTTCTCAATGGCACCGTGGATGTGGTACATCGCACTTTACGTTGCCTTCCTGGTGCTGAATTCACTTTCATCGAACATCTCGTTTAAGTTCTCAATTGTTGTGTCATTTATATCGATTGCAATTCTGGTGGTCTTCTATGTGATGGTTCTTGCATCAGGCAAGTTCAACTGGGACTCACTATTCAACATTCCTGCAGATGGTTCGTTCGGTTCAAGCTCGTTCCTACCATTCGGAATCATCGGAATTCTTTACGCGATTCCATTCGGTGTTTGGTTGTTCCTAGGTATTGAGGCACTGCCACTTGCTGCTGAAGAATCAACCAACCCAACCAAGGACATTCCAAAGGCTGGTGTTTGGGCACGTGGAACTCTAATTGTGACTGGTCTGTTGGTGCTGTTCCTAAACACAGGAATTCTTGGCGCTGAAGCAACCGGTGCAGCTGGCGAACCACTACTAGATGGTTTCCGCGCAATCGTTGGTGATGGCTGGGCAGCTGTGCTTGGTCTATTCGCTTTGATTGGTTTGCTCGCATCGCTACAGGGAATCATGTTCGCCTACGGTCGTAACATGTACTCACTGTCACGCGCTGGCTATTACCCAAAGATTCTTTCACTTACCGGTAAGAACCAGACTCCTTGGGTTGCACTTATTGCCGGAGCGGTTATCGGGTTCGTTGCTCTTGTTGTTATTGACTCAACCGGTGGAGCGGGATCACCTGCAGGAGCAATCGTGCTAAACATCGCGGTCTGGGGAGCTATGTTGGCTTACCTAATGCAGATGCTTTCGTACGTGATTCTGCGTCGCAAGTTCCCTAACCTCGACCGTCCTTACAAGTCACCATGGGGTCTAAGGGGCGCGGTTGTAGCGGGAATCATTGCTGCACTGTCATTCGTTGGCTTCCTACTGAACCCAACCTTCTTGCCAGCCATCATCGCGATCATCGTCGTGTACCTGATTGTGCTTGTGGTCTTTGCAGTTTGGGGACGTCACCGTCTAGTGCTTTCTCCTGAAGAGAAGTACGCGGTAGACGGCAACTAGTTTCAAAGCTTCACCGAAAGGTGGCCGATGGCATCCGCTGTCGGCCACTTTTCTTTTGGCTAACTGGGCTGCATACCTGATTAGGCTGGATGAATGGACTCACTAAATCGGCACGAGGATTACGGCCAGGAATCTCTTGATGAGACTCACCTGCTTGGTGACCCGATTGAGCAGTTCAAGATTTGGCTTCGCGAAGCCGAGGCGGCTGAAATTTACGAACCAAACGCTTTCGTCTTGGGAACTGTAGACGAAACTCATCACCCACGCACCCGCACGGTGCTTCTCAAAGGTGTAGACGAGCGCGGGTTTTTCTTTGCTACCAATTACCTTTCACGCAAAGGCGAAGCCGTAGCTGCCAACAACAATGTCAGCGCGACTTTTGGCTGGTACTCAATGTATCGCCAGGTTTTGATTCAGGGAATTGCCGAGAAAGCAGTGGCTGCTGAGTCTGATGAGTATCACGCATCTCGTCCGCACGATTCGCAGGTTGCAGCTTGGTCTAGTCAGCAGTCGCAACCAATTGACACACGGGCAGCGCTCGATGAGCAGTTTCAAGCCGCATTGAAGAAATTTGAAAACACCGATGTGCCTCGCCCTGACTATTGGGGAATGTATCGCATTATTCCAACTCGCATCGAGTTTTGGAAAGGCCGAACCAACCGTATGCACGATCGCATTGAATTCGTTCGCAACGTAACTGCCGATGGTGTGGCATCCGAGTGGAAAGTGCAGAGGTTGCAGCCATGACCTTTAGTTTGCTTCTATCAGTTGCGATTTTTAGTTTTGTGACTTCTGTATCGCCTGGACCAAACAACACCTTCTTGCTTTCATCGGGTGCAAACTTTGGACTAAAAAGATCCTTGCCTTATCTAAATGGCATAATGGTTGGCCTAACCGGAATGATGATTGCACTTGGTGCAGGACTTGGCGTGATTTTCACAACGCTACCTATGGTTTACCAGGTGCTCAAGTGGATCGGCTTTGCATACATTGTGTATTTGGCAACTTTAATTGTCAGAAGCACCAGCAAATCCGAAACGGGTGAGCCTGTTTACATCGGTTTCGTTAAGGCAACTACTTTTCAGTTTGTTAACCCAAAAGCTTGGGTGGTGGTTGCTTCGTTTATGGCAACTATGGTTCCGGTCGATGCCGGAATTGCAGCGACGATTTTCATCTGCGTGTTTTTTCTTGTGTTTACCTATCCGGGTGCGTTTCTTTGGGCGGTAGCAGGTCAGGTGCTCAGGGATTGGTTGAGTAATCCCCTACGACGTAGGATTTTCAACATAGTTTCAGCGATATTGCTTGTGCTTTCTATGGTGCCTGTTTTATTCATGAAGTAATAGCGATCGGGGGAGTGACGTGAGCAAAAGACTAGTAGTAGTGGGCGCCATGAACATGGACCTAGCGGTGTCAACGCATGAACTCCCAAAAAAGGGTGAGTCAGTGCTTGGCTCATCCATCTTGCAGTCGCCTGGCGGCAAAGGAGCTAATCAAGCTGTCGCAGCTGCCCTCGTAGGTGGAACCGTAAGTCTGATTTCAATGCGCGGAGAAGATCAGTACGGCCTTGAGCTCATTGATTCGGCTATGGCAAGCGGCGTGGATGTTTCGTTGGTCCAGATTAGTGAAAAGGAATTAACGGGAACTGCCGTGATTGCAGTCGATAGCCACGGTGACAACATGATTGTCATCTCGCCGGGGGCCAACAGCCTGATCACCCCTGAAATCGCGAGTGCAAATCTCAAGCTCGCCAAAGATGTTTCGGTTGTAAGCATTTGCGGAGAATTGCCGCTACCAACAATCAAAGCGTCACTTGAGACAGCAAACGGGCTTGGTGCAACCAGCGTGCTGAACCTGTCTCCCTATAACCCTGCTGCTTTGGAATTCTTGCGGCTGGCAAAAGTTCTTGTGGTGAATCAACATGAGGCAGCTGACATCACGGGAGTATCAAACCCGCTGCAAGATTGGCCGGCAACAATTTCTGGTTTCGCGACTCTGGGGTGCAGCACCGTCGTGGTCACATTGGGTGCCGACGGAGCGATGATCTTGGATTGTGTTGACCAGAACGCAGCTCCAGTGAAAATTGATTCGGTAAAGGTCAAGGCTGTTGACACCACTGGCTGCGGCGATGCATTTACCGGTGCAATGTGTGTTGAACTAGCAAACGGAAAAGATATTTCTACCGCAGTCAAATTTGCAGTTCAAGTAGCTGCGTTTGCGGCAACTTCTGCCGGCGCCCAGCGTTCCTACGGAACGCTCGAACAAATCGGAATTAGCGCCTAGTTCTTTTTGCGCGCTCCAATAAGCACAACCGCGTAGGCGGCGGAGAACCCAAAGCCAACCAGCGAGTAGGCGATTGCGAACCAGTTAAGAGTCACTGGTAGCAACAGGGTAAGTACTCCTAGACCAAATGCGCTGATCAACATCACGCGACCTGAAAACAACACCGATGCATCGCTACCGCGACTTGCGACAGAGAACATGTTTCCCGCTAGGGCAACCAAAGTGATGCCAATCATGCGCATTGCCCACTCGAGCTCAGGAGTGGAGGTTAGTCCAAGTAGGGAATTGAACACCGATGGAATAGCGATTAGCGCCAGGGCGCTGAGTCCGAAAACTAGCGCTCCGGTGCGAAGTACTAGACGCAGTTGATTAGTTTTCATGTGATCTCCTAGCGGTCACAGATAACTATGCCACGCCTCTAGTTATTGAACGTGATCTTGATGCCTCGCACGTTGTTCGTTTGGGAAATTCCAATCACTGAAGTAACTACTGCCTTGGATTTCAATTGAAGCTTGATATAGGACTTGGCGTTATCAGCCCTGAGTTTTGCAAGCGCCCTGTCCGACTTGGTGACGGGCGTAACCGCGGTGAGGCCCGTGATCACTATCTTTTTGTGGTTCGGGTACTTCTTGACCAAGGCCTTGATTTGGTTCTTCATGGCTGTTGAAAGTTGTGCGGAACCACCAGTGAATCCAGCGACGACACTGTTCCTAATTGGCAACGAAACTACCGGCGGCGTCACGACCTTAGGCGGGTCAACAGTGATTCCTCCTGATACCGGAACGCTTGCAGCGGTTACCCAGACAGCAAACAGCACTGTGTCATTTGTGAGTGTCACATCATTCGAAGCAGGTTGGAATGTCGTTCCCGTTCCATCCGGGGCAGTGCTCCATCCACCAAAAGTGAATCCCGGCTTTTCTAGTTGACCGGTGTTGCGAGCCACAGTCACGGTTGAACCAAATGTAAATGTGACTGGCGATGGTTCAACTCCAGCGGCCGCTCCATTGGCTGCATAGATCACCGAGTAAACCGCCGGTGTCCACTGTGCGTAAAGAGTTTTTGTGGATGTGAAATTTACGCTGCTCGCACCGAGTGCGTATGGCGTCCCAGTGCCAGATGAATTTGCGTTCCAGCCGGCAAGCCTATATCCGGCCTTCCTTAGGTTGCCGCTGTTCAGAGGCAGGTTGATTCCTGGTGATCCAACGTAGGTGGATTGTGTTGAGGGCACGTTTCCTGAATCTGCTCCGTTGGCATTGAACGAAACAGTAATGTTTTCACCCCACTGGGCATAGAGAGTCCTGCCGGACGCAAAGCTATAAACGTAATTGCTCTGGTACGTGACTCCGGTTCCATTGGCGGCGGTGTTCCAATTTCGGAATGTATACCCAGACTTGGCATATCCATTTGCACTCAATAATGTGCTGCTGCTCGCGGTCTGCGTAGCTGTTGATCCACTGGTTGACCCGTTGCCGTCAAACACTAAGTTGTTGTTTGTTTGTGCGACCCAGATTGCGTACAGGCTTGCATCGGAGGTGAAGGCATAGTTCTGGCCGTCCAGATACGATGCAGAGCCTGAAGAGTAGTTGGTATGCCAACCTAAGAAGTTGTAACCGGTTCTAGTAAATCCGTTTAGGTTCAATGGTGTCGACGCAGATGCGGATTGAGATGCTGTCGTTCCGCCAGAGGCGCCGTTGCCATAGAAAGTTACTCGGTAGGTCGCGACGATTTGCTGCCACTGAGCGTAAAGAGTTGTATCTTCCTGGAATGAGAAAATTGCTCCATCAGGATATGTAAACCCCGAGCCATTGGCAGCTGTGTTCCAGCCATTGAACGTGTAGTTGGATCGGGTGAACTCATTGGGGTTAATTGCCACAGAAGTTCCAGCAACCTGAGCAGTCATTGACCCCGATCCACCATTGCGATCAAAGGTGATTGTCTTGGTAACTCCAGCTGCCCACTTGGCGTAGAGCGTGACGTCTGCAGAGGTCGTGTATGAGTCCCCGTCACCATAAACAGTTCCGGTACCGTCTTGAGTTGCTGTCCAGCCCATAAATACATAACCGGTTCGAGAAAACGTATTAAGACTTAGCGGAGTTGCAACTGCTGAACCCACACGCTGGGTTGCAGTCGTTGCCGATGGAGTATTTGAATTGAAAGTTATTGTCTTCAGATTTACATTCGAAACCCAACGCAGAATTACTACACCAGAACCGCCGGCGCCGGCAGAGATATCCTCTGGGTCAGTTCCGCCACCGCCACCGCCAGTGTTTGCCGCACCTGCAGTTGCGTTTGCCATCTGACCACGGGTACCGCACGAATAACCCCATGAGCTGCCGCGTCCGCCACCGCCGAGTCCACCTGGACCACCGCCATTTACAGATTGAACCAGACTGTCAAAAGTTAAATTGTCATTGGCATCTACGCCAACATACTGACAGTGGTTGTTATTGATTCCACCGCCACCGCCACCGCCGTAGTAGGTTTCTGTTCCGGTGATACTTGAAGCAAGGCCGATACCGCCCTTGCCACCGATGTAGTTTCGAGTTGTATTTAGTCCAGCGCCTCCAGCGCCACCGCCACCGCCACCTGCGCCATAGCTGTTGTAGGTTGAGTAACCGCCATTATTTCCTTGACCGGCGACGCTCGTTCCTGCAATACCGTTTCCACAGTTTTGATTTGTGCAGTCAAATCTTGAACCTCCACCGGATGCACCATTCACATCAGTTGAGCTGCTGCTGTTGTCTCCACCTTTACCACCGCCAAGTGCAGTGATGTTGGCAAATGTCGAGGGGGATCCTTTCGTTGCAAGACTCGTAGTTCCATTTCCACCAGTGCCACCATCGCCACCGCGACCAACCGCAACCGTAATTGCTGTGCCAGGGGTTACTGAGTAATCGTTAGCCATAAGCACACCACCTGCGCCACCGCCACCGCTGGCACCGCCGCCACCGCCACCCACAACTAGGTAGTCAAGTTTTGTTATGCCAGCTGGCACCGTGAATCTGTAGTCATCTGCAACAGCTTTGAATTTTGCTACGCAGTAAATGGAGTACGAACCAACCTCAACATCGCTTGAAGTTGCGGTGACTCCTGATTTGGTTATCTGGCTTTCGCACGGATCAATTGCCGTAGCCGCATTTGGGGAGAGGGAGAGAGTTGTAGCCACCATGGCTATTGCACAGGCGACGGCCAGCAGAGCCCTCACGGACTCGTTCTTTGAATTAAGTCTGTGCTTCATGTCCCCACCAACTATTCGCTCAAATGAACATTCCTGAACACCGATGATTTGTACCTAAATAGTAGTGTTCGGATAACCGAATATCCATTTCCAGGGCTCTGAAGTGCGAACCGTGGCTGCCCCAACTAGGGTTGAGCCATGCCGGTGGCCAAGACGAAGAATGGGTTCGAGCCCAAGATCTGTGCTCGCTGCGGTTTGCCCTTTGAGTGGCGCAAGAAATGGGCAAAAGACTGGGACAACGTCAAGTACTGCTCGCAGAAATGCCGGGGCTAACAATGCCTGAACGAATTATCTACGTCGCCCACGATCACCTGAATCAGCACTTTGGGGCCCTGAAAAAGGCTGATCCAAGCACCGACGTGATTGTCCTTGTGGAGAGCGCCCGAATGACATCGGGCCGTCCTTGGCACAAAGAACGGATGTTCTTTTTACTTTCATCGGCAAGGCACTTTGCCAAAGAGCTTGAGGCCAAAGGGTTTACCGTTCGATATATCAAGGCCGCAACCACTATCGATGGTCTAAAGGCAGCACAAAAGGAATTTGGCAAGCTACCTATTATTTGCGCCGAACCATCGTCATTCAAACAATTTGCGCAGCTCAAAGAATTCGGTGTTGAGTATGTAGAAAATGACTTCTTCCTGACAAGTCGCGCACTATTTATGCTGTGGGCCGAGAAGCAAAAAACGTACGTGATGGAAAACTTCTATCGTCTCCAGCGCAATCGACTAGATATTTTGATGACCGATGGTAAACCCGAGGGCGGACAGTGGAATTACGATGCCGACAACCGCCTGCCACCACCAAAGAATTACGATTGGCCAAAATACCTCGAGCACGAACGAGATGCTATTGATTTAGAAGTTTCCAAGCAACTTGATTACACACCAACTAACACTTGGGCAACGACGCGCGAGGGCGCACTAAAACAGCTGGCAAACTTCATCAAGAATCACCTGCACGGATTTGGTCCTTACGAAGACGCAATAGCGGGCGACAACTGGGCGCTTCATCACTCGCTTTTGAGTCCATATCTAAATAACGGTTTGCTGCACGCCGGTGAAGTTGTTGATGCTGTGCTCAAGGCTTACAAAAAAGGCAACGCGCCAATTGAATCAGTTGAAGCCTTTGTGCGACAGGTAATTGGTTGGCGCGAATATGTAAACGGCATGTATTGGTTCTTGGGCGAAGACTATAGAAACCTAAACAGTTTGAAAGCAGAGCGCAAACTGCTTCCGCTTTATACCGATTCAACAAAAACAAAAATGGCTTGCGTGAAGCAGGTTGTTGCAGATGTTGAACAGCGCGCCTGGGCACACCACATTCCACGATTGATGGTGCTCAGTAATCTTGCGCTAACCACCGGAACCAACCCGCAGGAATTTCTTGATTGGATGCGCGAGCAGTTCATTGACGCATCCGACTGGGTGATGGTGCCAAATGTGATTGGTATGGCTGTTTACGCCGATGGCGGCAAGCTAATGACCAAGCCGTATGCATCGGGCGGGGCTTATCTGAATCGCATGACTCAGAGTTGTAAGGGCTGCGCCTATGACCCCAAGAAACGAGTTGGTGACGATGCCTGCCCGTTCACAACTTTGTACTGGGACTTCTTGGATCGCCACAAAGAGACATTTGTGAAGAACCACCGCATGAGCCAACAGGTAAACGGCCTCAAGCGACTTACCGATTTACCAGAGCTAAAGGTGCGCGCCAAAGAGGTGCTCGCCGGTCTAGACGCGGGCATCATCTAGTTTCCTTCCACAAATAGCGCCAAATCGCCTAGGCTAAATCTGAGCGGATACACCAGGGGGAGACAATGCAATCGCTAACAACCCGCACTGTCGTATCCGTTGCCGTCACTGTAGCGGTAATAAATATGGGCCTCATGGCCGGCCAAGCAACCGGTTTCGTCAAATTACCAACAGTTAGCGGCTTTGACACCCCATTCTCTAATTCTGCCGAAAACCAAAACCAGGAATCTGGCCAAAACACTTTGAGCCAGGTAGGCCCACAAGGCCCTGCCGGTGAACCGGGTCCGGCTGGCGAAGCCGGCGTTCGCGGTCCTCAAGGACCAATCGGTCCTCAAGGAATCCCGGGACCTGCTGGAACCCCTGGCAAAGCTGGAGCAACAGGCCAAACTGGCGCCGTTGGCCAAACCGGACCGATGGGACCTCAAGGACCAGCGGGTGTCGCCGGACCAGCGGGTGCGACGGGTTCAACTGGCGCAACCGGTGCCACTGGTGCCACCGGAGCAACGGGTGCAACCGGACCAATGGGGCCATCTGGTGTGATTGCGGCAACATCGCCCCTGGTTTATGACGCCAACACAAAAACAATTGCGATTGATCAGAGTCAGATATCTCAGGTTGGCACTTTGGATTACCTGCAATTCAGTTTGTTGAACTCGGCAGCAGATTCACCTGGCCGTCTACGTTGGAATGAGGCGGACGGCACTCTCAACCTTCAGGGCCGCGATGGAAATGTGACTTTGCAAATTGGGCAGGAGTCGGTTCAACTAGTCAAGAATTTAACCTCCAGTCCGATTCCAAACGGATCCGCCGTGCGAGTTGATGGTTCCTCGAATGGACGTATTTCAGTTGTCTTAGCTGATAACTCAACTCCCGCTGGTGCAACGGCTGTTATCGGAGTTGTAACTCAAGAAATCGCCCCAGGTGCCGAGGGCTACGTCACAACATATGGATTAGTGAATGAACTGAACACGAGTGCCTGGGCTGCAGGCGCTCCTCTCTACCTAAACGGCAGCGGCACGCTCACCAATGTTCGTCCAACAAATGGCCGCATCGTTCAACTTGGATTTGTTGTGACTTCAAACGCAACCACGGGAAATATTTACGTTAATCCAATTCAAAATTTTGAACCAATCATCGGTGGCATTTGCACTGTTCCGGGCCAATCCGGAAATGGTGTTTACGCATGGCACAATCTAGCTGGAGCTCGCTGGATTGTGGTTTGTGATTACTAAACAAAGGAAAAAGAATGAGTACTGAATCAGTAAATTTCGCGTCTACTAAAGTTTCAACCCGTGCTGTAGTTGCAAGCTTTGGAATCTTTGTAAGCGCACTATTTTGGTTGGTAGTTGCCACCTACCCAAGCTTCTTTTTCTTCAATCCATTTGCCGAGACAGATGCACTTCGCGCAACTATGTTGACGCTCACCACCATCGGTTGGGTATTAATCTCAACAGGAACCTTGGTGTTGTTTGTGATGTACGCAATGGGTCACGCACGTGCGTTGCGACTACTACCGATAGTTGCTCTGACGTGGCCAATCTCGCTGTTGATCAATCACGTGACACTTTTCATTCAAAAAGGTGAATGGTTCACCGGGTACCTGCTTGACTATCCGGTCTTCATTGCCACCGACATCTTGCTACCGGTGCTGTTGATTGCAGTTTGGACTGAGCTTCGCCCAGCCTTCACTCCGCACCCTCAGCACAGCAAGAAGTAAGACATTTTCCATCCAACGTTCTCGGTGCAACGATGAATGAGTATCCGGCTGCAATCTTGGCCCTCGATGCGGGACAGACCGGTATCCGCTCAATTCTGATAGACGGAGATACTCGGGTCGAGAAAAAGTTTGATGGCCTAAAAACTCACATCGAGTTATTTCCACAGTTAATCACCGTGATAAACGCTGCACTGGCAGACGCGTTCGATTCTGTGACCGTTGCCCTTGGAATGACTGCACTAACCGATTCACAGTCCCAGCCAAAAGAACTTCTTGATGCGTTGGATTCCAAAGCCACCGCAATGCTTTTGGCGCACGATTCCATCACTGGCTTCCTTGGCTCAATGGGTTTGAATCACGGCACCGTGACAGCGGTGGGCACTGGAGTTGTCACGCTTTCAGTTGGTGAAAAAGAAATGGCTCGCGTTGACGGTTGGGGCAACCTGATTGGCGACGCCGGGTCTGCTTATTGGATCGGCCGTACTGCGCTGGATGCAGGCATGCGTGCCTATGACGGCCGCGGCGAAAAGACTGCGCTACTGGATCTGTTAACTGACAATTTTTCGCACCCGGAAAACGCGTACATTGAATTGCAAACCCACCCCGATAAAGTCGCCTACATCGCCTCTTTCGCCAAGCAGGTGATTGATCTTGCAAACACCGATGAAACTGCAAAGCGCGTGGTTGAAAATGCGGGGGCCGAACTTGCCCTATCGGCCTTGGCGGGTGCTCGCAGAACTGGCAATCTGGATTTGCACCAGCCGCTCTTCACCTGGGCCGGCAACGTCATGAAATCAGAACTACTGCGCAATGCATTCGGCTCGGCAATTAAAGCATCGGCACCGAACGCAATTCTTCAGCAACCAATCGGGGAACCGATTGACGGAGTTGCGTTGTTACCTAGTGTGCCAAATGATTCGCCACTGAGTGCAAAAATTTATTCTGCGCGAAGATCAGATTAAACCAAGTTTCGGATCAGCCGATACCGGAATTGGATCGGTAAGTTCTCCGACGAATTTTCCATCAACTTCGTTAATGAAACCCATCAAGAACCAATCGCCGTTCGGACCTTGGATTAGGCGGGCTGCGTAAACTTCTGCGCCAGGAACCGGACGGGCATTTTCAAAGTTCACGTTCTCAATCCTTTCAGTTACTGCAACTGAGTAGGTAGTTGTCAACGTGCCATACTTCTCGTTTGTTTCAGCACTGTTGGTGTCGTGAGCGGCACAAAAAATCAAAATCGGAACACCATCAACGATTTCGTATTGGAATACCTCATATTGGCCAAAGCCTTGATCTGGTTCAGATAGCGGCGGCTGAACTTTCCAGTCCATCAAATTCTCTGAAGTGGCGTGACCAATTACACCTCTAGTTTGTGGCTGACCGTTTTTACTTCGGGCAGTAATTAGCATTTGCCAAGTTGATTCACCTGGGTAGCGGAATACCCAGGGATCACGCCAAGCTTCGTCTCCCCAAGATTTTCCGTCGTAAAGTTCGTACCACTGACCGTCGGCCTGAACCAGAGCCTTACCTTCCGACTTATCGGAAAGCTTTGTCCAGGTGATTAAATCCTTAGATGTTGCAGCACCGATGCGTTGAATCAGACCTTCGTCTTCGCGCGACGAACCGGTGTAGAACATCCACCAAAGCCCGTTGTCATCTTTGATGACGCTTCCAGTCCAGGTTGTCCACGAGTCAAAGGCTGGACTTTCCGAAGGCGTTAGGGCGTCTGCAACTACAGTCCAGTTTTTCAAGTCTTTAGAAATTGCGTGACCAACAGCCGGGCTGCGATGTCTGCGATTTGGGTCACCGAGTCCGCGGGAAGCGCAGAGGTAGAAGGCATGATATGTGTCGCCGTCTTTGACGTACCAGCTGTCCCAAATCCAGCGATCAGCAAGGCGAAGAGTCATGCGTCTAGTATGCCGCTAGTTCTTCAACGCTGCTGAAGCGGCGGGTGCCTGCATCGTCACTGGCTTCAATTACAAAGCTTGGTGCACCAACGGTGGTCTTGAACTCAAGGGTTAGCGAGTGGTCGCCATTTACCCACTGCAAGAATATGCAGTCGTTGCCCAGAACGGCCCAGCTAAATTTGCCTTCAAACGCAGGGTGCTTGCGCACGCGAGCAAGAGCAATGATCGCCTTGGTTACCGGCTGCTGCAGTGCAACGCGAATTTCATCTGGGGTGTAGTTGTGACGGTTGGTGTCACGACCCTGACCGGTGCGCTCGAACAGTTCGCGGTCGTCCATGCCGTTGAACAAACCAACGTAGTAAACCTGTGGTTCGCCCGGCAAGAAGAACTGCACGGCGCGCATGATTACGTAGCCGGTGTCGTTCTTAACAATGTTTGGCAGCGTCGCATTGATCTGGTGCGGCAATGTGAACCACTGCGGAACAACCGATGCGATTTCCGAGTGACCATGGGTGTTCTTTTTTGCAACATCAAAGATGTGCGCCATCTCGTCTTGAGTGATAAGCCCTGGACGATCTCCGATTGGTCCGCCGTCAATCACGCCATAGCCATCGTGTGTGTCAAGAACGTTCAGACAATTCTTTGGGCGAATCTTGAACCAGTCATCTAGGCGGTCAACGGTTCCGGTGAAGAATGAGTGCAACAGCAGCGGTGCAGTTTGAAAATCGTAGATCATGTCAACCAGCGGAGCGATGTCTAGCTGCTGGGTGTAGTGCGCGTGCACCTCAACCAAAACTCGCATGTCGTACGAGTGGATCAAATCTGAAATCTCTTTTACAAACTCAAGAGTCTCCGGGGTCATGAACGAATCGGTGCCCGGAGTCTTGACGGCGTAACCAACAGCATCAAGACGAACAACCTTCACACCACCGGATTTCAGAGCCTCAAGAATGCGAACCAAGTACGCCTTACCCGCATCGTGCTTAATATCGATGTCAACCTGCGAAGGCATGAATGTGGTCCAGACCAAACGACGCTTGCCACCAACCTCGTATGCAGTGAACGGCATGCCCGGACGGGGACGATAGAAAGAAGTAATGCCGTCTTCGGTGGCTCCCTTTGGAAAGACCACATCAAAGGTTAGGAACATGCCGTCGAACTCTGACTGCTCGCCCTTTTCTTGCCAGTCCTTAAATTCAGGGGATAGGTAAGAGGCGTGATTAACGATTAGGTCGGCGGTTAGCTCGTGGGTGCGCGAGATGCGCTTGAAATCGGTCCAGTCGCCAAGGCGCGGGTCAACAATGGTGTGGTCGATCGGGTCAAAACCGGCATCGTCACCGTCGTAGGGGTGAAAGAAGGGTAGGACGTGAATGCCATCGAAGTCAGAAAGCGGCCCGGAGAGCAGTTTCTCGATTTCACCTAGGTTGCCGCCAACGCGCTCTGCGTAAACCAGGATGCTGGTGCCTGACATCTCTACCTCTTTATAGATAACTCTTTTTGACCAAATGGAACGGGCACGGGCCTCATCGGGGTGCCAACTACCAAGGCTAAGACAAAAGATGTAAGCGTTTACAGCCTTTAGCCAATTGTTATATAAAGGTGATTGCTTAGACTTGAGGCATGTCTGAACTTCGCCAAGTCCGCCCCAAAACTGAGGGTTGGAAGCAAAAACTTGGCCCAGACGGCAAGCCCCTGCT
>JBEGUG010000107.1:0-9460 GCA_041179005.1 Actinomycetota bacterium | reverse complement strand
CGAACCTTTTGAGTTGCCTCATCGAATTCTTCTTCAATTTCGTAGCGAACCTTTTCCCAGGTGGAGCGGCCAACATCAAAAGTTTCGCCATCAACCTCAACGGTTACGCCACCCGATTTTGGAAAATCAATGACGTGACCGATGGTTCCGTTTACCCAGCGCCTCAGTGCGCCGCCGTCACTTCCCTTTTTGCCACCGTCATCGTTCTTGATGAACATCACCTGTGCGCCAACTTTTAGTTCTAGCACTGGCTCGGCAGGTAGGTTGCGACCAAATGCTTGCTGATCTGCAGCGCTGTAGATTGCATCAAACTTTTTCACCGGTGTGGTCAGCTTTGCCATGCGAGCGTGATTAACCGCATTCACCGATTCATTCACTGTTGCCAAACGAATTACTTCGTCATTCTTAGGAAAACGATTTCCGCACTGGTTCAGGTAGTCAAGCATCTCTTGGGTGCAAGAACCATCGCGAATTGCGTTCAGAATTTCTTTGAAGTGTTCGTCGTGCTGTCTGAAAATTTCGTTTAGCTCGTATCGTTCAAGCGAATCTTCGCGCCAGACGTGCGCATCAAAAAACCAAGAGCTCTGGTAGTTCTCTGCCATGTAGGCGCGCTCTTCGTTATTGCCCGGTACCGGTGCCAGTTGGTATGGATCACCAAACATCACAACCTGCGCGCCACCAAAAGGGAGCTTGCGCTTTCCGCGCGCGATTCCCATGGCGCGAGAGATTGCATCCATCATGTCTGCGTTGACCATGGAGATTTCATCAATCACCAAAACATCAAGCGTCTTCAATACCTCGCGTGTGCGGCGGTGCATGTGACGACCAAGATCTTCATTGGCCAATAGTCCAAACGGAAAACCAAACAGCGAGTGGATCGTTTGCCCGCCTACGTTTAGAGCGGCAACGCCGGTTGGTGCGCAAACGGCAACGCGCTTATCGGTATTTTCAATGAAGTAGGTAAGTAGCGTTGACTTTCCAGTGCCAGCACGGCCGGTAACAAAAATGTTGTTCTCGGAAGACTCTAGGTAATCAAAAAGATTCTGCTGCTCGGTTGAGAGTTCGATGATTGCCATTAGCGCTCACCGCCTGAGTGTGAGCCGCCCTCAGCACGCGCATCGCGAGCAGCTAACTTGGCTAGCATCTCGTTGTAATCGGAAACATCCTTGTTGCCGGTTCTGTCGCTCTGGCGATCAAGTCGCTTGGCATCACGCGAATCAGATTTAAACCACTGCACGCAAACAATGATGGTCAGCGCCGCAGTTGGCAGCTCACCGATGCCCCAGGCAATCGCGCCGCCGGTGTGCTGGTCGTCTATGGGTGCTTCGCCCCAGGTTCTACCCATCGCTCCATACCAATCGGCAAGCAACAATCCGCTACCGCTCATCAAACTCAAACCAAAGAACGCGTGGAATGCCATGGTGGCAATCAGCAGTAGCAAGCGCGCTGCGTAAGGCAGGCGATCAGGACCCGGATCAATCCCGATGAGTGCCTGCGCGAAAAGGTATCCGGTGATCAAGAAGTGCGCGACCATCCACATGTGACCGATGTGTTCGCTGGTTGCCCAGTTGAAAAGTGGTGTGTAGTAGAAAGTGACCAGTGAGCTACCGAACAAAACCGCAGCCACGATTGGATGAGCTACAAAGCGCGCATACTTGGTGTGCACTGCCCAAAGCACCCACTCGCGAACTCCGCGTGAATCATCCTGACGCTTCTCAACAGCGCGCATCAATAAAGTGACCGGCGCACCCGGCACCAACAGCACCGGAATTCCCATGGCCAAAATCATGTGGCCAATCATGTGCACGCTAAACAAATACTCCTGGTACGCATTCAATGCGCCAGATGTCGTGTAGAAAAGCACCAGCATGCCGGTAATCCAAGATGCGGTGCGCAACCAAGGCCACGCATCGCCGCGCTTAGCCAGCCTTCGCACACCAATCAAATAAGCACCGATGGCCGCAAAGCAAATGATGCCCCAGAAAAGATCCAGCTTCCATTCGGTTAGCCAACGAATTGGGGTGAGCTCTGGAGGCAGCGGTTCACCGGTAAGTATTTGCGCGGGGGTGACATCGGTGATTCCATCGCCATCAAGCGGAACAGCGGTCTTGGCCAGCGCGGTTGCGAAACCGATTGCAGTTCCCATGATCACAAACTCAAAGGCAACCAAGCCAAGGAACTTCTTGGCCGAACCTGCGGACTGATCAACGGCCTGGCCCAACTTGGCAATCAAGCTTGTGCGATACATCGCGCCCAGCACACCAAGCAAAACAAGTGCGCCAACCTTGAGCGCCAGCAGCAATCCGTATTCGCTGAACAGCATCTCAATCTTGGTGATGCGAACCGTTGCGTTGAAAACACCGGAGATGGAAATCAAAACAAAGCCAACCAGCGCCAGAGTTGAATAGCGCTTTGTGTAGAGCGCAGATTCCGCAGCACTGTTGCCGCGAACCGCAAACAACGCAACAAGTCCGCCGACCCAAATCACCACTGCCACCAAGTGCAAGCCAATCGAGTTCACCGCCATCGCGTGCCCTGCGGTTCCGGCCGCGTGGCCAATCAACGCCAACGGCACCAACGCAGCCAAGCCCAGTGCAGCCAGCAATGCTGTTGCAGTCAAGGATCTAAACATCAAAGCCAACACCGATACCGCTATCGCGGCCGCAACATTCAGCGCAAGCGAAATGCCCATCTCTATGGTTGTGGCGAACATCCAAAGACTTTCGCCAAATGATTGCTCGATTGAAATCGCGCTGCCAGAAACGTAGAGGTAGGTGAATAAGAAATTCAATGCGCCCGCGAGCGCCCAAACAACTGCAGACCACGCAGCAAGATCAAGCGCCTTGGCAAGCATCGGTGTTTTGGAATTGTCTTTGGAGTCTGGAAGTGCAAAAGCTGCAAAGACCAAGGTGCCGACGCTGACTGCCATCGAGAAATTCAGAATTAGTTTTGCAATAGGTTGTGCGTAGCGAACAACAGCGCCCGGGTCCGCGAGTTCAACGGCTGCGGCTCCCCCGCCTAAAACCAAACCAATTATTAGCGCGATAACTCCGGCGCCGATGCTCAACGCAAACGCAGACGAGGCGCGTTTAGTTTCGTTGAGTGTTTGGGTCATTACTTAAGCCTAGGCACAAACCTTCCAGTTCGTTTCATGTACTCCACATAACCCGGGTACTTTTTGGCCAGTAGGCCTTCTTCGAATTTTGCCTTGTAGGTAAGGAGCGCAAGCAGCGCTAACCAAACAAAGAACTTAACGATGGCCATTGATTGCACAACGCTGCCGAGCATCGCTAGCAATAGTCCCGTATAGATGGGGTGCCGAACATATTTGTAAATACCGGTTTCAACCAACTTGCCTTTATCTAGCGGCACTGGGTTTGCGGTAAGTGAACGACCAAGGTTTTTGAAGCTAATAACCAAGATGATGATCCCGGGTGCAATAAGCAGCACGCCACCAACATAAATCCAAGGAACGTTTACTTCGTCGCTGGCCATCAACAAAATAACTGCGATAAGGATGAACTGAATTGCAACGAGTACGTTGCCCTTGGTTTTATCGGTCATCTATTCAGGCTATGTGGTTAAAAGAAAAGGCGCCCACTTTCGTGGACGCCTCTCCTAATTCTTTACTGAGACTTACTTAACCGCAGCCTTTAGCTTTGAACCAGCTGAAACCTTAACGGTGTTTGATGCCTTGATCTGGATGGTCTCACCGGTCTGTGGGTTACGGCCCTGACGAGCAGCACGGTGACCCTTCTCGAATGATAGGTAACCAGGGATGGTTACTTTTCCACCCTTAACGATGGTCTTGGTGATTACATCGAAGAATGAGTCAACAACGCGGTTGACCGCTGCCTGAGACTCGCCGGTCTCTGCAGCAATTGCTGCTACTAGTTCGCTCTTGTTTAGAGACATTTGGTCCTCCTGGACGTTTAGACGTTTGACGTACTGTCAGAATTCACGCTATCGCCTAGTAAATACTTGTCATTCACCCCGCTCGGCGTGTTGCCAAGCGGTTTTTTGGGTTTTCCCTTGATTTGACGCGGATTTTTGGGGTATCGGGGTCCGGTTAAAGCAAAAACTCCCTGATAATCAGGGAGTTTTTGAGAAAACTTGTAGTTCTACCAGCTTGACTTAGTGATGCCTGGCAGTTCACCCTTGTGAGCCATGTCGCGGAAGCGAACACGAGATACACCGAACTTAGCCAAGATACCGCGTGGGCGGCCATCGATTGCGTCGCGGTTACGAACGCGAACTGGAGATGCGTTGCGTGGAAGCTTCTGCAGTCCTAGACGTGCCTCTTCGCGCTGCTCGTCAGTTGAGTTTGGGTCAACTAGTGCCTTCTTTAGCGCTAGACGCTTTTCTGCGTAACGCTCAACGATGACTTTGCGCTGCTCGTTCTTAGCGATCTTGCTCTTCTTAGCCATTTTTAGCGCTCCTCGCGGAATTCAACGTGCTGACGTACAACTGGGTCATACTTCTTCAGAACGATACGGTCTGGGTCGTTGCGACGGTTCTTCTTGGTCACGTATGTGTAACCGGTACCTGCTGTCGAACGAAGCTTGATGATTGGACGGATGTCCTTGTCTTTCTTAGCCATTTAGCGGCGCTCCTTAGATCTTCTCGCCGCGGGCAAGGATTGCGGCTACAACAGCCTCAATGCCACGTGCGTCAATAACCTTGATGCCACGTGCGCTTAGCTGCAAAGTAACGTTGCGCTTTAGTGAAGGCACGAAGTAGGTCTTCTTCTGGATGTTCGGGTTGAAGCGACGCTTGGTCTTGTTCTGAGCGTGCGAGACGGCGTGGCCAAACTGCGGCTTGGTCTCAGTCACCTGGCAATAGGCTGCCATTTCTTCTCCTTGATAGGGCAAGCCAGAACATGCTGCAAAAGCAGTCAATAAGGCTTGTTTGTAAAAACGTGGTCGCCGTATAGGCAACTGCTCAAGTTTAGGCGGTTTAGCGGGGGTTAAGCAAGTCCGAGTTTGAAAAAATCAAGTCGCCACGCGGGCTATTTTCCAGACTGGCAGGCCTTACAAATCCCGAAAATATCGATGTTGTGGCTTGGGCTGGCAAAACCGTGCTCGCCGGCCACCTCATCGGCCCATTTTTCAAGCTTTTGGGCCTCAATTTCAAGGGTTAGGCCGCATTCTCGGCAAATCAGGTGGTGATGATGGCTGGTGGTGCAGGCCCGGTAAAGGACCTCGGCCTCCTTGGACTGCAGGCTGTCGGCCTCGCCGGCCAGGGCCAAATCGGCCAAAGTCCTATAAACAGTGGCCAAACCGATGGTCGAGCCGTGCTTTTTGAGGGTCTGGTGCAGCTGCTGGGCCGAGACGAACCCGGTGGCTTCGCCAAGGGCGTGCTTTACGGCCGCCTTTTGCGGGGTATTGCGCTTTGCCGTCATTTGCGCACCCGCTCAACAACTCGGCAAATCACATAGATCAGGAATGAGATTGTGGTCACGTACGGGCTGATCGGCAGACCGGCACCAAGGGCCAGCAGAATTCCACCGATAACCGATGTGATCGCGAACGCCACCGAAAGCAGGGGAGTCAAGATTGGCGATGAGCTGACTCTGAGTGCAGCCGCTGCTGGGGTAACCAGCAAACTCAAAACCAAAAGCGCCCCGACTATCTGCACGCTGGCTGCAACCGAAAGACCGAGTAGCAACATAAACAAAATTGAAAGCGCACGAGTTGGTACACCACGCGCTACGGCGACATCGGGGTCAAGGCTTGCAAAAGTTAGCGGGCGCCAAACCATAAGCAGTGAGAGCAAAACTACTGCGCAGATTATTACCAACCAGAATAGTTGCGGGTCATCGACCGCAACAATTTGTCCGGTTAGTAATCCAAATTTATTTGCTGCGCGACCTTCGTAAAGTGCAAGCGCAAGAATTCCCAAACCTAAACCGGCCGGCATCAAAACCGCGACGATTGAATTTCTATCTTTTGCTTTTGCGCCGAGGTAACCAATAATCGCCGCGGCGATTAATGAACCTACAATCGATCCGCCGACAACGTTGTAACCAAGAAGCAATGCAAATGCTGCGCCAGCAAAACTCAATTCGGAAATTCCGTGAACGGCAAATGACATGTCGCGGGTCATTACAAACACACCGATAAGTCCGCCTACCAAACCAAGTAGTAATCCGGCAATCAAAGAATTTTGAACCAGCGGAATTAGTTCCGCGTAGTCAGAGAAATCAAAAAGCACCACTAGCGCCACGCTCCTCTGTCTGCAGGTTCGTTATCGTGGTGGTGATCGTGGTCGTGATTACCAACAACCAAGATTCTGCCCTGGGTTCGAATAACTTCCACCGGAGTTCCGTAGAGCTCGGAGAGAACTTCGCTACTCAAAACTTCATCGGGTGTTCCGATTTTGAATTTTCCGTTAGCAAGGTACAACACGCGATCAACCATCGACAAAATTGGATTCACGTCGTGAGTCACAAAAATTACCGCGCTCTTGTGATCTCGGCGTTCTTGATCAAGCAGGTCAGCAATTACTCTTTGCTGGGCAAGGTCCAGTGCACTCAACGGCTCGTCGGCAAGAATCAACTCTGGCTCGTCAATAACAGCCTGGCCAACACGCAATCTCTGCAGTTCACCGCCAGATAGTTCACCTACCCGCTTGCCCGCTAAATCAAAGGCATCCACACAGCCAAGGATGTGCTGCACTTTTCTATTTGCAGCACGACTTGATAGTGGCAACCCAAACTTGTGACCGTCAAGGCCAAGTTTCAACATATCAATTGCACGCATTGGAGTTGCAGCATCAATGTTGCGATGTTGGGGAATGTAGCCGATGTTTCTTGAACCGTGTGCAACTTTCTTGCCAAGAATTTCGATAGAACCGGCAGAGAGTTTTTCTTGTCCGAGAATCGCCTTCAACAAAGTTGTTTTACCTGAACCATTTGATCCAATCACCGCGATGAACTCTTGCGGTTGAATCTCTAGATTCAGGTTGCTCCAAAGCGTGCGCTCACCAAACGCCAGTGAGGCGTTTTTGATGGAGAGCACAGGCTTAGTCATTTTTTACTTCGATGGGTCCAGGGTGATTAGGTTGTTGCCCATCCACTCAACGTAAGGGGTTCCCTTTGGCAAAACCTCGCTCAGCATCACCGCACGCACACCCGCATCGCGAGCGGCATCAACAATTTGCTGAACCTGAGAGTTTTGAGTTTGCGAGTTGATCACCAAGTACTTGATTTTTCCGCCCTTGATTAGATCAAGAGATTCTTTCATCACGCTCGGTGGCACATCGGTTTCGTTTTCAATCGCTTCAGAAAATTCTGCCGGTGTCTTGTTGACGAAACCTAGGTCAGCCAGCAACCAAGCCGCTAGCGGCTCAGTACCAAAGTAGGTGTAGCCCTCGGTTAACTTTCGAACTTCACCGTACATCGCGGCAACACCAGTTAATCCCTCAACGAGTTGGTCTGCGTTGGTTAGGTACGCTGCCGAATTGTTTGGATCTAGCGCGCCAAGAGTTTCAGCCAGTGCGTAGGTTGCTTCGCCAACAGCAGAGATGCTGTACCAAAGGTGTTCGTTCTCTTGCCAGGCAACGGCTGTCACTGCAGAACTGACTCGGAACATG
The DNA here is from genome assembly GCA_041179005.1 of Actinomycetota bacterium. Taxonomy (GTDB): domain Bacteria; phylum Actinomycetota; class Actinomycetes; order Actinomycetales; family Microbacteriaceae; genus Rhodoluna. Next base: position 1,867 of record JBEGUG010000107.1, on the reverse strand, counting down.
TTCTTGTTGCCGGCTGCCTCTGAAAGCTTTTCGATGAAGTCGTCATAGCCGCCACCGTTGGCAACGATCAGGTCGGCCTTTTCAACTGCAAGCTGGTCGCGCGCGGTTGCTTCGTATGAGTGCGGGTCCTTGTTGGCGTCATCGATGATGCTGGTCACCTCAACCAGGTCACCACCAACTGTCTTGGCGATGTCACCCCAAACGTTGGTCGAAGCGACGATCTGGAATTTGCCAGAATCTGTCTCGGTAGGAGAGGCACAACCCGACAGGGCTAGGACGGCAGTGAGGGCAAGGGCAATGTATTTCTTCATGTCTTTAGGCTAAGTCTTATTGAGAACCTTTGTCAATAAGACAATTGTCGGTGGCAAAGCGCAATCTAGTGAAATGCATCTGGATTGGACTGTTGAGCTTCATCAAGATTTTGATTTTGATCGATTCTTGACCGAATTACCCCTGACTGACCAAGTAATTGTTGTGCGTGCAGTTCAGGCGGTTCTTCGTGAGCACGGAAATCGACTTGCCGGGACGCATTGGGTCACAGCCCTAGGCGCGGGGCTTTTTGAGTTCAGAATTTCTGCTCCGCAATTATTGATTCGAATCTTTTTCACCTACCAAGCGCAGAGGGTCATTTTATTGCTGGCAGCCTACGACAAGCAGAGAGATCCCTCACAAAAGAGACAGCAGCGGGAAATTGCTCAAGCAAGAAAACGTATTCAAAATGCCTAAATTATGTTAGAAATAACATAGAAAGGATCTAGATGAAAAAGCCAAAAACTTTCGATGAGATTGGGGCTGAGGTTCTGGCGCGTTCAACACCAGAATCTCTTGATGCGGCAGATGCCTTTATAGGCGAGGCCACTCGAATTATTGATCTAGCCCTTGCAGTTCGAGATGCTCGAATTGCCGCAAATTTGACCCAAGCCGAGCTCTCCAAGATCTCTGGGATTACCCAGGCCGAAATTAGTCGCATCGAGGGCGCTAAGTATGCACCGCGCGTTGGCACGCTCTTTAAGTTGGCTTCTGCCCTGGATACAGGTTTTCTAATCGGCAACACCCAGACCCCCATCCGGGTGCCTGCTCTGACGATTTAGTCAAGAAGCAGTGCTGGCTCTTCCATCACCGAGGCAACGTCCTGCACAAAACGGCTGGCCACGTCACCGTCAACAACTCGGTGATCGAAAGTTGCGCCAATGGTGGTCACCTGACGAATCAGAATCTCGTTGTTCACAACCCATGGCTTCGGACGAATCGAACCAAGCGCCACAATTCCAACTTCACCCGGGTTCAAAATCGGGGTTCCGGTATCAACACCAAAAACACCGATGTTGGTGATCGTGATGGTTCCGTCTTTCATATCTGCAGGTGTGGTCTTGCCATCGCGCGCAGTTGCCGCCAGCTGTTGAATTGCTTCGGCAAGTTCAAGCATCGACATCTCGTGCGCGTTCTTTATGTTCGGCACAATCAATCCGCGCGGAGTTGCCGCAGCGATTCCAAAGTTCACAAAGTTGTGGACGATGATTTCTTCATCGGTCCAGGTTGAGTTAACCATTGGGTTTCTGCGCACTGCCCAAATCATCGCCTTGGCCATGATCAAAAGCGGTGTGACCTTTACGCCGGCGAACTCGGTAGAAGTTTTTAGACGCTTCACATATTCCATCGTGCGGGTTGCATCAACGTCAACGAATATGCTCACGTGCGGTGCGGAGAATGCAGAAGAAACCATCGCCGTCGCAATCGCCTTACGCACACCCTTCACCGGAATGCGTTCTTCTCTGGCCGTTGGTGCACCAGGTGTTGAAAGGTTTCTAAACACCGATGCCTGCGTTGCACCGTTGACAACATCTTCGCGAAGAATTTCTCCACCCAC
>JBEGUG010000106.1:0-2703 GCA_041179005.1 Actinomycetota bacterium | reverse complement strand
GACCTAACTGTTATGCAGGATGACAAGGAATACTTCCCTGTTTACCAGATTGGTTTCACCTTGAAGCAGACCACTCTAGACAAGTACCCAGCAATTGCTGACATCATCAACAAGTTGACTGCAACTCTTACCGACCAGGTAATGCAGACACTAAACGCACGTGCAGACGTTGATGGCGATGAGCCAGCTGACATTGCTCGTGACTACCTGATCGAACAGGGATTCATTACCGAGTAATTTCGCTCGATAATTAATTCAAATAAACAAAGGAACCTGAGATGGCACTTCACATGCAGATCGGTGAATCATTCATCGGCGAAGGCGTAAACGCTGCACACATTAATACTGTGTGGGGGCATCGTGAAGGTCCAGCGGGAGTGGCCTGGGCAACAGCCCTGGCCACTCCTTCTCAGGGCCACGTTCCATACGTGGTGGTGCTTAAGCCATCACTACCGGTCAAGCCATTGACCCTATTTGTTACCAAGGCAGCCCCTGCCAATGACACCCACGGCACCATGATTTGGGGGGCGGCTCAGGCCGGTGTGGCAGGCGGAGTTGCCGATGCAGTTGCCGAAGGCTTCTGCCAAAAGAATGAACTAGACGTTAGCTGCATCATCACCGCCGTTTGGGTAAACCCTGGTGCAGATGACGCAGATGCGGTTTATCACAACAACCGCCAAGCAACCAGAAATGCGCTGATGAACGGCGCCAAGAATCTTCCGAGCATTGAAGAAGTGCTCGACAACCGTGCGCTACCGCACAACCCGTACTACACAGCAAAAGATTAATTTTCGAAGCAACATTTTTTAAGGAACAAGTCGTGAAAATCACCGATATCAAGCTAACCCGCATGCGGTTACCGCTTGACCCACCATTCAACGCAGCTTGGGATCCAAACCCTCGTCGCGAATTCACCGCAACCTTGGTGACCGTTGAAACCGATGCAGGTGTCACCGGCTACGGTTCGGGCGACACAATGGATGGCTTCGAGTCTTACCAACACCTCTTTATCGGTACCGATCCAATGCAGATCGTGAACCAGGTCAAGCGCATTGAGACAATCAACTTTCACGGCGGACGTTACTGGCCACTAGAGGTAGCCCTGTGGGACATCATCGGTAAGGTTGCCAATCTTCCGGTTGCAACACTATTTGGTGGCGCGACTGATCGTCTTCCTGCTTACGCATCATCGGGTGAATTGAAAGCTCCAAAGGCGCGCGCAGATGCAGCGGTTGCCGCAAAGGAACTTGGCTTCAAGGCAATGAAGATTCGCATTGCACGTCACGAACTTAAAGAAGGTATTGCCGCAGTTCGCGCAGCGCGTGAAGCAGTTGGCGAAGGCTTCGACCTAATGGTTGACATGAACCAGATGTGGCGCATGTCTGGCGACATTGAACCGGCACTTACTTTGAGCAAGGTGCACTCGGTTGCTAAAGAATTGCACGAGCTAAAAGTTCTTTGGATTGAAGAGCCACTGCCGCAGGCAGACATCGATGGCATGAAGCGCGTGCGTCAAGAAGTTGGCGTGCAGCTAGCCGGTGGTGAGATGGTTCGTTCAATGGGAGAGCTTGCTCACCTAATTGAAAACGACGCGCTAGATATTTATCAGCCAGATGTTGTTCTTGCGGTTGGCATGCTCCGTGCACGCCAGGTTGCTGAGGCCGCTGCTCTAAAGCACCGTCAGTTCACTCCGCACTCATGGACCAACGGTGTTGGTGTGCTGGCTAACCTGCACGTTGCTGCGGGTGTTGGCGGCGGCCCATACTTTGAATTCCCGTTTGATCCACCGGGCTGGACCGTTGAGCGTCGCGACTTCTTTATCAAGCCGGTAAACGTAGACAAGAACGGCGATGTCGTTGTTCCGAATGCACCTGGTTTGGGAATTGAATTAGACCACGACGCGGTTAAGCGTTACACAATTTAGTTTCAACCGGCCTAAATCAGAAAGCAGTAATTAGATGGCTACCAACTGGGTAGAAAAGGCCAAAAGCCTAAAACCTAAGAACGACCTCTTTATTGATGGCAAGTTTCTGCCCGCTGCAGACGGCGAAAGATTTGAAACCCTGGCTCCGCGCGATGGCTCGGTAATTACTACCGTGGCCCGCGGCAAGGCGGCTGATGTTGATAAGGCCGTAAAGTCAGCGGCAGCGGCCTTTGCATCAGGTGTTTGGTCACAAAGCGATGTTCGTCACCGCCAGCAGGTACTGATTCGTTTATCTGAGCTGCTACTTGAGAACAAAGACGAGCTGGCTCTACTGGAATCTATTGAGACCGGCCACCCAATCGGTGACTCGCTAAACGTTGATGTGCCATCAGCTGCAAGAAGCTTTCGCTGGTACGGCGAGGCCCTAGACAAGATTTACGACGAGATTGCACCAACACCTAAGTCAGCTTTGGCACTGGTTACTCGCGAACCGCTTGGCGTTATTGGTGCTGTGGTGCCGTGGAACTATCCGCTGATTATTTCTTCCTGGAAGCTAGCCCCTGCACTTGCTGCCGGTAACTCAGTTGTTTTGAAGCCAGCCGAGAACACCAACTTGGCATCACTTCGTTTGGCGGAGTTGGCAATTGAAGCTGGCATTCCAGCCGGTGTGCTGAACGTGGTTACCGGTCTTGGTGCCGAGGCCGGCGCTGCGCTTGGCCGTCACCCACTGGTAGACAAAATTACTTTCACAGGATCACCAGTTGTTGGACGCATGTTCC
>JBEGUG010000105.1:0-19593 GCA_041179005.1 Actinomycetota bacterium | reverse complement strand
CCACCTGGTGCTTGGTGCGGTCACGACTTAGGCATTCCATAAGACGGCGCTGAACCAAATCACGGTTGGATTCCAAAACCATGTCGATAAAGTCCACAACGATAATTCCACCGATGTCGCGAAGGCGAAGCTGGCGAACAATTTCTTCAGCCGCTTCAAGGTTGTTCTTAGTTACGGTCTCTTCAAGGTTTCCGCCAGAGCCAACGAACTTACCGGTGTTAACATCCACCACGGTCATCGCCTCGGTGCGGTCAATTACTAGTGATCCACCTGAAGGTAGGTAGACCTTGCGCTCAAGTGCCTTGGCAATCTGTTCGCCAACACGGTACTCATCGAATACGTCCTTGTGACCTTCAAACTTCTCAACGCGCTCTAGAAGATCTGGGGCAACTGAAGCTAGGTACTCCTCGATAACCTCGCGAGCATCATCACCGGAGATAACCATTTTCTGGAAGTCTTCGTTGAATACGTCTCGAACGATCTTTACCAGCAAGTCTGGTTCGCTGTGCAGTAGCACCGGAGCCTGACCCTTTTCAACTTTCTTGCTGATAGCTTCCCATTGCTGCTGCAGACGCTGCACGTCAAGAGTCAGTTGCTCTTCGGTTGCACCTTCTGCTGCTGTGCGAACAATCACACCTGCATCTTCAGGAAGGATCTCTTTCAAAATTTTCTTTAGACGTGAACGCTCTGAATCTGGAAGCTTGCGAGAGATTCCATTCATTGAACCATTAGGAACGTAAACCAGGTAGCGACCAGGAAGTGAAACCTGACTGGTAAGGCGTGCGCCCTTCTGACCCACAGGGTCTTTGGTTACCTGAACCAAAACGGTGTCGCCAGATTTCAAAGCCAACTCGATGCGTCGTGGCTGGTTGCCTGTTTCGGCAAGTTCCCAGTCAACTTCACCGGAGTAAAGCACGGCATTGCGACCGCGACCAACATCAACGAAAGCAGCTTCCATTGAAGGAAGAACGTTTTGTACTTTACCTAGGTAGACGTTGCCAATTAGAGATGCCTCTGAGGCTTTTGCAACGTAGTGCTCAACTAGTACACCATCTTCAAGAACACCGATTTGAATCTTTCCGTCTTTAGATCGAACAACCATGGTGCGATCAACTGCCTCGCGGCGCGCAAGGAATTCAGATTCGGTAATTGTGGTGCGACGTCTACCAGCATCGCGGCCATCGCGACGACGCTGCTTCTTAGCTTCAAGACGAGTTGATCCCTTTACGCGGGTTGGCTCGTTGCTCGGTGCTTTTGGTTCGCGAGGCGTGCGAACTTTGACCACAACGTTTGGTGCTGCGTTTGGATCGATATCGACGGCTTCCCCGGCACGACGACGCGAGCGGCGGCGAAGGTGAGAGTCGTCTGAATTCTTTTCATTGGCGATGCCCTTCGCAGACACCTTGGGCGTCGGCAAGTCAGGTGCCATGAACATCAAAGAGGTTGCTGATACAGGCTTTGCAATTGCTTCGGCAACGGGTTCTGTTTCTTTGCCTTTAGAAGCGCGCTTTGGGGCTTCTTTCTTAGGAGCCTTTTTCGTGGCTTTTTCCAAAACTTCATCAACTGAAGCTGGCGACTTTTCGACTTTGGCCTTCTTAGGCGCGGCAACTTTTTTGGCCACTTTAGGACTGTCCGATGAGACATCATCGGTGTTCTTTTTGATTGCCTTTGCGCGAACAGGTTTTTTATCTGCCGCAGGTACGTTTGAATCTTCTTTTTTCACCATTTCTGGTGTACTCCAAGCTGCCTAACCTAGGCCACACTCACTAGGCCCTAAGGCGTAAATCGTTGCTGCCCACTTTTGTGAACAACCAAAACTAACGGCGAGCTACTTCTATAGCGACTTTCGCTGCCAACGAATCAGTGTTTTTTCAGCTGATCTGGTCTTATGCGTTCAATGCGCTTGGTACTCGCTAAACCTTTAGTCGAGTCCGGTGTGGCGGTCTCAACTCCTATAAGTATGTCATCCGAGGCTCGAAATGTCATCAATTGGCCGTGTCATACTGGTTCTGTGAGCATGATCAAGGGGCCTAAAGGCATAACACTGGAGCCAAACCGCGGCTTTGCCGTGACCTTGATCTGGACCGGAATCCTGGGTTGGTTCGCTGCTTTCTCGCTAGTTCTTGAGCGCATCCACGTAGCTACAAACCCAAATGCAACTCTTAGTTGCGACCTAAATCCGTTTATCTCCTGCAAGTCAGTGATGCTGACCCCTCAGGCTTCGCTTTTTGGTTTTCCCAATGCACTAATTGGAATTGCGGCATTCATTGCGCCAATCGCAGTTGGTGTGGCCATCTTGGCAGGCGCAAAATTCGCAGCTTGGTTCTGGAGAACATTTGCCGTGGGCGTGACCCTGGGCTTTATCTTCGTGTTTTGGTTGTTTATGCAAAGCACATTTGTAATTGGTGTGCTCTGCCCTTATTGCATGGTTGCCTGGGCAGCCATGGTGCCGCTGTTCTGGAAGGTAATTCTTTTCGGAACCAAAGACGGCTTCATAGATACTCCGCTTAGGTTCGTAAACTTTTTTGACAACGCCTACGAGAAGGCTTGGCTCTTCACACTTGTCACCGAGGCAATTTATGTGGCAATTATTATTGCCCGGTTCTGGAACAGCTGGCCTCTTCTTTGGAACTAGTTAATAACTAAGTTCTTAGAATCAACGCCTAATTAAAACCAAAGAGCAAGTTCACGGGCAGCAGACTCTTCAGAATCTGAACCGTGGACTAAATTCTGTTGAACCTTAAGTCCCCAGTCGCGACCTAGGTCACCACGAATTGTTCCAGGTGCAGCCACGGTTGGATCGGTTGCGCCGGCTAGTGAACGAAATCCCTCGATGACGCGATTACCTTCCAATTTAATTGCAACCACATCGCCGCTTGACATGAATTCAACCAGTGGATCAAAAAACGGCTTGCCCTCGTGCTCGGCATAGTGCGCGTGCAGAAGATCCTTTGAAGGAGTGAATTTCTTTAGGTCTGCAACTACATAACCCTTGGCTTCTAAACGAGAAATGATTTCACCGATCAAATTACGCTTAACGCCATCCGGCTTGATTAGAACGAGAGTCTGCTGTACTGCTAACTGTGACATTTAGTTCTCCTCTTTTGCTGCCTGTTGATTGGCTTGTTCTTCTGCTTGACGGTCAAGAACTGCGCGTGCTTTATCAATTGTGCCACCGGCAATCATTGCCCAAGCCCACAGACAGACAAAAATCCCACCGATGACGTACATCAGCGGTACCCAGATTCCCAGGGCAACCACGACTATCTGCAAAAACCAGCCCCATGCGTAAGAGAACTTCTTACCCAATATCGCTGGAGTCATTATGAATAGGAATGAAAGCGCAAGCCCCACAGCCCAAACGGTTGGCCCATCGGCAACCTTTAGGCCGAACGCCACCAAGGTGGCAAAGAACACCACAAATGATTCGAATGCCATCAGCATTGAACCAAGAGTTCTCTGAGTTGATTTATTACGCATCTTGCTCCGCCTCTATCTGCTTCAATTTTAGAACTTGGCCCACCAGAGTCACCGACCCAGTAACTACGATTGCCGAAGCCAGTGTTGGTGACAGGAGTTTCGCCGCTTCAGCAAGCGCCCACTGAGGATTTGCCTGCACTCGAACGCGATCAGAGCCAAGCACTTCCCTGGCTAGCTCCGCAAGCTGCTCGGCGGGAATTGCACGTGCCGATTCCGATTGCGTGATGATCACCTCAACAAAAGAGTCATCGAGAATTTCTAAGATAGCCCGTGCGTTTTTCTCGGCAAGAATCGAAATAATGCCCACAGCGTATGGTGATCCGAACGATTCCTTGAGCGCATAGGCTAGGGACTTTGCTCCGTCTTCGTTGTGAGCAGCATCAAGAATTGTCAGCGGTTCGCGATTAACAACTTGCAAACGACCCGGTGATGAAAAATCTGCGAACGATGCGCGAACGACATCATCCATAATTCTTTGCGCGCCTCCACCTAGGAACGCTTCTACCGCGGCAACGGCAAGCGCAGCGTTCTCTGCCTGATACGCTCCGTGTACTGGAAGATTCAGATCTTCGTACTCGCCTGCCACCGCACGAACAGAGACTGTTTGACCCAACTTGTTGACGAGGGTTGTGATTACTCCAAAGTCTTTGCCATAGGTCAAGAACTTTTCACCTACTGATGCAGCACGATCAGATAAAACCTTTAGCGCCTCTGGTTTCTGAGCTGAAGACAAAACAATTGCACCAGGTTTGATAATGCCCGCCTTTGTAGTTGCAATTTCTTCGATTGTGTCGCCGAGGCGGTCCATGTGGTCCAACGAGATTGGAGTGAATACTGCCACATCACCATCGGCAACGTTTGTGGAATCCCACTCCCCGCCCATACCAACTTCAAGAACCAAAACGTCAACCGGGGCGTCGGCAAAGATTGCAAAACCTAAAACCGCCAAGACTTCAAAAAAAGTCAGTGCGTCTTCTCCAGCAAGTTCCAGCTCAACATCTACCAATTCAACAATCGGTTGAATCTCAGTCCAGACGTTGTAAAGTCGCTCATCCGAAACGGGCTCCCCATCAAGTGACATGCGCTCGTTGAGTTTCACAAGATGTGGGCTGGTGAAGCGGCCCGTCCTTAATCCATGCTCGCGTAGCAGTCTCTCAATAAAGCGACTCGTGCTGGTCTTACCGTTTGTTCCGGTTACGTGGATTACTCGATAAGCCTTTTGCGGATCACCTAGAAGTTCAGCTAAACGCGCGGTTGGCTGGAGCCTGGGGCGAATTTTGTTTTCTGGCACTCGAGCCAGCAAAGCATCTTCAACCTCTTTAGCCTTTAGAGCCCAGTAGTGCTCTTCGCTTAGGTTTTCGATCAAGACTTTGCCGCCACGACTGAAACGGCAACCTCTACCTGCTGGCCTTCGCCAACGGCGACGGAATTAGTTAGTGAACCGGAACTGATGGTTTCAAGTTCAACTGTCAGTGTCTCGTTCTTCACCAATTCGGTGTGTGCCGAAACGGCAGCAAGAACTGCGTCATCAGCTTTGAGAACAAGCTTGATGCGATCGCTGACATCGAAGTTTGCATCCTTACGGGCAGACTGGACTGCGCGAATAACATCGCGAGCCAAGCCTTCTGCTGCCAACGCTGCGGAAACTTTTCCATCAAGAATCAGGAAACCGCCCGATGGCAAAATACCAATGTGATCGGTGAGTTCACCATCTGCCCCTGCAGAGGTATCGGCGACCAAATCAATTTCATACTCGCCCTCAATCAGCGCGATACCGCCAACGATTACTGAGCCGTCGACCTCAGACCAGTCACCAGCTTTAGCCGCCTGGATGACTGCCTGGACACTCTTGCCAATTCGTGGGCCTGCAGCGCGAGAGTTAACCGTGACGCGCTTGACCACACCGAATTCAGAAGTCGAATCAAGTGACATTTCAACTAACTCAACGGATTTCACGTTCAACTCTTCGGCAATGATTTCTGCAAATTGCTTTAGGCCTGAAACGTTTTTTGTGACAACGGTTAGCTTGGCTAGCGGCAGTCGCACGCGCAGGTTTGCGGCCTTACGCAAACTAGACGCAACCGATGAAACTGTGCGGACCTGATCCATTGCCTCAACAAGAGCCGCGTCGTGCGGAAGCTTGCTGACATCAGGCCATGATTCAAGATGAACGCTTCTTCCGCCGGTCAGCCCGCGCCAAATTTCTTCGGTCACCATTGGCAACAGCGGAGCAGCCACTCGCGAAACAATCTCAAGGACTGTGTAGAGGGTGTCAAACGCGTCAGGAGAGCCTTCCCAGAATCGGTCACGCGAACGACGTACGTACCAGTTGGTTAAGACATCTGCGAAATCACGCAAGCTTGCAGCTGCTGAATAGGAATCAAACTTGTTTAGGTGAGCCTCAACTTCTGTAACCAAGTCGTGAGCCTTAGAGAGCAAGTAGCGGTCTAGAAGATCTCTACTTGCGGTAGACCACTTGGCTTCGTAGTTAGATGCGTTGGCGTAAAGCGAGAAGAAGTACCAGGTGTTCCAAAGCGGAAGCAGAACCTGTCGAACGCCTTCGCGAATTCCCTGCTCAGTAACGATTAGGTTTCCACCGCGCAAAATTGGACTCGAAAGCAAGAACCAACGCATTGCATCAGCGCCATCGCGGTCAAACACTTCGTTTACATCTGGATAGTTGCGCAGCGACTTGGACATCTTCTGTCCGTCGTTGCCCAAAATAATTCCGTGTGAAATTGCTGACTTGAATGCCGGGCGGTCAAAAAGCGCGGTTGAGAGCACGTGAAGCGTGTAGAACCAGCCTCGAGTCTGGCCTACGTATTCAACGATGTAGTCACCTGGGTTGTGCGACTCAAACCATTCACGGTTTTCAAATGGATAGTGCGATTGCGCAAAAGGCATGGATCCAGATTCAAACCAGCAGTCAAGTACTTCTGGCACACGGCGCATCGTTGACCTACCGGTTGGGTCGTCTGGGTTCGGGCGAGTTAGTTCATCAATAACCGGACGGTGGAAATCAGATGGGCGCGCACCAAAATCGCGCTCCAGCTCTTCCATCGATCCGTAAACATCAATGCGTGGGTAGTTAGGGTCGTCAGATTTCCAAACAGGAATCGGCGCTCCCCAAAAACGATTGCGGCTAATTGCCCAGTCGCGAACATTCTCTAGCCATTTACCAAAAGATCCATCTTTGGTGTGCTCAGGTGTCCAATCAATGTCTTTGTTCAATTCCAGCATGCGATCGCGAAGTTTTGTGGTTTCAACGAACCAAGAAGAGACAGCTTTGTATATCAGAGGATTCTTGCAGCGGTAGCAGTGCGGGTAGGAGTGCTCGTATGAGGCTTGACGAAGAACTCGACCGGCGGCCTTCAAGTGTTGTGAAATTGGCTTGTTCGCTTCGAAGACGTGCTGGCCTTCAAAGTCGGTGATGATGGAATTAAACTCACCGCGTTCGTTGATCGAAACGTAGGTAGGAATTCCTGCATCGTTACAAACTCGTTGGTCATCCTCACCATAGGCAGGTGCCTGATGAACTATTCCAGTGCCATCGCCATCGCCCACATAGTCGTCGACCAAAATTTGCCAGGCGTTATCGGTGTTGAATTTTTCTGGATCAACGTAGTAATCGAATAGACGCTCGTACATAATTCCTGCGAGCTCGCTACCCATGTGGGTTTCAGAAATAGCCGCAATTGAATCTTCAGCGGTTTCATAACCAAGATCCTTGGCATAACCGCCCACAAGATTTTTAGCCAATAGATATTTGGTACCCGCTACCCCACCGTCACCGGCACCGGCAGCGCCCGCAGGCACAACGGCATATTCAATCTTTGGACCTACGGCGAGCGCAAAGTTAGTTGGCAAAGTCCACGGAGTTGTTGTCCACGCAAGTGCGCGAACGCCTTCAAGCTTCTGACCCGCGGAAATTGGGAATGTGGCGGTTAGGGTCTGGTCTTGACGATTCTTATAAACCTCGTCATCCATTCGAAGCTCGTGGTTCGAAAGTGGAGTCTCACAGCGCCAGCAGTAGGCAAGCACCTTGAAGCCTTCGTAAATCAGACCCTTCTTATACAACTCACTGAATGCCCAAAGCACGCTCTCGGTGTAGTTGGTATCAAGGGTCTTGTAGTCGTTATCAAAGTCAACCCATCGGGACTGGCGGGTCACGTATGCGCGCCAGTCTTCTGTGTATTTCAACACCGATGTCTTGCAATACGCATTGAACTTGTCGATGCCGTACTTCTCGATCTCTGGGCGACCTGAAATACCAAGCTGACGCTCAGCCTCTACCTCGGCAGGTAGGCCGTGAGTGTCCCAACCAAAACGACGCTCAACGCGGTAACCCTGCATGGTCTTGAAGCGCGGAACCATGTCTTTGGCGTATCCGGTAAGTAGGTGACCGTAGTGCGGAAGACCATTAGCGAATGGAGGCCCGTCATAGAAGACGAATTCCTCGGCGTTTGCGGCACTGCGCTGGTCGATGGACGCCTGAAAAGTGCCATCTTTGGCCCAAAAGTCCAGAATCTGCTGTTCAACCGCCGGAAAGCTTGGGCTAGGGTTGACGCCCTCGCGCGCTGGCGTAGTTGAATCTTGATTCTTTGGGTACATGCACGGCTTTCTAGGCAGTCAGGCAAAAGGGTTTCCGTATCTAATGTTAACCTGTTACAAACCCCTTTCTTGGAGACTTTCAGCGTGAATACTGCCCCAACCAGCTTCTCAAGCCACATCTTGGCCCCTGCCGACGCACCTGAGAAGGTATCGGTCGAGGGTCTTGAGGAAAAGTGGGGTCTGGTCTGGGAGAACGACGGCGTTTACCGCTTTCGCCGCGAAGCTAACCGTGAAAACATCTACTCGATTGACACCCCGCCGCCGACCGCATCGGGTTCGCTGCACGTAGGTCACGTTTTTAGCTACACCCACACCGATGTTGTTGCTCGCTTCAAGCGCATGAGCGGCTACGAGGTTTACTACCCAATGGGCTGGGATGACAACGGTCTACCAACTGAGCGTCGAGTACAGAACTACTACGGCGTTCGCTGCGATCCAACACTTCCCTATGTTGCAGATTTCAAACCACCGTTTGAGGGTGGCGATAACAAATCATCCAAGGCCGCGGATCAGGTACCGATTTCACGCCGCAACTTTATTGAGCTTTGCGATGTGCTCACGGTTGAAGACGAGAAGCAGTTTGAGAACCTTTGGCGCAAGCTTGGTCTTTCAGTTGACTGGACTCAGACCTATCAGACCATTTCGCCTGCTGCAATTGCGGTTTCGCAAAAAGCTTTTCTAAACAACTTGTCTCGAGGTGAGGCATACCAGTCAATGGCGCCAACTCTTTGGGACGTAACGTTCCGCACCGCCGTGGCACAAGCTGAACTTGAAGATCGTGAGCAGCCTGGCGCGTACCACAAGGTTGGCTTTGAGGGACCTGACGGAAAAGTTTTCATTGAAACCACTCGCCCAGAACTTCTTCCTGCCTGTGTTGCCCTGGTCGCTAACCCAGAAGATGACCGCTACAAACACCTTTTCGGCAAGACCGTAAAGACTCCGCTTTTTGATGTTGAAGTTCCTGTAGTCGCACACCGCCTAGCCCAGATTGACAAGGGTTCCGGCATCGCGATGATTTGTACCTTCGGTGACGTGACCGACATCATCTGGTGGCGCGAACTTGATCTACCAAACCGCGCAATTATCGGTTGGGATGGCCGCATCATTGAGGAAATGCCGGATGCAATTGTTTCTGCACGCGGTAAAGAGATTTACGCAGAGCTTGTCGGCAAAACTATATTTTCGGCAAAGCAGCGCATCGTTGAACTGCTGCAGGAATCTGGTGACATGATTGGCGATCCAAAGCCAATCACCCACGATGTGAAGTTTTTTGAAAAAGGCGACAAGCCGCTAGAAATCGTTTCAACCCGTCAGTGGTACATCCGCAATGGTGGCCGCGATGCCGATCTTCGTGATCGCCTAATCGCAATGGGTAAAGACCTCAATTTCGTTCCTGACTTTATGCGTGTGCGCTACGAGAACTGGGTCAACGGTCTAACCGGTGACTGGTTGATTTCACGTCAACGTTTCTTTGGTGTGCCAATTCCGGTTTGGTATGCATTGGATGCCAACGGTGAAGCTAACTACGATGCACCGCTAGTTCCAGCAATCGAATCGCTACCAGTTGACCCATCTTCTGATGTCCCAGCTGGATATACCGAATCGCAGCGCGGCGTTGCCGGCGGCTTTATTGGTGAGATGGACATCATGGACACCTGGGCCACATCATCGCTGACCCCGCAGCTAGCCGGTGGTTGGATCGAAGACCCAGAGAAGTTCGCCAAAGTTTTCCCTTATGACCTACGTCCACAGGGACAAGACATTATTCGCACCTGGTTGTTCTCATCGCTGCTTCGAGGCGAGCAGGAACACGGACAACTTCCTTGGAAGAACGCAGCAATCTCGGGTTGGATTCTTGACCCGGATCGCAAGAAGATGTCGAAGTCAAAGGGCAATGTGGTTGTACCAGCCGAGCCAATTGACACTCACGGAGCCGATGCGGTTCGCTACTGGGCTGCTTCAGCGCGCTTGGGAACCGATGCCGCATTTGACGAAGGTCAGATGAAGGTTGGTCGCCGTCTTGCCATCAAACTTTTGAATGCAGCAAAGTTCGCGCTCTCTTTTGAGGTACCTGCGGGAGCAACTGAAGTTACCGAGCCTGTTGATCAAGCAATGCTGTTGGCTCTTGCCGATGTTGTTCGCGATGCGACCGTAGCTTTTGACTCATACGACCACACCAAGGCTTTGGAGTTGGCAGAGAAGTTCTTCTGGACTTTCACCGATGACTATCTAGAACTTGTTAAGGAACGCGCATACAACGCAGAGGAAACGGTTTCTGCCGCGCAGCAAGCCTCGGCCGCAATTGCCCTTCGCAAAGCACTACACGTAATGCTCCGCCTATTCGCACCGTTCCTACCATTTGCAACCGAAGAGGTTTGGGGTTGGTGGCAAAAGAGCGCCGGTTCAATTCACCGCGCAGCTTGGCCAGTTTCCGAAGAACTAACCCAAGGTCTAGATGCTGGTAATGCCGGTCTACTTGATCTTGCTTCGATTGCAGTGGGTGGCGTGCGCAAAGCGAAGTCAGATGCAAAGGCTTCCATGAAAGCTGTTGTTGAGTCTGCAACCATCGAAGCACCGGCGGCCGTCTTGACTAGCCTGCGGGTTCTTGAAGCAGACCTAAAGTCAGTTGGAAAAATTCAGACCCTTGCATATGCAGAGGGTTCGGAAGTTGCAATGACTGAAATTATTTTGGCCGAGGCTACTGAAGGCTAGTTCTTAGTTTTTGACTTTAGGCCTAGCCAACCCCAAACAAGCAATCCGGCAATGAGCGCCCAGAATGCTGATCCGATTGAAAACGCTGACAACCCCGATGCTGTCACAAGGAATGTGACCATCGCGGGAAGTCGCAGTTCGACAACCTCTACCGCCGAGCTCAGTGCACTAATGATTGTGCCAAGCAGTGCGATTCCTGCAGCAGCTAACACAAGTTCACGAGGCGCCTGCAAAACAAAAGCAACCGTAACTCCTGCGAGTAACGCTACGAGTAGATATACATATCCCCCGTAAACCGAAGCCAACCAACGACGCTTTGGATCTTTGTGTGCGTGATCATTCGCATTCAATGCCGCGGTGATTGCAGCTAGGTTCATCGAGAACCCACCAAAGAATCCGGCGATAATCGCGGCAAGGCCGGTGCTGGCCATGACCGGCTTGAACGGAACTTCGTAGCCAAAACTTTTCATGATTGCGATGCCAGGAATGTTCTGACTTGCCATTGTCACTAGATACAGCGGAATGCTGATGCCGATGATTGAAGGAAGGTCAAATGTAGGCGAGACAAATTCCAGAGTTGGCAAAATTTCTGCTGGGTTCACGGTTATTCCCTGCGCAATCGCAGTAGACGCAAAGATCAGAACCATGGCGGCTGGGGTAGCCCAAATTGTGGCGTACTTGTAGAGGACTAACCAAACCAGAAGTCCAGGTATGACTAACCAAGGGAAATCGGTCGCTGATTGAAAAGGTGCGATGCAAAAATTAAAGATCACACCGGCAAGCATTGCCGAAGCTATTGGTTTTGGAATCGACGAAACTAAACGACCAAGCGCAGGCCACAAACCGGTAAGCAGCAGTAATGCACCGGTGACTATGAAAGCGCCAACGGTACTGCTAAACGTAAGACCAAGCGAACCTGAAGAAATGAGTAGCGCAGCACCTGGAGTGCTCCAAACGATACTGATTGGCATTTTGTAGCGCATGCTGAGCAGAATGGAAAGCAAACCGTAGAACGCAAGCAAAACAACAATGGCCGATGTGGTTTGTGACTTGGTGGCGCCAAGGGAGGTTAGTGCGGCAAGTACAAGTCCGGCACTAGCAGCTGTTCCCGTGATTGAAGCTACTGTTCCGGCAAGCAGCGGGGCGCGGTGATCAGCAAAGCCGCCGATTTTCGACATTTAAATTAGGCAGACTTTTCTTGGCGCACGTTCTTGAATGGAACAGTCTGCGGCTCAACGCCATCAACTACAACTGCCTTAGTGATCTTGACGATGCCCTGCACTTCACTTCCAGGAATATCAAACATCACTGGCCCAAGAATTTCTTCCATGATTGCGCGAAGACCTCGGGCACCGGTTTCACGGTCAATAGCCTTGTCGGCAATTGCCTCTAAAGCGTCCTTGTCAAATTCAAGTTCAAACCCATCAAGCTCAAACATGCGCTGATACTGCTTAACCAAAGCGTTCTTTGGTTCAGTCAAAATCTGCATCAGTGCTGCTCGATCAAGTGGAGTAACAGTTGCAATTACCGGAAGACGACCGATGAATTCTGGAATTAAACCAAATTTGCGAAGATCTTCTGGCTGAACTTCGGTGAAGATTTCAATGTCATCGTTCTTTCCAGAGATTGGTGAACCAAATCCAATCCCCTTCTTGCCTGCTCGCTGAGAAATAATTTCTTCTAGACCAGCGAAAGCACCGGCAACGATAAACAAAACATTTGTGGTGTCCAGCTGGATGAATTCCTGCTGCGGGTGCTTGCGGCCACCCTGAGGTGGAACTGATGCAACTGTTCCTTCAAGAATCTTGAGCAGCGCCTGCTGAACACCCTCGCCGGAGACATCTCTGGTGATTGATGGGTTCTCGGCCTTACGTGAAATCTTGTCGATCTCATCGATGTAGATGATTCCAGTTTCAGCACGCTTTACGTCAAAGTCGGCAGCTTGCAGAAGCTTGAGCAGAATATTCTCGACGTCTTCACCAACATAACCTGCCTCGGTTAGCGCGGTGGCGTCGGCAACTGCAAACGGTACGTTAAGGCGCTTCGCCAAAGTTTGTGCCAGATAGGTCTTTCCGCAACCGGTTGGACCCATCATCAAAATATTTGATTTGGCGATCTCGATTGAATCATGATCTTTCCCCGCAGAAGTTAGTGTGCCGCGAGAACGAAGACGCTTGTAGTGATTGTAGACAGCAACTGAAAGTGCCTTCTTGGCCTGGTCCTGACCAATCACATATTCGTCTAGGAAACCTTTGATTTCGCGAGGCTTTGGAAGGTCAATGTCTTCAACCGTCTTGACTGCTTCGCCAAGTTCTTCCTCGATGATTTCGTTGCAAAGCTCGATGCATTCGTCGCAAATGTAGACGCCTGGTCCGGCTATGAGTTTGCGGACCTGCTTCTGGCTCTTTCCACAGAAAGAGCACTTAAGTAGGTCACCCGATTCGCCAAGCTTAGTCATGTAGAAAACCCTATGCTCAGAACACTAAAAAGCGGATGAGCCTCGCCCATCCGCTTTCCAGTTAGTTTTTGTGGTGTATTTACGCATTTTTGCGGGAAGTTAGAACCTGGTCAATCAGACCATAGTCCAGGGCTTCCGCGGCAGTGAGGATCTTGTCGCGATCGATGTCTTTATTGACCTCTTCGACAGTGCGCTTGGTGTGCTTAGACAGGGTTGCCTCGAGCCATTCGCGAAGGCGCATGATCTCTTTAGCTTGAATCTCAATGTCCGATGCCTGTCCGCGACCTGAATCTCCGGTTGAAGGCTGGTGAATCAAGACTCGAGCGTTAGGCAGAGCCAAACGCTTTCCAGGAGCACCAGCTGCAAGAAGAACCGCGGCGGCCGAAGCTGCCTGACCCAAGCAAACTGTCTGGATCTGAGGGCGGATGTACTGCATGGTGTCGTAAATTGCTGTCATGGCGGTGAAAGATCCGCCAGGCGAATTGATGTACATCGTGATGTCGCGGTCTGGGTCCTGTGACTCAAGCACCAATAGCTGTGCCATCACGTCATCGGCAGATGCGTCATCTACCTGGACGCCAAGGAACACGATGCGGTCCTCGAATAGCTTGTTGTATGGGTCCTGGCGCTTGAAACCGTAAGAGGTTCGCTCTTCAAAGGTAGGCAGAATGTAGCGAGAGTCAGGGCTCTGGAAAACGTTTGGATTTGGGTTTGAGAAGTTCATCGGTGTTGGCCCCTTAATTCTTTCCAACGCCGGTGGCGCTAGCTGCGTACTTCTGGATGTGGTCAATGAATCCGTACTCTAGGGACTCTTCGGCGCTGAACCAGCGGTCGCGGTCACCATCGGACATGATCTGCTCAACTGTTTTACCTGTTTGCTCTGCTGTGATTGCAGCAAGCTGACGCTTCATCGACATGATTAGTTCTGCCTGAGTCTGAATGTCAGACGCGGTACCACCAAAACCACCGTGCGGCTGGTGAAGAAGAACGCGAGTGTTAGGGGTTGCGTAGCGCTTGCCCTTGGTTCCAGAAGAAAGAAGGAACTGACCCATGGATGCGCACATACCAATACCAACGGTCACGATGTCATTCGGAACGTATTGCATGGTGTCGTAGATTGCCATACCGGCGGTGATTGATCCACCTGGTGAATTGATATAGAGGTAAATGTCTTTTTGAGAATCTTCGGCTGCCAAAAGCAAGATCTTGGCGCAAATCTCATTCGCCATGTCATCTCTGACTTCACTGCCAAGCCAAATGATTCGGTCTTTTAGCAGGCGGTCGAATGTGCTACTTGGGCCTTTTGGTTGATCAGCCATCGAAGTACTCCTATTTCTTGTGGTTGCCTGTCAAAGATAACCTCCAGAGACACTAAAAACCTGTCGTGTTCGCCCGTGGCTAAAGCGAAAACCCCGCCAATTGACGGGGTTTTCGTAAATCCTTTAGCGATTAGTCGTGATCGTGACCGGCGTGGTCATCGGCGACTGAACCTGCGTCTAGTTTGGTGAACTCGGTCAGGTCAACTTTCTTACCCTTAGAGTCTGAAACTTCTGCAGCGCCTACAACAATCGATAGCGCCTTGCGACGAGAAACCTCAGCTACGAACATCGGCACCTGCCCCTGCTCGCTAACAATCTTGATGAATTCATTCGGAGCCATGCCGTACTGCTGCGAGCTCTGAACCAAGTACTGAATCAGCTCTTGCTCATCGACCTTGATCTCTTCTTTTTCGGCAATCGCGTCAAGAAGCATCTGAGTCTTGAATGAGCGAGTGCTTTCCTCTAGAACTTCTGCTCGGTGCTTGTCATCTTCTAGACGACCTTCGCCCTCTAGATGACGATTCACATCGGCGTTGACGATTTCCTCTGAAACAGGAACTGACATCAAATCAAGAAGCTGGATGGTCAAAAGCTCGCGGGCCTGAACACCTTGGCCGTAGCCCTTTGACTTCTCAATCTGCTTCTCAAGGTCATCTTTCAATTCCTTGATGGTGTCAAACTCCGATGCAAGCTGAGCAAATTTATCGTCTGCTGCTGGAAGCTCACGCTCTTTGACGGCGGTTAGCTTGACTGAAATCTCAGCTTCTTGGCCAGCCTTTTCGCCGCCAACCAGCTTTGACTTGAAAGTTGTTTCTTCGCCGGCAGTCAATGTGTCTAGTGCTTCATCGATGCCATCTAGCAAATTGCCTGACCCAATCTCATAAGAGATGTTTTGAGCTGAATCGATGGTCTGACCATCTACAACTGCGGTCAAATCGATAGTGGTGAAATCACCCTTTTTGGCTGGGCGCTCAACAGATTTCAGACTTCCGAAACGGGCGCGAAGTGCGTCAAGCTCAGCCTCAAGTTCTTTTGCATCGACCTTCACGTCATCGACTTTAACCTTTAGGCCCTTGTATTCCTTGAGTGAAATCTCAGGACGAACCTCAACTTCAATTTCAACAATCAAATTGCCGGCAAAAGTCTTTTCGTCTGGGCTCTGCTTTACATCTGCTGCAGGTTGACCTAGCGGACGAAGCTTTGACTCCTCTAGTGCCTCGCGGTAGATAGAGTCCAAACCATCGTTGATGGCGTGAGCCAAAATCGCCGGGCGACCAACGCGCTGGTCAAGGATTGCAGCAGGAATTTTTCCCTTGCGGAAGCCAGGAATATTTACAGTCTCAGCGATGTGCTCGTAGGCGTGATCAATGCTCGGACGAAACTCTTCCGGAGTCACCTCAATGGTTAACTTCGCGCGAGTTGGCTTAATACGTTCTACTGCAGTTTTCAAGGGCTCTTCCTCTGAAAAGGGCCCGCCTCCACAAGGAAGACGAGCCAGTTTTATTTCACAAATTGGTCGGGGTGACAGGACTCGAACCTGCGATATCCTGCTCCCAAAGCAGGCGCGCTAGCCACTACGCTACACCCCGGTTGTTTGAACAACCTCGGTAATTCTATCCCATAGAATGGAGAGGTTGAGTCGGTTTTTTGAAAAATCAGACCAATACCCGCGGGCGTAGCTCAATGGTAGAGCCTCAGTCTTCCAAACTGATGGTGCGGGTTCGATTCCCGTCGCCCGCTCCAATTATCAGAATTAACTCTGACATTTCACGCACCAGTAAAGCTTTCTGGTAGCCATAATCTCGATAGAAATATTGGTGCCGCATGCTCGGCACGGTAACCCTTCGCGCTTATAAACAAAATTGCGCTCTGCTTTAGTTGGCTTCTTTTTGCGCAACTCATCCCTTGTGATCATGAAACCTGTGGCAACCCCCACCTTCATTAGGTCAACTGAGTCTTCCCAAATTGCATTGATCTGCTCGACTGAAAGTTCGTTTCCCGGTCTGTGCGGACTAATTCCTGCCCTAAAAAGAATCTCTGCTCGATAAACATTTCCGATTCCACTAATCACCTCTTGATTCATCAAAAGCAGACCGATTGGCGTCTTTGAGCGCTGAACCCTTTCAATAAAGCGATTTGATTCTCTGCCTTTTGGATTTGCGTTCAGCGGGTCCGGGCCAAGACGATTTTCAATGGCCTTCACAGCGGCTTTATCGATAACTTCACAGACAGTAGGTCCGCGCAAGTCAGCAAAATGATCAACCCCGATAAACCTTGCGCGCACCTGACCAAAAGGCTCTGGAAGTTCCTCGTCATAGGCTTTAAAGGCCCACTTGCCGTAAATGCCTAGGTGGATTCTCAGCGTGAGTCCGTTCGAGAACTCGAGAAAAAGCTGCTTGCCAATCGCGCGAGCGAGTTTGAGTTGAAACCCTGAGATTAATTTGGCCTCACCCGAGAATCTGCCTTGTGGCGAGACGATTTCTAGTGTTGACCCTTTAAATAGTCGATTGAAATCATTGGCCGTCCGTTGGACGGTATGACCCTCAGGCACTTTTAGGCAATCTCACCGGTCTGCTCGAATAAACCAATTTTTCCGATTCGTCTCACGTGACGCTCATCATTGCTAAATGGCTCGGCAATAAATAGTTCAATCAGATTCAAAACTTCTTGCTGGGAATGCTGGCGTGCGCCAACTGCAATCACATTTGCATCGTTGTGCTCGCGAGCCAACTTAGCTGTCGCTTCGTTCCAAGCGAGGGCGGCACGAATCCCCTTAACTTTGTTGGCAGCAATCTGCTCACCGTTTCCAGATCCACCGAGGACAATTCCCAAGGCCTGGACTCCAGCATTCTGATCTGCAACAACCGCCATAGCCGCATTAATGCAAAAGCTTGGGTAGTCATCGAGTGGGTCGTAGGAACTTGGTCCGTGATCAAAAACTTCATGCCCCTGCTTGGTCAGCTCACGAATCAAAAAGTGGCTGAGCTCTAGGCCCGCGTGATCGGTTGCAATGTGAATGCGCATGAGTAAAGTTTAGGACTTCTTCTTGGCGCGCGCTTTTTCGAAACTGCTTCTGAAATATCTAAGGGCTATTGAGGCGGCAATTGATGTGAGCAGCACGTATGTGATGGTCAGGGCTTGCAACTGCCCACCGAAACTTGTTGTAGCAGCTAGCCCCGCTATCACGATGGAAAACTCTCCCCTAGGAATTAGAAATGCTCCCGCTCGCTTCCAAGCGTTGCCATCAGACATGTCCCTTGCGATATTCCAACCTACGTACATCTTTCCCGCGACGCCAAGGGCGGCAAGTAAGAGCGCTAGCGGAAAGACAGCAATCATCTCTGCTGGGGCAATGCTTAGGCCAAAGAAAAGGAAGAATATGGCAGCGAACAAATCTCTGAGCGGCGCCAACCTTAACCTGACTGCAAAAGCAACTTCACCGGACAAAGCTAGTCCTACCAAAAAAGCAGCTACCGCAGAAGAAAAGCCAACCAGCTCTGCAGATCCCGCTGCAAACAAGGCAGCACCAAAAACGGTTAGCAGTAACCCACCCTGGGCTTGAGTGTTTAAAGCTTTTCCAAGCGCGTTTTCACCTTTGAATGCCAGTAGCAGAGCTAGCCCGGTTACCAAAATGGCTACAGCCACAGAAAGGAAACCAGCAATTGCACCTGCGCCCGCAACAAGAGTGGTTAAAAGAGGTAGATATGGGGCGAGGGTTAGATCCTCGAGAACTAGTACCGTAACGACTCGGCGAGAAACCTCAGACCGCTGCCATCCGGTCTCTTTCATCATTTGTGATGCAATTCCGGAGGAGCTTACATACGTGATGCCGCCTAGAACAATTGCTCCGAGCACGCCCCATCCCAGCAGGAATCCAATAATTGCCCCGGGTATAGCGTTAACAGCAAAATCAATTGCCCCCACAGATTTTCGTTCCAAGAAACCCGCTGCAAGGTCTGGACCAGAGTGTTCAAGGCCCAACATAAGAAGAAGCAGAATTGCGCCTAGCTGGGCGCCTGTATTTAAGAAAGACTCGCTCAGATCCAATGGAAAAAATCCACCCTTACCTAGAGCAAGGCCAATCAGAAGGTAAAACGGGACGACAGAAAACTTAATCCGAACTGCGATGAATGCTGCAACACCCAAGACAAGGAGCAACGCACCGATTTCCGCCAAGGCAAGGCTCTGACTCACATCACTTGTGATTGCAGCAAACCAATTCCCCATGGCTCAATTATCGCCCACAAATGTAGCGATTAGGCTAGCCCCTAAGGACCACCGATCTATGGAGAATCATGCCCGGAGAGAATCTCACCAGAGCCGAAGCGCAAGAACGCAAAAAGAAGATTGATGATTTGCGTTATGAGATTTTCCTCGATCTGACAACCGGGGAAAAGACATTTAGCTCCAACACCCGCGTCTTCTTCAAGTCAGCTACTCCAGGTAGCAGTACCTTCATCGATGCAATCACACACTCGGTACAAAGAGTTGTCCTTAACGGTGTTGAGCTTGATGCTTCGACCGTTTCTGATGGCGTGAGGATTCAACTAGATAATCTGGCCGAGACCAATGAACTTTGGATTGAATCAACAGCAAACTACATGAACACCGGCGAAGGATTGCACAAGTTTGTTGATCCAGTTGATAACGAGGTGTACCTCTATACCCAGTTTGAAGTGCCTGATTCAAGACGAGTTTTTGCGGTTTTCGAGCAACCTGACCTAAAGGCCACATTCAAATTCAATGTCACTGCGCCTTCCTACTGGAAGGTTGTCTCGAATCAGGCTTCGCCTGCACCAAAGGCGATTGATCAGAGTAAGTCTGTTTGGGATTTTGAACCAACCCCGATTATCTCTAGTTACATCACGGCTCTGATTGCTGGCCCGTATGTTGAGATTCGTAGTCAGCTAACGAGCTCTAACGGCAAAATCATTCCATTGGGTGTCTTCAGCAGAGCTTCCCTATCTGAGTTCATGGACGCCGATTATGTCTTTGAAAAAACTCGAGAGGGTT
>JBEGUG010000104.1:0-16383 GCA_041179005.1 Actinomycetota bacterium | reverse complement strand
TCAACCAGCGCACCGGTGATTCAAAAGAATGATCTCCTTTTGGGCACCCAATTGCACGGACCCATTCTTGCCAAGAATCCAGAATTTGCGGACTCTTACCTTCTTGAGATTGCAACATCGCGAGGGATTCTGAAAAACAAGAAGGTAAGTAACTCTGCCTCAGATGTAGATCCTTTAAACAACAATGCCGACCTGGTGGCCGGCATTGTTAAACAGGTTTGGGAGTTGGAAAGAGACTTAGCGAGCGAGTAGCTTCTGGGTCTCGTCGTGCCATGAGATAGCAATTGGCTCAAGTTTCGAGCGCTTTTCGTTTCCATGGTGAGAACAGAACATTAGTTCTCCCGTTGCAAGTGCAACACGGATGTAGGCCTGAGCCCCGCAGACATCGCAACGGTCAGCCGCGTTCATTTCACGAGCCTCGACAGTTTCTTGTTCGATCTCTACAGCGTCATCTATTGGTTGCATTCAGTGCCTTTCTTCCTTTCAATCTCAACACACAAAGATGGCAAAAAGTCCCAATAGGCACCGCATTTCGCTAACTGCGAAGTCTGCTGTGGATTTGCCTAGACCGTGTCAAAAGGCTAATTGGGCCCAGGGGCGGTTAGCATTTTCAGGTGCCCAGCAATGATTATTCAGCCCGCCATCTATCCGTTTTAGAGGGATTAGAGGCTGTTCGCAAGCGCCCAGGCATGTACATTGGCTCAACCGACAGCCGTGGGCTAATGCATTGCCTCTGGGAAATCATTGATAACTCGGTTGATGAGGCTCTCGCCGGGCATGGCTCGCGCATTGACGTGACCCTGCATAAGGATGGCAGCGTTGAAGTCATCGATAAGGCTCGAGGAATCCCAGTGGACATCGAGCCCAAGACTGGCCTCAGTGGCGTTGAGGTTGTATTCACCAAACTGCATGCGGGTGGAAAGTTTGGTTCAGGTTCATATGCGGCTTCGGGCGGTCTTCACGGTGTGGGTGCATCGGTCGTAAACGCTCTATCTCAAAGACTCGATGTTGAAGTAGACCGCGGTGGCAAGACCTATGCCATGTCTTTTCGCAGGGGAGAACCCGGCATCTTCGACGA
The DNA here is from genome assembly GCA_041179005.1 of Actinomycetota bacterium. Lineage (GTDB taxonomy): Bacteria > Actinomycetota > Actinomycetes > Actinomycetales > Microbacteriaceae > Rhodoluna. The sequence goes on along the minus strand of JBEGUG010000104.1, from coordinate 15,305 downwards.
CAAGAAGGGCATCAAGCCTGATAACCCATTCAAGCCTTTCGAAGACGGTTCAATTCTTCGAGAAGTTGGTAAAGTCGCCAAGAACGTTACTGGAACACGAGTTCGATATTGGGTAGACCCTCAGATTTTCATCAAAGATGCCGTTTTTGCTCTTGATGAACTGACGGCAAGAGCTAGGCAAACGGCTTTTCTAGTTCCAGGGTTGGCACTTGGAATTGATGACGCCAGAGACGGTAAGTCCAACAAGCAAGAATTCAAGTTCGCTGGCGGAATTATTGAATATGCCGAGTTCCTCGCAAAGGATCCTGCGCTGACATCTACTTGGCGACTATCTGGGTCTGGTTCGTTCACCGAGACCGTTCCAGTTCTTGATGCCAGCGGAAACATGGTTTCAAAAGAAGTTGAACGAAACTGCGAAGTCGACATTGCAGTTCGATGGGGAACTGGATACGACGCTGAGGTCAAGTCATACGTCAACATCATCGCTACCCCAAAGGGCGGCACACACATTCAAGGATTTGAACAGTCGCTTCTAAAGACCCTTAGGGCTCAAATTGACTCAAATGCTAGAAAGTTGAAAGTCGGCAACGACAAGATAGAAAAAGAAGATGTGCTTGCCGGTCTTACAGCAGTTGTCACAGTTCGCCTTGCTGAGCCACAGTTTGAAGGCCAGACAAAAGAAATTCTGGGAACCCCCGCAGTCAAGAACATTGTTGCAACTGTCGTTGCAAAGACTCTGACTGCGCGCTTCTCGAGTTCTAAGCGTGATGACAAGGCACAATCTGCGCTACTGCTAGAAAAGATTGTTGCCGAGATGAAATCAAGAATCTCAGCCCGCAGTCACAAAGAAACACAGCGCAGGAAGAACGCTCTTGAAAGCAGCTCACTACCTACAAAGCTCGTTGATTGCAGAACTCAAGAGACCTCTGGATCAGAATTGTTTATCGTGGAGGGTGATTCGGCGCTGGGTACAGCCAAGCTGGCCAGAGATAGCGAGTTCCAGGCTCTGCTTCCAATTCGAGGCAAAATACTGAATGTTCAAAAGGCTTCCATCTCAGACATGCTTTCGAATACAGAATGTGCATCCATCATTCAGGTGATCGGCGCCGGATCTGGCCGTAGTTTTGAACTCGATTCCGCTCGATACGGAAAAATTATTTTGATGTCGGATGCGGATGTCGATGGCGCTCACATTAGAACCTTGCTGCTCACGCTTTTCTTCCGATACATGCGCCCGCTAGTAGAGGCTGGAAGGGTTTACGCAGCCGTTCCACCACTGCACAGGGTTGAGATTGTTAACGTCGGCAGTAAGGCAAATGAAGTCATCTACACCTATTCTCAAAGTGAACTTGAAGACTTGCTGAAGAAGCTTGAGAAGGCCGGAAAGCGATACAAAGAACCGATCCAGCGTTACAAGGGTTTGGGTGAGATGGACGCGGACCAGTTAGCCGAAACCACGATGGATCGAAACGCAAGAAGCTTGAGAAGAGTTCGTGTTGAAGATGCCGCCGCAGCAGAGACTGTGTTTGAACTCCTGATGGGTAACGAGGTTGCTCCAAGAAGAGATTTCATTATTGATTCGGCAGACGGTTTTGAACGCGAAAGAATCGACGCTTAAGAAATATTCGCTCAAACTGTTAGCTGAGCTTGTGTCCTATCGAACCAATCATTCCTGCAGATTTACTGCCTGACGCGTCGCGTTTTGCCAATTCGCCTGGTAATTCTGTCGGCTTCCCGTCCGAGGTCAATGCCATCGCATCAATTGGTCCAGCCCAGGCAAAGTAAAGCTGATCTTCACCGCGGATAAATTTATGCGCCCTGACGCCTCCCGTTGCTCTACCTTTGGCCGGAAAGTCATTGAGGTCTGTAATCTTCACGCTTCCCGCATCGGTGCCAGACAAAGACCCAGAACTGTTAGCAGCCGTGATTGCGATGTTCTCCATGCCTGCTTTTGCCACTGAGAATGAAATAGCGTTGGCATCTTTTGACAGGTTGATACCGGCAACTCCCGCAGCTCCGCGCCCTTGGGGACGAACGGCCTTAGCCGCAAAACGGAGAAGTTGAGCATCGTTGGTCACGAAGACTAATTCGTCCTCGTCACTTGCTAGGTCAGCACCAACCAGCTTGTCACCAGTCTTGAGTGAGATGATTTCAAACTCGGCTTTTGGTGCGAAATCCGCGGAGATGCGCTTGACAACTCCCTGAGCGGTTCCTACAGCAATAACTGTTTCGTCTGTTAGTTCAAAAACATTGAGGACCTTTTCGGATTTCGGAAGGCCTAAGAAGCTGCTGGCCGAAACCATTGAACTCAGATCAAACACGTCGTTGAGAGCGGGAACGTCACCAACATGAATGCGATGCATAATTCCGGTGGAAGTCACGAAACCTAGATCTGACCTTGTGGTTGTCGCGATTACGGATTTGATGGCGTCGTGCTTTTTGCGCTTCGCTGGAGGGGCTGCTGTGGTATCCCAGACGCTTGTTTTTCCAACCATTCCAGATGCAGTGAAGACGATAACGCACGGGGTGTCAGCTAACTCAGCATTGATTGAGGCAGCTTTTGCAGTTGTTATTGGCTTTGCCTCTTCGAAGTTGCTAACCAAAGTGGTTCTTCGATCGTCACCGTATTTATCGGCAACGGCCTTCAGTTCCTGAGATACCAAGTCGCGCAAGACGGAATCTGAGCCAAGGATTTTCTTAAGAGCCTTAATCTCTTCTAGAAGAGAGGCTTTCTCGGTTTCCAGTTCGATCTTCGAAAACTTAGTAAGCCTGCGCAGCCTAAGTTCCAAGATGTATTCAGCTTGTATCTCAGAAAGGTCAAAAACCTTCATCAGTTTGACTCTGGCCTGGTCAACCTCGTCGCTGGCGCGAATTACTTGAATCACTTCGTCGATTGAAAGTATGGCTATGAGCAGACCCTCAACCAGGTGAAGACGCGCCTGTTTCTTGCCTAGTCTGTTTTCACTTCTTCGTCTTGTGACAACAATTCGGTGTGCCAAGTAGACACCGAGCATGTCTTTGAGTCCCAAAGTCTGCGGTCTACCGTCTACCAGTGCAACGTTGTTGATTCCAAAGCTGTCTTCCATCGGTGTGAATCTGTAAAGCAGATCCAAAACGGTTTGGGGATCAAAACCAGTCTTGAGCTCAATTACAAGTCGCAAGCCGTTTGTGCGATCGGTCAGGTCCGTGACGTCGGCTATTCCCTGGAGCTTCTTGCTATTGACACCATCTTTAATCTTTTCGATTACCTTTTCTGGACCAACCAGATATGGCAGCTCGGTTACTACAATTCCAAGCTTCCTAGGAGAGACGCTTTCTACCGAAACCCTTGCACGAGTCTTGAAGGTGCCTCGACCGGTGTCGTAAGCTTCGATGACGCCATCGAGACCCATAATTATGCCGCCGTTAGGAAGATCTGGGCCAGGTACAAACTTCATAAGTTGCTTCGTTGTGGCTTCTGGATTTCCTAGAAGAAATATTGCACCGTTGATAACTTCTCGTAGGTTGTGCGGAGGCATGTTAGTTGCCATTCCAACTGCAATTCCAGACGAGCCGTTTACCAGCAGGTTGGGGAAAGCAGCTGGAAGCACTTCCGGTTCAGTGAGCTGAGCATCGTAGTTGGGCTTGAAGTCAACTACGTCTTCATCAAGGCCCTCGTTCATCAGCATGGAAGCTAACGAAAGCTTTGCCTCCGTGTAACGTGCGGCGGCGGGACCATCATCAAGGCTTCCAAAATTTCCGTGGCCGTCAATAAGAGGCACTCGCAGAGAGAATGGCTGAGCCATTCTCACTAGAGCGTCATAGATTGCGCTGTCGCCATGGGGGTGGAGCTTTCCCATTACCTCGCCAACGACGCGAGCAGATTTAACGTGCCCTTTGTCTGGTCGCAGACCCATGTCTCCCATTTGGTAGACGATGCGACGGTGTACGGGCTTCAGTCCGTCTCGAGCGTCTGGAAGAGCTCTTGCGTAAATAACCGAGTACGAGTATTCAAGGAATGAATCTTGCATCTCTTTCGACAGATCTATGTCGACGATGCGCTCTTCGTTGATGTTTTCCTTGCTCATTTACTTTCTCAGTCCCTAAACCAATGTCTATTTCCGGCTGTGGCAGACTATCCCTATGATGCTACCCGCGCTTCCTAAATCACTAGGGAGGTTATCCGATGTGTTTATTTCCGCACTCGGGGCAATTTCCGGCAAGCACAATCGACTCGCTCTTCCATCGGTTAAAAGCGCCTGCGTGATTATGGTCGATGGGCTGGGTTCTGTGAATCTTAGAAATCGAGCAGGTCACGCTCCCAGACTTCTAGCTGCGCTTGAGCGGGACGGTTCCATACAGGTTGGTTTTCCGAGCACCACCGCAACGAGCCTAAGTAGTTTTTCGACCGGTGATCGTGCGGGAAAGCACGGCATGGTTGGCTATCAAATTTATGATCGATCGGCCGGTGAACAAGTTAATCTCTTGACTGGAATTTCAAGCAGGGCCGATGCCGCGAAATGGCAAAAATCAAAAACTGTAAGTGAACTCGCGAAGGAACAGTCAATTGATTGTTTCTTTGTGGGCGCAGCCGAGTATGAAAATTCTGGATTCACAATGGCCACGATGCCCGCAGCAAAGTATCATCCGGGTAAATCTATTCAGGATCGATTCGATGCCGCCTTGAATATCTTGCAAACCAAGAAGAGGTCCCTGGTTTACCTCTACATTCCTGAATTGGACATGAAGGCTCATCAATTTGGTGCCAAGTCGGGTGAGTGGGTCCAGAAGCTCGAGGAATTAGAGTCGGAACTCGCCAAGTTCAGGGCAAAACTTCCCGAGAGCGTTGGTGTGCTGCTAACTGCAGATCATGGAATCATTGACGTTGATCACAGCAATCACATCTACCTCGATGAGTTTGAGCTGCCTCAGTTGATTGCAGTTGGCGGAGATCCGCGAGTGCTTTATCTCTACTTCGAGAATCCACCCACATCAGCTTTCGCGTCGACTCTTCAAGACCAACTCGGAAGCCGCGTACTTGTAGCAACCAATAAGCAACTTGTTGAGGCCGGTTGGTTCGCTGAAGTTGAAGAGTTCGCTCGTGATCGGATGCCAGATATCTTTCTGATATCAATTGGGGAAGTAGCTCTGTATCACCGTGATTTTGCGAAGCCTAAGTCTCTGAAAATGATTGGCCAACATGGTTCGATTTCAGACCAGGAGCTGACAGTTCCGCTGCTTAGGTTTGGTGATTTTGAAAAAAGGGACTAGTCGTCTGTTTTAGTTCCGAAAACGATTTCATCCCAACTTGGCATCGCCGCTCTGCCTTTTTTGGGAGTGGTAGAAGTTTCTGCGACCGGTTCTTCCGGCGCATCAGAAGTGATTTCCGGTTGTTCTGCTTTAGGAAGTTCCTCTTTAGCAAGTTCCTCTTTAGAAACTTGTTCAACAGGAACTTGGATATCAACAACCCTGATTTGAGTTGTTTCAGGATGTGATTCGAGATCGGTTACTTCTCTTTCGGTGCGTTTGCGTCTCAAGGCTTCTAGCAGATCGGCCGTGGCACTAAGTGGTTCAGCAGTGCTCACGTCACTCTTATCCGAAGCATTCTTTAAAAATGCTGCCGGGGTAGAAGGTTCCGGTCTATCTTCCTCAAATGCTCTTGAAATTGGAGTTTCATTTTGCATGCCACGTCCAATTGGGATCACATCATCAAAAACTTCTGTTCTGGCAAGCGTGTCCGAGGGTGCAGTATTTTGTTCGACCGGCGCAACTGAATCAGTGAGTTGAACATTTCTCAACTTTGGAATTGGGGTATTAGAAATTGTTTCTTGACTCGAGAGTGTTACTGCAGTTTCACTTTCAGGCGACAGTGTTAGTCTTCGTGGGTCAAACGCCCAGGTCGCAGATCCGACAGTGCCATTGAGTGAGTAGTTTGCAATTACGTGCCAATTGTTGACGTCAATCTTCTTAGCTAGCCAACTAATGCCTGTTGCTCCGCTGGTCACCAGTCTTCCGCCGATAATCTCTCCAAATTCAATCTGGGTCGAATCGTTGTACCTGTCACCAGCAATAGTTAGCCGAACGCTCAAAGCTGAAGAAACAACATGATTCAGTTCGGCAATAACGGGCGCAGCAAACTTTTCAATGAATTCAAAGCTCGCACCGGATTGGGCCATCAGATCTTCTATAGACGCTCCGTTGCGAATCTCATCCTGGATGGCACGTGGGGTGATCGAAACATCATCGAGCGCGGGCTTGGCTTCGCGCTTCACTGAGGATCGGACGGTCTCGTCAATTAGGAGACGGAACTTCTGGCCGTCTTGAGCTTCAAGCACCAAAAAGTCACCGTCTGTCTCAAACAGTCGAATGTCATCCATAAATGCCTCCTAGTCCAAGAGTTTGCCATTGGATGCTCGTAAATCCGTACTTATCTATGGGTGTGCCGCGTCACGCGTGAAGCAATTTTCTGCGTATACTCGGCGTTGCTGGTTTGCTATTGCACACATAAGAATGCAAACTATGCACAAGTAAGCAGAGAAATGAGGGGAAGCCAAGTGGCAACCGACTACGACGCACCTAGGAAGAACGACGACGAAAACGAGTCGATCGAGGCTATCAAGGAGCGCATTCCCGACAAACTTTCCGGAGTTGTTGATGTAGACGAAGAACACGGTGAAGGTTTCGCTATTCCTGATGTAGTTTCCGAAGATCTCGATGTCTTGGTTCTGCCACCTCAGGACGATGAATTTACTTGTTCAGAGTGCTTCATCGTTAAGCACCACTCATTGCTTTCCCCGCGCAAGGGTAAACACGGCAAAATTTGCGTTGAATGTGACAGCTAAGCCACTATCGCTTGGGCTTCGCTCCAATTAGTTCAGCTACCAATTCTGGTTTCCTCGTAGAGAAAAGCCAGTAAGGCGTTGGATCTTTGGGATCTTTTATCTCCAGTTGAAGCAACCCCGATACCGATGGTTGAAGTGACAGGTAGGCCCGGGCGTCAAGTTGGGGGCCTTTTGCCGAAAACTGTGCCTCTTTTTGAACCACGGAGGCATTTCCGAGAAATTTTCTTGATATGTGGGCGCGGCCAACCCTAACCTCTGATGCCGAAACGGTTATTTTTGGGGAACTCACCACCATTACCGCGGCTATTGCCAGGGTCACAGCGATCCCAAAAATACTGCCTAGCAGAGCGTTGAAAGGAGCCATAGTGAGCCAAAAGGTGGGATAAACGATCAAGAGGGGAAGAAAGCTAGTCCACTTAGGAAGCACTCGCTCTTGGTATTGAAACTCATCGGCTGCCAACTTACTCATGTATTTAGATTACGCTCTTACCGTGAATAAGAATGTGCCTGTCCTAATCGTCGCCGAAGACGCCTTTCTCCCTAGCTATGCTCAACCAGGAGATGCGGGAGCGGACCTCAGGTCCAGAATTGCAACTGTTGTGCCAGCAAGAGGTCGAGTGCTCGTTCCAACTGGCGTATCCATTGCTCTGCCAGACGGTTATGTGGGTCTAGTTCACCCAAGATCTGGGCTCGCGCACAAATCTGGAATTACCGTTTTGAACACCCCAGGCACTATCGATGCTGGCTACCGCGGCGAGATTGCTGTGAATCTCTACAACTCCACCGAAAATGACTTTCAGGTTGAGATTGGTGATCGAATTGCTCAGTTAGTCATTCAAGAAGTGTCTCGGGCTCAGTTCCTTAGAGTCGAAAGACTTCCGGAAAGTGATCGCGGCGAAGGCGGCCACGGATCTACTGGGAAAAACTAAATGAACGTTAGTTATTCCTCTGATAAATCCGCGCCTGCGGATAGACGCACGGCCGGTCCTCTAGATGTCACCGAGGTTCAAGGAGTTAGGCCTTACGTGGATTTTGGATCTCTTCGAATTCCATCGCGTGAAAATCTCGCAATGCGCCTTGAGGTTGAAGAATCCAATCAGCGTATTGTTGCGGTCAGTATGGATTTTGCTGGTTCTTCTTTGCAGCTACAGGCTTTTGCGGCACCAAAGAATGAAGGCGTTTGGCACGAAATTAGAACTCAGATGAGGGAGAGCCTTGCTGCTCAGGGCGGGGAAACTGAAGAGCGAATTGGTTCCCTAGGACCCGAGTTGATAGCAAAGATTCCACTTAATGATGAGTCCGGAAAGCAGGCAGGCCATCGTCTAGCGAAATTCATCGGTGTTGATGGACCAAAGTGGTTTTTGCGAGGTGTCGTTGGGGGAGCAGCCTTGAATGACGCTCGAGCTGCTGCAGACATCGATGACCTATTTCGTTCAGTTGTTGTCGTTCGTGGCGATGTTCCACTGCCACCAAAGGATCTTCTTCCGCTAACCATTCCCGGTGGTACCGTTGCGCCGCCGAGGGCCATTTAGCTTCTATGTCTGAAAACATAAAACCTTCACGTCTCGGTTTACAGAATGAGCAAGGTCAATTAAGCATCAGTAAGAACTCAGTCTTGGGTGCAATTGGCGGCTGGCTCGGCATCGTGGAATCAATCTTGCCTGCTTTGGTATTCGTGACTATTTTGTCCCTCACCAAGAACACCGTTGCAGCTGTGGTCTCCGCGGTTTCAATAAGTGCGTTTTTCCTGATTCTTCAAATAATCCGCAAGAAGCCATTAACTCAAGCTATTGCCGGAGCTATTGGTATTGGTATTTCTGCCTTCCTGCCACTTAGGGAAGGCGGTCAAGCTGCCGATTACTTCGTTCAGGGATTCTTCACCAATGCGATTTACGCGTCCGTTCTTTTGATTTCGGTGCTAATCCGATGGCCAATCGTTGGCCTACTGGTTGGAGCTCTTCTAGGTGACGTTAAATCCTGGCGCAGTGATAAACCGCTGGCGAGACGCTACCAGATAGCCACATTTCTCTGGATTGGACTGTTCTCAGCCCGTCTAATAGTGCAGGTTCCGCTTTACTTCGCGGGCCAGACAGAATTACTTGGGGTTTTCAGAATCGCCATGGGCGTTCCCCTTTACGCGCTGTGTATTTGGTTCACCTGGCTGCTGATTCGGGGGTCAGTTTCCAAGCCTCGTTAGTGGTATTTTTAGAGAGCATTAGCTCAAAGTAAGGAAAGACAGAGATGTCCAAAGTAAATAGTTTCGATTCCGCTGCCCTCTTAAAGGTTGGTTCAAAAGAGTATCGAATTTTCAAACTCGATTCAGTGGACGCAAAAACACTTCCTTACAGCCTAAAGATTCTTCTTGAGAACCTACTAAGAACTGAAGACGGTGCAAACATCACCGCCGACCACATCAATGCATTGGTGAATTGGGATCCAGCCGCAGAGCCGGACATCGAAATTCAATTCACGCCAGCACGTGTGATTATGCAGGACTTTACCGGAGTACCTTGTGTGGTTGATCTAGCCACCATGCGCGAGGCCGTTGCCGAACTTGGCGGAGACCCAAAGCGCATCAATCCGCTTGCGCCAGCAGAACTCGTAATTGATCACTCTGTGCAGATTGACGTTGCCGGTTCGCCTGACGCCTTCGAGCGAAATGTTGAGTTTGAATACAACCGAAACGGTGAGCGCTACCAATTCCTTAGATGGGGACAGACAGCGTTTGATGATTTCAAGGTTGTTCCACCTGGCACGGGTATCGTCCACCAGGTAAACATTGAATATCTTGCTCGCACCGTAATGGCGCGCGAAGTAAACGGAGAGGCCCAGGCTTACCCAGACAGCTGTGTTGGAACGGACTCGCACACAACAATGGTTAATGGCCTAGGAGTTTTGGGTTGGGGTGTTGGCGGAATCGAAGCCGAGGCCGCAATGCTAGGACAGCCGGTATCGATGTTGATTCCAAAGGTGGTCGGCTTCAAGCTAACCGGACAGATTTCTACCGGGGTGACTGCCACCGATGTTGTTTTGACCATTACCGAAATGCTTCGTAAGCACGGAGTCGTAGGTAAGTTCGTTGAATTCTATGGAGCTGGCGTTACTGCCGTGCCGCTGGCAAATCGCGCGACTATTGGAAACATGAGCCCAGAGTTTGGTTCCACCGCGGCGATGTTCCCAATCGATGAAGTCACTCTGGATTACCTGCGCGTTACTGGACGCGCCCAGGAACAGATCGATTTGGTAGAGGCTTACGCAAAGACTCAGGGTCTGTGGCACGACCCGAGCATTGAACCAAGATTCAGTGAATATCTTGAACTCGATTTGGCCACCGTTGTTCCTTCGATTGCAGGGCCGAAGCGTCCTCAAGATCGAATTGTTTTGAGCAAGTCAAAAGAATCGTTCAAGGCAGCGCTACCTGCATACACAGCTCAGGCATCGAAGCCAACTGCTGTTTCCGGTCAAACATATGCAATGGACAACGGTCACGTTGCAATTGCATCAATCACCTCGTGCACCAACACATCAAACCCGTCTGTGATGCTTGCAGCTGGTTTGGTCGCTCGCAAGGCAGTGGCAAAGGGTCTAAAGGCAAAGCCTTGGGTAAAGACTTCACTGGCTCCGGGTTCGAAAGTTGTCACCGAGTACTACAACAAAGCTGGACTAACCAAAGACCTCGATGCACTTGGTTTCAACCTTGTTGGCTATGGTTGCGCCACCTGCATCGGTAATTCAGGTCCACTGTCAGATGAAATCTCTCAGGCAATCAATGACAACGATCTTGCGGTGACTGCCGTGCTTTCTGGAAACAGAAACTTTGAAGGACGAATCAGTCCTGATGTAAAGATGAACTACTTGGCATCGCCTCCGTTGGTAATTGCATACGCACTTGCTGGAACAATGGACTTCGACTTCGAGAACGAATCACTTGGTGAAGGAAGCGACGGAGCTCCGGTTTATCTAAAGGACATCTGGCCTACCGCCGAAGAAGTTCAGAAGACGATTGACGAGTCAATTAACTCCAATATGTTCAAGACTCAGTACGCCGGTGTCTTCGAAGGGGATAGTCGTTGGAAATCACTTCCAACTCCAAAGGGAGCGGTTTTTGAATGGGATCCAAAATCGACCTACGTTCGCAAACCTCCTTACTTTGACGGAATGAAGAAGACCCCTGATGCCGTGAAAGACATCATCGGTGCACGAGTTCTTGCCAAGCTTGGTGACTCGGTAACTACAGACCACATCAGCCCTGCAGGTTCTATCAAGGCCGATTCTCCAGCAGGAAAGTACCTCACCGATCACGGAATTTCCAGAGTTGATTTCAATAGCTACGGCTCAAGACGAGGCAATCACGAGGTAATGATTCGTGGAACCTTTGCGAACATTCGTCTTCGCAATCAACTGTTGAATGATGTTGAGGGTGGCTATACCCGTGACTTCACTCAGGCGGACGGCCCACAGGCTTTCATCTATGACGCCTCTAGCAACTACATGGCTTCTAACATTCCTTTGGTAATTCTTGGAGGAAAAGAATACGGTTCAGGATCATCTCGTGACTGGGCTGCAAAGGGCACAAGTCTTCTTGGAGTGCGCGCGGTTATTACCGAGAGTTTCGAGCGTATTCACCGAAGCAACTTAATTGGTATGGGCGTATTGCCGCTTCAGTACCCAGCGGGGCAGAACGCGGAGTCCCTTGGCTTGGACGGCACAGAGGAATTCCAAATCACTGGTATCGAAGAACTAAACAAGGGTGTTACTCCTAAGACTGTTCGCGTTATTGCTAAGCCTTCAGCTCACTCAGCGGCTGGCAAATCAACAATTGAGTTCGATGCCGTTGTAAGAATCGACACACCTGGTGAGGCTGATTACTACCGAAACGGTGGAATTCTTCAGTACGTTCTTCGCAGTTTGGTTGCCTAGAAGGAATAGCCTTATTGGCTGAAGGGTTGAATTGACTATGAGTGTTCTAGAGCGAATTAACGGTCCCAGAGACCTAGATTCGCTAAGCCCTCAAGAGTTGAAGACTCTAGCCCAAGAGGTAAGAACCTCGTTGATCTCTTCAGTCTCTAAGACTGGAGGGCACTTAGGGCCAAACCTTGGTGTGGTTGAAACCACCATCGCAATTCACCGAGTTTTTGAGTCGCCAAATGACTCAATCGTGTTCGACACCGGTCACCAGTCTTACGTCCACAAACTTTTGACCGGAAGACGTGACCTTTCTTCGCTGAGAAAAAAGGACGGCATTGCCGGATACCCGCAGCGGTCAGAATCAGAGCACGACATTGTCGAGAGTTCACATGCATCTTCATCGCTTTCATGGGCCGACGGAATTGCCAAAGCCTATAAGTTGACCGAGCAGAACGACAGGTTTGTCGTAGCCGTAATTGGTGATGGTGCCCTGACCGGTGGAATGGCTTGGGAAGCCCTAAACAACATTTCGCACGACAATGACCGAAAACTCGTCATCGTCGTTAACGACAACGGTAGAAGCTACGCACCTACCATCGGTGGGCTCGCTAGATATCTAAATGATGTGCGAACCGACAAGAATTACCGTCGACTCTATAAGTGGAGCAAGAAGTTTTTTTACAAGTTCGGTGTAGTTGGAAGACTCTTTTACTCCGCAGCCAGAGGGGCGGGAAAGGGATTGCTTTCTACATTCGCTCCTCAGGGCATGTTCCCAAACTTGGACATTAAATACATTGGTCCTGTTGACGGCCACGACCTCGTCGCAATGGAGCAGGCTCTTCGACAGGCAAAGAAATACGGTTCGCCAGCAATAGTTCACGCAATTACTCAGAAGGGTCGCGGTTTTGATGCTGCGATGTTGCATGAGGATGATCAGTTCCATGCTGTCGGCAAGATCGATCCTAAAACTGGCGAATCACTTGAAGAGTCAACTTCGCAAACCTGGACCGGTGCGTTTGGCGAAGAGATTGTAAATATCGCTGACGCTCGCGAAGACATCGTGGCTATAACCGGAGCTATGTTGATTCCGGTTGGCCTTGAGAAGTTTGCCAAGAAATATCCAAAGCGTGTATTCGATGTGGGTATTGCTGAGCAACATGCAGTTACTTCGGCAGCCGGAATGGCCTTCGGTGGACTGCACCCAGTTGTTGCCGTCTATGCGACCTTCATGAACCGAGCTTTTGACCAAGTACTGATGGATGTGGCATTGCACAAGGCAGGGGTCACATTTGTGCTCGATCGGGCGGGCGTCACCGGTCCAGATGGCGCCAGCCACCACGGCATGTGGGACTTGTCTGTTTTGCAAGTTGTGCCAGGCATTCGAATTGCAGCTCCACGTGACTCTGAAACTTTGAGAGAAGAACTTCAAGAGGCCGTTCAGGTTAACGATGCTCCTACTGTCGTGCGCTTCTCTAAGGGCAACGTCGGCAGCAACATCAAGGGGCTAAGCCGAACTTCGGATGGCGTGGATGTATTGCTGCAGTCTGCTAGCAAAGACGTGCTCATTCTTACGGTTGGTTCAATGGCTTCGGTGGGCTTGCAGGTAGCGGAACTACTAGCTGCGCAGGGTATCGGTTCAACCGTTATTGATCCACGTTGGGTCGTTCCTGTCGCTAAGTCAGTTATTGACATGGCTGCAGAGCACAGACTAGTTGTCACCGTAGAGGACGGCATCAAGGTCGGCGGAATTGGAACACGAGTGCGTCAGGACATGCGCGCAGCTCAAGTGGACACAGCTTTGAATGAAGTTGGCTTGCCAGACGAATTCCTTGAGCATGCTTCCAGAGCTGAAATCATGGAGCGCGTTGGCATGACCGCTCAGACAATCGCCCGCGATATTGTTGCCCAGGTAGTTGGTTCAAAAGTTCCACATGCGAAACCTCTGGTGGAACTAGAGTCTGCTAAGCGTCCTCTTTAGCCTCTTTTACCGACTCGTCCGCAGGCATGCCTGCATTAGTGAGACCAATGAAAATTGCTGGGCAAACGATCTCAACCTGCCACGGTCTTGGTTCAAATACAAGAATTTTCTCCTTGATGCTTTCAAGGGTCAGTGGGTCAAGGGCTTCAAAACAGACTTGCCGAACAGTCTCGGGGCTCATTAGATTTTCGATTGGAATTTGAAGGCTTTCACTTAGTGCAGCAAGCTCGATGCGAACCATCTTCAATCTTCTATCCGAGTCGGGGAAGCGATTCGGCCAGGTTCTGTGATTTGGGATTCCAACGTGCGGCAATTTAGCCGGCGGCAGATTTCTTGTGTTGAGACCTTCGTGCAACGCTGCCCACCAAGTATCTAAATAACTTCTACTTGCACGACCCGAAAAAATCTTGGATGAAGCCAACTCTGGCTTAGTCCTAGGCGGATTTGTCGAGACACCAACAATTGATGAGTCTGGAATAAGTCTGCCCGGTGAGACGTCAAGTTTTTCCGCAAGCGCCTCTCTCGCTGTCCAGAGTTCGCGAGCAATTGCGAGAGCGCGCGGCTCTCTAACTTCATGCATTCCGCTCATGCCACGCCAACGGTCAACTTTTGTCTGCTTTGGCTGCATCTTTGCTACGTTCGAGAACTCTTCCTCAGCCCAAGCGAGTTTTCCTTGTTCGGTGAGCAGTGCGGCTACGCCATCTCGTAATTCATGCAGCACATCAACATCAAGTGCTGCGTAATTCAACCAATCTTCCTTAAGTGGCCTCACGCTCCAGTCAACAGCGGAATGTTCTTTGGCAAGTTTCACGTTGACAAAATGCTCGGTGACCGCGCCCAGTCCAACTCGAGGCAATCCAGCAATTCTGGAACCCAGTTCCGTATCAAATATCTTGGTTGGGACTATACCTAAGTCTCGTAGGCAAGGAATGTCTTGGCTTGCTGCGTGCAAAATCCATTCATCTGTCGCTAGCAGGCTACCGAGTTCCTGAATTGCCGAGCGTTCATCGGTTGGATGGTTTTGCTCCTGATCCATTGCCACAGCAATTGGGTCAATTAGGAAAATTGCAGAATTCTTGCGATGGACCTGGATTAGGTACGCGCGTTGGCTGTACTTGAACCCTGAGGCTCTTTCGGCATCCAGCGCAAAGGGGCCATCGAGGTTACTCAGCTCCTTATAAGCTGCTCGCAAGCCCGCTACGGTTTCGACCAGCAGGACCCGTTCAACTCGAGGCTTAGCTAAAAGGGGGAGTTCGACTTGCTCTTCGGTCATCGACCCGAAGCGAAGCTGGACACTCCAGCGGGAAGATTTGGAAGGCCAGACATGATGCAAACCAAGTCCTGCCAAGCTTCGAGGTGCGCATTCGCATTTGTGTCAACTGGAGACCAAGACGCGCGAATTTCGAGCTCTGCGTGATCGCTTTGGTTGCTCAGTGCGCCGTAGCCAGAAGAAATGATTCGAGTAGCCGTGCCTGCTTCGGCGATGAAGTTGGCGTGCCGGTTTTGCAACGCTTCGGTGAGCCATGCCCATGCAACATCAGCGATCTGTTCGTCGGCACCGATGTCTGTTTCTAAAGGTGATTTTGCAAAAGTGATCA
>JBEGUG010000103.1:0-3657 GCA_041179005.1 Actinomycetota bacterium | reverse complement strand
ATGCAGCTCGGTGGGGTAGTTTGCCGAGACTGCAGGCCAGCCGGTGCAGCAGTGATTGACCCGCTAACCGGCGAACTGCTTGGCGCGCTGCTTTCCGGCGATTGGCAAATCGCCGATGGCTCTACAGAAAATATCCGTGCATCCGCATCAGGTATCGTTGCTGCATATAGTCAGTGGCACATTGAGCGTGGGCTCAAGTCACTTCAACATGTGGAGCGTGAATGAGCAAGTTGCAGCCGGTAAAAAAGACTGGCGTAAAGATGCCGAAATTTGCCTCTGGTGCTGTTCCTCAGCATGTGGCAATTGTTATGGACGGCAATGGGCGCTGGGCAAATCAGCGCGGACTAACTCGAATTGAGGGCCACAAGGCTGGCGAAGTGGCACTGCTGGATGTAGTCGCCGGTGCAATTGAAGCCGGCGTGAAGTATCTAACGGTCTATGCCTTCTCTACTGAAAATTGGAAACGATCTCCTGAAGAGGTTAAGTTTTTGATGGGCTTCAATCGGGAAGTGCTTCGTGCAAGACGTGATCAATTGAACGCTTGGGGCGTGAGAATTCGATGGGCCGGCAGAAGGCCTCGGCTTTGGCTCTCTGTAATCGATGAACTCAAAGCAGCTGAGAAATTAACCGCCAAGAATAAAACCCTCACCCTGACCATGTGCGTCAACTACGGCTCAAGAATCGAAATCGTAGATGCGGTTAATGCCATGGCTCAAGATGTTGCCACTGGCAAATTGAAGGCTGGTTCGATTACTGAGAAAACCATGCAGAAGTATTTGAATTCAAATTACTTGCCTGATGTGGACCTGTTTCTGAGAAGCTCAGGGGAGCAGCGCACTTCAAATTTCTTGCTCTGGCAATCGGCCTATGCTGAGTTCGTATTCATGGATACTCTGTGGCCAGATTTTGACCGGACCTCACTATGGCAGGCGATTTCACACTTCCAAGGGCGCTCAAGGCGCTTTGGTGGGGCAGTGGACAAGCCAAAACGCTCCTCATCAAAGTAGACTGGGAACTTCGAACAAGTACCAGGCATCCAGCTTGGGCAAGGAGTTTAAGTGGCTACCCCAAATCGTCTAGATTCAGTAATTTCCCTGGCCAAGCGCCGCGGCTTCGTTTTTCAGGCCGGTGAAATCTATGGCGGAAGCCGTTCAGCATGGGACTACGGACCCCTAGGTGTTGAACTCAAAGAAAACATCAAGCGTCAATGGTGGCGCACCATGGTTCAGAGTCGTGAAGACATTGTGGGCCTTGACTCATCGGTTATTCTTCCTCGCAAGGTATGGGAAGCATCCGGTCACGTTCGCGAATTTTCTGACCCGCTAATCGAGTGCACCGCTTGTCACAAGCGTTTTCGCCAGGATCACCTTGAAGAAGCTTTTGAGGAAAAAAAGGGCCGCGCTCCCGAGTCCATGAATGACATTGCTTGCCCAAATTGCGGTAGCAAGAATAGTTGGACTGAGCCAAAAGCTTTCAACGGGCTATTACAGACTTTCCTAGGACCGGTAGCAGCCGAAGAAGGTCTGCATTATCTTCGACCTGAGACCGCCCAGGGTATTTTCGTCAATTTCGCAAACGTACTTGGCGCCTCTCGCATGAAGCCACCATTTGGCATCGGCCAGATTGGTAAGTCTTTCCGAAATGAAATCACCCCGGGAAACTTTATTTTCCGTACTCGTGAATTTGAGCAGATGGAAATGGAATTCTTTGTAGAGCCTGGCACCGATGAAGAGTGGCACAACTACTGGATCGAACAGAGAATGAACTGGTACACCGATCTTGGAATCAATCCAGATAATCTTCGAATTTTCGAGCACCCAAAGGAAAAGCTCTCGCACTATTCAAAGCGCACTGTCGACATCGAATATAAGTTCGGATTCCCAGGTAGCGAGTTTGGTGAACTAGAGGGTATTGCTAACCGAACTGACTTTGACCTAACCACTCACTCTCGTGAATCAGGTGCTGACCT
Organism: Actinomycetota bacterium; assembly: GCA_041179005.1. Classification (GTDB taxonomy): domain Bacteria; phylum Actinomycetota; class Actinomycetes; order Actinomycetales; family Microbacteriaceae; genus Rhodoluna. Next base: position 1,688 of record JBEGUG010000103.1, on the reverse strand, counting down.
CAGTTACTTTGACCAAAACAAGAACGAGCGTTGGACTCCTTACGTGATTGAGCCGGCCGCAGGGTTGACTAGATCGCTGATGGCATTCTTAGTTGATGCTTACGCCGAAGACGAAGCTCCAAACACAAAGGGCGGCGTTGACGTAAGAACCGTTTTGCGCCTTGACTACAGACTTGCGCCGGTTAAAGCGGCAATCCTTCCGTTGTCGAGAAACGAAGACCTATCTCCGGTGGCGCGAAACCTTGCTCAGGAATTGCGCGGTTACTGGAACATTGATTTCGATGATTCAGGTGCAATTGGACGCCGATACCGTCGTCAAGACGAAATCGGAACACCATTTTGCGTAACCGTAGATTTTGAGACTCTTGACGATCAGGCGGTTACAGTTCGTGAGCGCGACACCATGCAGCAGGAACGCGTTGCTCTGAGTAAATTGCGCGAATACCTCGGCGCAAAACTGGTTTCCTAGTCAAAAGGCCAAGCTCACAATGACATCGGCGGCCACAAAACCGGCACTGCAATATGGCAAGTTAGCCATCGCAACGCCGGTTGTGCTCGCGCCAATGGCTGGTATCACCAACACTGCGTTCAGAAGACTCTGCCGCGAATTCGGTGGCGGTCTATACGTTTCCGAGATGGTCACATCGCGTGCCCTAGTTGAGCGCACCGAAGAGTCAATGCGATTGGTTGGCCACCATCCATCGGAAGAGATTCGCTCGGTGCAGTTGTATGGGGTGGACCCAAAGACGATTGCCGAGGCGGTCACAATGTTGGTTGCTGAAAATCGTGCAGATCACATTGATCTAAATTTTGGTTGCCCGGTTCCAAAAGTTACTCGCAAGGGTGGCGGGGCAGCATTGCCATGGAAAGAAGATCTTTTTTCATCAATCGTTAATGCAGCTGTTAAGGCTGCCGGCGAGATTCCACTAACTATCAAAATGCGTAAGGGAATTGACGCTGATCACTTGACCTACATCGAAGCGGGCAAGGCTGCGCGAGACGCAGGCGTTACCGCAGTGGCGCTTCACGGACGTACGGCAGCCGATTACTACTCGGGAAAAGCTGACTGGTCTGCAATTGCAGAACTCAGGGAAGCCTTACCGGATGTGCAGATATTAGGAAATGGTGATATTTGGTCGGCTGGAGATGCTGTGCGAATGATGCGTGAAACTGGCGTAGACGGAGTTGTCGTTGGTCGTGGCTGTCTAGGTAGACCTTGGCTATTCGGTGATTTGCAGGCTGCCTTTGATGAATATCTTCAGAATCCCAATTCGGATGCCGCGATTAATCCAATCCAGCCTAATTTGGGTGAGGTTGCCGATGCATTCAAACGTCATGCCGAATTACTTGTTGAGTTCTTTGAAAGTGAAATGCACGCGTGCCGTGACATTCGCAAGCACGTGGCGTGGTATTTCAAGGGCTACCCGGTCGGTGGAGAATTCAGAGCTGCACTTTCTCAGGTTGAATCCCTTGCCCACATGGATGACATCCTGGCAACTTTGGATCGCTCGCAACCATATCCTGGCGAAGAAGCCGAGGGGCCGCGCGGCCGTCTTGGCGGGGCAAAAGTTTGCGCCCTTCCAGAAAACTGGTTGCAATCTCGAGAGCTCGTTGGTGATCAACGAAGTGTTCTTCAAGAGGCAGAGCTGGGAGTGTCCGGCGGCTAATGGAGAGAGATCTTTTTGAAA
>JBEGUG010000102.1:0-3841 GCA_041179005.1 Actinomycetota bacterium | reverse complement strand
TTGTGCCAAAGGGAAAGATTTCACTCGGCAAACTTTCACAGGCTGTTGCGCACAAATCACAAATTTTGCAAGTCAAGGGAAACTTCGATGACTGTCTAGATCTTGCTCGTGACTTGAGTGCAAACTATCCGGTGCACTTGGTGAACTCAGTTAACCCTGACCGCATCGAGGGTCAAAAGACCGGTGCCTTCGAGGTAGTAGATTCGCTTGGATTCGCCCCTGACTTGCACGTTCTTCCAGTTGGCAACGCAGGTAATTACACCGCGTACTCAAAGGGATACCAAGAAGACCTGCAGGCTGGCCGCATCAAGGCGATGCCAAAGATGTGGGGCTTCCAGGCTGAAGGCTCAGCGCCATTCACCTTTGGTAACCCGGTAAAGAAGCCAGACACAATTGCTACTGCTATCCGCATCGGAAACCCTGCGTCTTACGATCTAGCCCTGGCTGCTCGCGAAGCATCGGGTGGTCAGTTTGGCTTTGTGTCAGATAAAGAAATTCTTTGGATGCACCGATTCCTTTCAAATGAGGTTGGCGTATTTGTAGAGCCTTCATCGGCAACCGGTGCAGCTGGTTTGTTCAAGCACTCTAAGAAGGGTGAAGTTCCAGCCGGAGCAACCATCGTCGTAACCGTTACCGGTCACGGACTAAAGGACCCAATGTGGGCTTTGAAGGACGAGCGCGGTAAGGGCATCAAGCCTCAGGCCGTGGCAAACCGCGTTGAAGCTGTTGCAGATCAACTAGGTCTAACTAAGAACTAAAAAATGACATCTCTAATTGGTAGAAAAGTCACGGTCAAGGTACCGGCCACATCGGCAAACCTTGGACCGGGATTTGACACGCTTGGAATGGCGCTGTCCTACTATGACGAGTTGATTGTTGAAGCAGTTGTCGGAAACGCAGCCGTAGTTGATGTTCACGGTGAAGGCGCTGGCGATGTTGCCACCGATGAAAACAATCTTGTAGTCAAAGCAATTGCCTACACATTTAAGAAGTACGGCCAGAAACTTCCTGGGCTGAAGCTTGAAGCGCACAACATCATTCCGCACGGTAGGGGAATGGGTTCATCTGGTGCTGCAGTAGTTTCGGGAATCGTGGCGGCAAAAGGTTTACTTGAGGGTGTCGTAGAAATTAGCGATCAAGACTTGCTCATCATCGCGACAGAACTTGAGGGTCACCCAGACAACGTTGCGCCCGCACTTTTTGGTGGACTAACCATTGCTTGGGAAGACGAGTCAGGTCCGCACCACAAGAAACTTTTCGTGCACCGCGGAGTATCACCGCTTGAACTTGTGCCAAATCACAAAATGTCTACTGCTCTGGCACGCTCGCTGCAGCCTGAATCGGTACCGCACGATGATGCAGTATTCAACGTCTCCAGATCTGCACTTCTGATTGCAGCTCTTACTCAGAGCCCAGAGCTTTTGTTGGCTGCTACTGAAGACAGACTGCACCAGGATTACCGCGCCGCGGCCATGCCAGAGACTGATGCGATCGTAAAGCTCATGCGCGAACACGGTCACGCGGCAGTAGTTTCAGGGGCTGGTCCATCGGTGTTGGTATTGGCCAGCGACCCGGCACAGCGCCTAGAAGCGGCTAAATTGGCGGCAAAGCACTATCCACAGTGGAAAGCGTTGCTTTTGGCTGTGGACTTCAAAGGTGCTACAGTTGCCTTGCACCAATAATTGGTGAAAATCCCGCAGATCTAACGCGGTAGCAGCATGTTCAAAACATGCAGGCAGTGACTCTCTAAATAAAACAGTCACAAATATCTCCTAAGAAAGAGAAATCAATAAACATGGATGAAATCCAGGAAACCACTCCGGTCAAAAAGTCACGTCGCGTAGTCGCAGATGTGTCAGCATCAGCTGAAAAGACCGAAGCTCCAAAGAAGACCACTCGCGCGAAGGCAGTTAAGGCTGACGCAAGCGAGCCAAAAGCAGAAAAAGTAGTTGCCGAGAAGTCAGCTGATGCTGGCGAGTCACGTTCAAACGATTCAGGTGAATCTTCAGAGCGCTCAGGCAACAACAACCGCAACCGTAATCGCAACCGCAACCGCAATGGCGGCGAAGGCCGCGAGCCTCGCGAAGGTGGCGATGACAACCGCGACAACTCAAACCGCGACAACTCAACCCGTGACAACGATTCACGCAACGAGCGCGATTTCAACGACGAGCGTCGTGGCAACAACCGCAACCGTAACCGCAACCGCGATCGCTACCGCGATCGTGACAACCGCGGACGTCGTGGCGGCAACAACCAGCACGATGAAATTGAACCAGAAATTTCTCCAGACGATGTTCTAGTCCCAGTAGCTGGAATCTTGGACGTACTCGATAACTACGCGTTCGTTCGCACCAGTGGCTACCTACCTGGACCAAACGATGTTTACGTTTCACTCGGTCAGGTTAAGAAGTACAACCTACGTAAGGGTGACGCAGTTGTTGGTTCAATTCGTCAGCCTCGCGAAGGCGAAGGCCAGGGCCGTTCAAAGTTCAACGCAATCGTGCGCATTGAGTCAATCAACGGTTTGACCGTTGAGCAGGCTGCTACTCGCGTTGAGTTCGGAAAGCTAACCCCGCTTTACCCACAGACTCGTTTGCGTCTTGAGACTGAGCCGAACAAACTGAGCACCCGAATCATCGACTTGGTTTCACCAATCGGTAAGGGTCAGCGCGGTTTGATTGTTTCTCCGCCAAAGGCCGGTAAGACCTTGGTGCTACAGGCAATCGCAAACTCAATCGCAGTCAACAACCCAGAGGTTCACCTAATGGTTGTTCTAGTTGATGAGCGTCCTGAAGAAGTTACAGACATGCAGCGCACTGTAAAGGGTGAAGTTATTGCTTCAACCTTCGACCGTCCTGCAGAAGATCACACCACCGTTGCCGAACTAGCTATTGAGCGCGCAAAGCGTTTGGTTGAGCTAGGTCACGATGTTGTTGTGCTACTTGACTCAATTACTCGTCTTGGTCGCGCATACAACCTGAGCGCACCTGCATCGGGTCGTATTCTTTCCGGTGGTGTTGACTCGTCAGCACTTTATCCACCAAAGCGTTTCTTTGGTGCCGCTAGAAACATTGAAGACGGCGGATCGCTAACCATTCTTGCTACCGCTCTTGTTGAGACCGGCTCAAAGATGGACGAAGTCATCTTCGAAGAGTTCAAGGGAACTGGAAACATGGAACTTCGTTTGTCTCGCTCATTGGCAGACAAGCGCATCTTCCCTGCAGTTGACGTTAACGCTTCAGGTACTCGCCGCGAAGAAATGTTGATGAGCCCAGACGAAACCAAGATTGTTTGGAAGCTTCGTCGCGCTCTTGCAGGTCTTGAGCAGCAGCAGGCACTCGAGCTAGTTCTAAGCCGCCTAAAGGAGACCTCTTCAAACGTTGAGTTCCTAATGCAGGTTCAGAAGTCAATGCCGGTACCTACTGGTTCTGACTCGGAGTAATTAATTGCTCGATTCGGTTCAACCTCTTTTAGCTGAGCACACTGAACTTCAGACCAAGCTGTCTGATCCAGGGTTGCACGGTAATCCAGCTCTAGCCAAGAAGCTCAATCGCCGCTACGCGGAGTTGAGTGCAATTGTCGCTGCCTACAACCAAGTGTTGGCATTGGGCGAAGACCTCAAGGCTGCAAAAGAGTTGGCTAAAGAAGATGAGATGTTTGCCGAGGAAGCCACTCTTAACGAAGAGCGACTAACCGCCGCGCAAGAAAAACTGCGTCGCCTATTGATTCCGCGTGACCCCGATGATGGCCGCGATGTAATTATGGAAATCAAAGCTGGTGAAGGCGGTGCAGAGTCTGCACTATTCGCAGCTGACCTTCTTCGTATGTACATTCAGTA
>JBEGUG010000101.1:0-5468 GCA_041179005.1 Actinomycetota bacterium | reverse complement strand
AGCCAATAAACACGGCTGGGTCGCCACCACCCATGAATGAGAAAATTCTTGAGTGCTCAAGGTACCTACCCAGAACAGAGCGAACCTTGATGTTTTCACTGAGACCCGGAACGCCAGGCTTAAGCGCGCACATACCGCGAACCAAAATTTCAATTGGCACTCCAGCGTTTGACGCCTTGTAAAGCGAATCAATAATCTGCTCGTCAACCAGCGAATTCACCTTGATGCGAATGCGCGCTTCCTTGCCTGCCTTCTTGTGAGCAATCTCTTGCTCAATTCGAGCGGTTAGTCCTTCACGCACACCATTAGGTGACACCATGAGGGATTTGAATTCGGCTTCTGGAGCGTAGCCAGAGAGTTGATTGAACAGCTTGGTCAGGTCTTCCCCGACCGACTCACGAGAGGTAAGTAGACCGTAATCCTCGTAGTAGCGTGCTGTCTTTGGGTTGTAGTTTCCCGTACCAACGTGGCAGTAGCGGCGTAGCTGGCCTTTTTCCTGGCGGATCACCAGCGCCAACTTACAGTGCGTCTTCAAGCCAACGATTCCGTAGACCACGTGCACACCGGCTTGCTCAAGCTTGCGAGCCCAAGCAATATTGTTTTGCTCATCAAAGCGCGCCTTGATCTCGACAAGTGCAAGAACCTGCTTACCCGCCTCAGCAGCTGCGATTAGCGCATCAACAATCGGTGAGTCACCAGATGTGCGGTAAAGAGTTTGCTTAATTGCAAGCACCTTAGGGTCAGCCGCAGCTTGTTCAACGAACGCCTGCACTGATGTTGAGAAAGATTCGTACGGGTGGTGCATCAAGATATCTCGCTGACGCATCGCCGAGAAAATACTTACGTCTTTATCCTCAACCGACTGCAAGTAGCGATTAGTGATAACTGGGTGCGGCGGGTAGCGAAGATCTGCGCGCTTGATTGAGGAAATTTCAAATAGACCGGTTAGATCCAGCGGCGAAGGAAGGTGGTAAACATCTTCATCGCTAATGTCCAACTCGCGAATCAATAGCTCCAGAACCTCTGGATTGATATCGTTCGCAACTTCCAAACGAACCGGTGGTCCAAAACGACGACGCAGCAATTCTTTTTCAAGAGCTAGGAGAAGGTTCTCGCCTTCATCTTCGTCAACTTCTAAGTCTTCGTTTCGAGTAACGCGGAAGGTGTGGTGCTGCAAAACTTCCATGCCAGGGAAAAGCAAACCAAGGTATTCACCAATGATGTCTTCAAGTGGAACAAAGCGAGCGTCCTGCACTCCACTGTTGCCTGGAATTCTGACAAAGCGAGGTAGCAGTGGCGGAACCTTTACACGGGCAAAGTGTTCTTTATCGGTGTCTGGGTTTTTCAAAACCACCGCAAGGTTGAGCGATAGACCTGAGATATAAGGGAACGGGTGCGCAGGATCCACAGCAAGGGGAGTTAGTACCGGAAAAATCTGATTCTGAAAGTATTCGTGTAGGAGCGAGCGCTCGGAATCTTCAAGATTTGCCCAGCGAACAATTCGGATGCCATGCTCTTTCATGGCCGGCTTGATGGTGTTGATGAAAAGCTGTGCGTGACGCTCCTGCAGGCGGTGCGCCTCGAGGCTGATTTGAGTCAGTACCTCTTGCGGAGACATTCCAGAGCTTGAAGTCACGGCAAGACCGGTGGCAATTCGGCGCTTTAGACCGGCAACGCGCACCATGAAGAATTCATCGAGGTTTGAGGCAAAAATTGCTAGAAAGTTGACGCGTTCGAGCAAGAAAAGGTTTGGGTCTTCTGCCAATTCCAGAACTCGCTGGTTGAAAGCGAGCCAGCTGAGCTCACGATCTAGATAGCGATTTGGGGCTAAATCGGTGCCAAAATCGGGCAAAGAAATAGCCATGGTTTCTTCTGAAGACATTGTTCCATCCTGCCACGAGCAGGTTGCCTAGGGATAGACGCAGTTTTAACGCCTGGTATACGGGATTAGAGCTGGTTTTCTAGGCTTTCGGCGCTCTCGTCGACGTTGAATCGGTATCCAACGTTGCGAACTGTACCAATCAGGGCATCCAAATCGCCTAGCTTTGCTCGCAGACGGCGAATGTGTACATCTACGGTTCTGGTGCCACCAAAGTAGTCGTATCCCCAGACTTCGCTCAATAGCTGCTCGCGGGAAAATACACGTCCTGGGTGCTGTGCCAAGAATCTCAGAAGTTCAAACTCTTTATATGTCAGGTCAAGCGGTCGGCCATTCACCTTTGCCGAGTAGCTTGCTTCATCGATGACAACACCCGATGCGTGAATCTTGTCGTTGCGCTCGAATTGTTGAGCCTTTGTAATCGCCAAACGAATGCGAGCGTCTAGTTCGGCCGGCCCAGCGCCTTCAACCACGATGTCGGTTGCGCCCCACTCGGCACTCACTGCAGCCAGGCCACCTTCGGTAACTACAAGAATTAGTGGTGCTCCAAGACCGGTGGCAACCAGGATTTTGGCGAGTGATTTTGCAGCGGCCAGATCGCGCCTAGCGTCTAGAAAAATGAGGTCGTGGCCTGGGGCGTTTACAAGATTTGCTGGTTCCGCCGGTATCTGGCGAACTCGGTGCCCAAGTAATCCAAGCGCGGGAAGGACTTCTGAGTCAGCTGTTGCTGACAAAACAAGAAGTTGAGCCATTTTTCTCCCAGAACGCTTGGCTAAAGTTTAGCCCTTTATCTTGCAGGGATTAAGGCATGATTGGCTTGTGAAAGCTAAATGGGCAGAGATTCTGGTGATCTGGTCGCTGGTCGCCGCTGGAACTATCACACTGGTGATTACCGGGGCTCCGCAGGGGCAACAGGTTGAGGCTTCCTTCGGTGCCATTTTGGCTGGGTCAATAGCCACTGTTTCGCTGCTACAGCTTTTCAAAGACAACGCCGATGGCTTCGTCCGCAAGCTGGTCTACGTTGGTGGCGGCAGCTACCTGATCTTGGCCGTGGCCACCGCCTTCGTTTTCTTGAAAGGTTAGACTTTAGTTATGTTGCTAGCACTTGAGATTTTTTTCACCGGACTATTGGTCTTGGCTTCTTTGGCTATTGCAGGGGTTTCAGCACTCGTGCTTTACAAGTTGTTCAAGGGTCAGAAATAGTTGTTCGTTTTTCCTGAGGGGCTTCCGCTGGAGCTCACTCCTTTTGCCTTCCTCGTTGGAAAATGGGAAGGCACCGGAATCATTAGCTACAAGAAAAATGAAACCGATGAAACTCCTGTCGAAGTTGAGTTCAAACAGCGCATCGAGTTTGCGCATGACGGTTCAAACGCACTTACATATGTCTCTTCAACCGAGCTGATTGACGAAGAAGGCACAATCCTGCCAAGCGAGCTTGGCTACTGGAGGATTGCCCGTCCAAGCGAAGACGCAGATCACGGGCCAGGACTAATTATTGGCAGCGGAGAAAAAAGCCTTAAGACTCACGAAGACCTCGAAACCTTGCGAAACAAAGAGGGTGGCTTTGATATTCAGGTTTCTGTTTTGCACCCTGGCGGAATGGCTGAGCTCTACAACGGCAAGATCAAGGGCGCACGCGTTGATCTTGCATCCGCATACGGTACCGCATTTGAAACTGCAAAAACCTATCGTCATTCAACAAGGCTTTTTGGTTTGGTAGAAAACGCTTTGCTTTGGGTTTGGGAAATTGCTCTTCCTGGCGGCGACTTGAAGCCACACGCTTCTGCGCGACTTGAAAAAGTGGAGTAACTCTTGAGCGCCGAGCCCGAAAACAAAACCAAAGAACATTTTGGCAATCCGCTGATTGAACAGCGCAATTTGGCAAATGGTTCTGCTGTTGTTGATCTAGGGCCTCGAGGAATCATCACGGTTAGTGGTCCCGATCGTCTGGCTTGGCTTCATTCCCTGCTTTCGCAAAATCTAAAGAATCTTTTGCCAGGCGATTCTGCTGAGGCTTTGCTGTTAGATCCGAACGGCCACATCGAGCAGGTAATTCACTTTCTAGACGATGGCGAAACTTCTTGGTTGGTAATTGAAGCAGCTGGACGTGAATCTTTCTTGGCTTGGTTGAACAAAATGATTTTCCGCATGAAGGTAGAAGTTGCGGATCGATCGGATGATTTTGCTGTCGTGGGGCACATCGGCTCTGGAATTTCAAAAGCCCACGCTTCAAATGGAATCGCCCTGATTTGGCAGGATCCATGGCCAGGTGTGGTCACAGGTGGCGTTCGCTACTCGATGGCCAGACCGGCAAAGTGGGCCTGGACTGAATCTCTAATCGAAGTTTCAAAACTCGATGAAGTTCTTGCGAACTACCAGAAGGCCGGCACTCTTGCCTACGACGCTCTGCGCATCGAAGCGCACCGCCCTCGCCAACTAACCGAGGTAGATGCCAAGGCATTGCCTCACGAGTTTGACTGGATGTCTACCGCAGTACACATGTCAAAGGGTTGCTACCGCGGCCAGGAAACCGTGGCTAAGGTGCACAACCTTGGTCACCCGCCACGCAGATTGACTTTCTTGCACCTCGATGGATCAGGGCATTTCTTGCCTTCCACTGGCGATGAGGTTTTTGTCGCTGGGGAAGATCGCGTGCGCGGGCACATCACGATCGCGGCTCAACATCACGAGTCTGGGCCAATTGCCCTTGCACTGCTTAGCCGTTCAGTTCCAGAGGACGCGCAATTAATTGTTCGCGGTGAGAGCGGCGAGATCGATGCAAATCAAGAAGTGATCGTTCCTGCCAGCGCTGGAAAAGCCGCAGATATTCCAAAGCGTAACTTGCTCATGGGAGGCAAGCACTAGTGCGCAGTTGGTCAGTCAAAGCAGCTACTCAGCGTGCGATTGAATCACTGCCACCAATTCTGCAAATTGTTGCCGCGGCAATTACCGCTTATTACTTTGCAGCATTTGTTTTGGGTCACGAAAATCCAATCTTTGCGGTGACGGTAACAATTGCTTCGCTTGGATTCACGAGGGATGCAAGACTTCGCAGAGTATTGCAAACAGCTATCGGTATGGTAGTTGGCATTGCCCTGAGTGAAGTCATGCTGCTGCTTGTGGGCGTGGGAGTTTGGCAGTTGGCGGTCGTTCTGTTCGTTGCACTAATCTCTGCCAGATTTTTATCGGGCAGCGCAGCATTCGCTCTTACTGTTGGAAGTCAGGCGATGTTGGTCTACATCATGCCCGAACCTGAGGGCGGTGCCTTCATTCGCAGCCTCGATGGCTTAATTGGTGGCGCAACCGCGCTGTTGTTCACCGCGCTTATTCCTAGAGACCCAATCGGCATGGCTTCAAAAGATGCCGGGCGCTTATTCACGGTGTTCCTTGATGCGGTTGACGCACTCAAAACTGCGGTTAGAAGTGCTGATGCAAAAGTTGTCAACGCCGCACTGGTTAGGGTTCGTGGGTCCCAGCCGTTGGTCGATAACTGGCGCATGAGTTTGGACAGTGCAGTATCGGTGTCAAAGATTTCGCCACTGCTTCGCAAGCACCGCAAAGATCTGTCGGCACAGGTTCGACTAATGCG
>JBEGUG010000100.1:0-2980 GCA_041179005.1 Actinomycetota bacterium | reverse complement strand
AATCTCGCGTGCGCCGATGGCTTCAATGATTGACAAGGTGTCTCCTTATTTTGGCTGTTCTCAAAACGCGCCAGAACGACGCGAAAAACGTCGTTGTATTAGCTCTTAGTTTAGGCGATTGGCTTGATGTCGAGGCTCTCGAAGCTGTTCGAGTTGGCGCCAACGGTGGCAAAGTGGGTAAATCCCTGCTCAGCAAGGCTGTCAAGCAGCAGGTTCAGCTTCTTTGGGCGCTGCTCTAGGCGCACGCCGTAGCCCTGTTCAAAAAGATCTTTTTGACGAGCCAGTGCCACACCGATGGTCTGCGCGCTGGCGTCATCGAGAACTAGGACTAGGCGCATTGCTGATTTGCCCACCAAAGTGTCTGGCACTAAATCAACTGCGCGCTCAAAGCCAATTGAGATTCCAACTGCTGGAACATCGTCTCCGGTCCATCGGCCGATCATTCCGTCGTAGCGACCGCCGCCACCGATAGAGGAACCTGACTCAGGGTGCTCGATTTCAAAAATTGTGCCGGTGTAGTAACCCATGCCGCGCACGAGAGTTGGGTCGAAGCGCAACCGCCCATTGCCGAAGCGTGATTGAACCGCTGAGAAAATTTCTTGTAGTTCTGCTGGGGTTTCAAGATCTGACTTTAGAGAAGCCAACCAACCAGTTGCAGTCTCGGCTACTTTGGCGCCAAATTTCTCGCCTAGTTCCTTTACGACACCTTCGGCAAAAATTTTGTCTAGCTTGTCAATGATTATCATGGCAGCCGGTTTTCCCTCTTCCGGGATTCCAAGTCCGTCAAGCAGATTCGCCAGCAACACTCGGTGATTGACGCGAATAACTGCATCGCCGAGGTGAATGGCTTCAAGTGCCTCAAGAGAAGAAACCAAGATGTCAATTTCTGCAAGGTGCGAAGAGTCACCAATGATGTCGATGTCACACTGAATGAATTGACGGTAGCGACCTTTTTGCGGGCGCTCGGCTCGCCAAACCGGTCCGGTCTGAATTGCCTTAAATACATTTGGCAGTTTTGAACGATTGGTTGCGTAGTAACGAGTTAGCGGAACTGTCAGGTCATATCGAAGTCCAAGGTCCGCAAGATTTTCGCCGCCATCGGTGTTATCGGCAAGTGAACGCTCAAGCTCTTCACCGCGCTTCATGACGCGGAAGGCAAGCTTTTCGTTGTCGCCACCCTGACCAGACGTTAGTCGCTCAAGATCCTCTAGCGCAGGAGTTTCAATTTCTTGAAAGCCGTGGGTGAGATAGGTCCCGCGAATGGTGTTTATAACAAAGTCGCGCTTGAGTTTTTCTACGGGTAGAAAGTCGCGCATGCCACGGGGTGGGTGCACGTCTTTAGCCATGCTCAGAGTTTACTGTGGGGCCTGCTTATTCTGAGGGAAGCGCAATGACTCCTGCGTCGGCCGCATCGTCAAGTTCTACCTCGCGAATTTCAACCTGAAGTTCGCGAACGGCTCCACGCAAAGCACCCTCGGGATCAATGCCGGCAGCACGAGCTGATGAAACCATGGCTAGCAAAATCGCGCCGAGTTCCGCTTCGCTTGTGACACTAAATGGTCCAGGGGCATCGGGGTCAAGCAATCCGATCTTTTCAGCCTTGCCGATTACCTTGTCGGCAAGTGCCAGTGCAGGAAGGTGCTGCGGGATTCCGTCCAACACCGATGATCGCTCCGGCTTCTCACGCTTCTTGTGATCATCCCAGTTGACCATCACGTCGTCACCGGTTTCAGCCTTGTACTTTTCAAGTTCTTCTGCGTTGCCAAACACGTGTGGGTGACGGCCAACCATCTTCTTGATTGATAATTCGGCAACATCCTGGATGTCAAACTTTTCACCAAGCGAACCGTGCTCGGCAAGATCACTGTGGAAGACTACGTGATACAAAACATCGCCCAGTTCTTCGAGAACTTCATCACGGTTACCGGATTCGATGGCATCGACCAGTTCGTAAACTTCCTCGATTAGGTATTTGACCAGCGACTGGTGGGTTTGTTCAGCATCCCATGGGCAACCGCCAGGGCCACGAAGTTTTGCCGCAACTGCAATCAGTTCATCAAGCTTGGTCATTTTTACTACTTTCGGTGTTTGGAAAAACCTTAGCCAATAAGGCCCACGCCCAATGGATGATTGCCGTGTCACGCAGCGGTTCAAAGTTTTCATCGCGCGGCGCGGTCAGGAGCAATGTCTGTGCCGACTGAAGATACTTGGTGCCCGGATACAAGCTGGCAATGCGCACCTGCTCAGATTCGGTTAAATCCACCGGTTGCATTTTGGCCTGCAGTCCAAGCACGTTGAGGTCTTTGAGTCCAAGGCGGTTTGCTTGCTGACGCAGTTCCGTGACATCAATCAAATTTCGAACCGGTTCCGGAGCTTTGCCGTATCGGTCTTCTAGCTCAGCGAGGATGGCATCTAGTTGCGCACGTGTACCGCGCTCCCCACTTGCCGCAGAAAGTTTGTGATACGCCTCAAGCCTTAAGCGTTCGCTGTCTACGTAGGTTGAAGGAATATGTGCATCAACTGGAAGCTCAAGTTTCAATTCCGCAGGTGACTCTTGTTTTATACCCTTGAACTCGTCTACTGCTTCGCCAATCATGCGCAGGTAAAGATCAAAGCCCACTCCGGCAATGTGTCCGGATTGCTCGCCGCCTAACAAGTTACCCGCGCCACGAATCTCCAGGTCTTTGAGCGCAACCTGCATGCCCGCACCAAGTTCATTGTTTTGAGCGATGGTGGCTAGGCGATCGTGAGCGGTTTCGGTTAGCGGCTTACTTGGGTCGTAGAAGAAGTATGCGTATGCACGTTCGCGGCTTCGCCCCACTCGGCCACGAATCTGGTGAAGCTGACTCAAACCAAAGTTCTCTGCTCGGTCAACAATTAGTGTGTTGGCGTTTGGAATATCAATTCCGGTTTCGATGATTGTGGTTGAAATCAGTACGTCAAACTTTCGCTCCCAAAAATCAACGACCACCTGCTCGAG
>JBEGUG010000099.1:0-26051 GCA_041179005.1 Actinomycetota bacterium | reverse complement strand
TGAAAAACCCTGGTCGTGGAGGACCAGGGTTTAGTGTCCGAAAGGGGACTTGAACCCCTACCCTCGTAAGAGGACTAACACCTCAAGCTAGCGCGTCTGCCATTCCGCCACCCGGACAATTCCTAAATTTTAGCATCCTCGCTGATGCACAAAGGTACTAGCCTGCTGGCACCTTTCGGGGTAGTTTAGGGTCATGGCTCAAGACGCACGCATCGCACTACAGCAGTTCATCGCATCAGTGGAGCGCCACTTCGAAGCGGTTGTCTCACGCCGCGGAGCCGAAGACCCTGCGGTAGAGCAGGCCTACTATCAAATTGAAGATGCTTTCCTCAACTATGAAGAAGCTCTAAACGAGAAGTACGAAGAATTCCTTCCAATCGCGTTGGCTGAGGAAGAAAACGATTGACCCCATTTGACGCGGTAATTCTTGGGATTGTTCAGGGATTAACCGAGTTTCTACCAATTTCGTCTTCCGCACACGTTCAAATAGCTCAACAATTGCTCGGCATTTCTTCAATGCCCAAGCCTCAGCTAACGGCATTCATTGCCACCATCCAATTGGGAACAGAAGCAGCGGTTTTGATTTACTTCTGGAAAGATATCGTCAGAATTTCAAAAGCCTTCCTTGGCGGTTTGTTTAAGAAGGCTCAGCAAGCACCGGAACAGCGCCAAGACTACAAATTAGGCTGGCTAATTATTCTTGGATCCATACCGGTTGTGTTGATTGGATTCCTATTCAAAGATCTGATTCGCAACGACTTCAGAAGCCTCTGGGTAATCGCTTTCACGCTAATTATTTTTGGCATCGTTCTTGGTGTCGCTGACCGGATTGGAAAGCGCACCAGATCAATCGAGCAACTAACCACCAAGCACGGTATTTTGTTTGGGCTTGGTCAGGCACTAGCGGTAATCCCTGGGGTTTCCAGATCGGGTGGAACTATCTCGGTTGGCTTGCTGCTTGGTTATAGCCGTCAGGCAGCCGCCAGATACAGCTTTTTATTGGCTATTCCAGCGGTTATTGCCAGCGGACTATTCGAATTCTTTAGCAGCTACGAGCAATTAGACCCGTCCATGATTGTGGCGACGGTGGTTGCAACTCTTGTCTCGTTTGCAGTGGGTTTTTCAGTGATTGTTGGCTTGCTTAGATATTTGAACCGCGGATCGTTTATGCCGTTCGTTATTTGGCGAGTTGCAGTTGGGCTGGCGCTAATAGTTATGCTCAGCGCAAATCAGCTAGTGGCCTGATCTCCATCGGTGTTTTCGGCATCTTCAGTTGCCTTTAAGAATTTCTCAAACTCCATAGCCAAAGCGTCGCCACTAGCTGCGGGAGATTCAACCTCGTCGCGATTTTTTTCTAGCTGAGCAATGTAACCGGCCATATCCTCATCGCCCTCAGCTACTTCATCGATACCGCGTTCCCAGGTGAAAGCCTCATCCGCGAGTGTGCCGTGATCAAACTGAATTCCCAAGTATTTTTCTATTTCAATCAGCAAGGCCAGCGTTGCCTTTGGTGAAGGAGAGTTATGAACATAGTGCGGCACCGATGCCCATAGCGCGACGCTAGGGATTCCGGCTTTCTCAAGCGCGATGCCAAGAACACTCAGAATTCCAACCGGACCTTCATAGTGACTGCGTTCAATACCAAGTGCGTTTCTAGCAACTTCACTCTGGCTGGTCGCAACAACACCGATAGGCCTCGTGTGCGGAACGTCGGCAAGCATGGCACCCAAGAAAAGAACCGTATCGATTTCGCGATCCTCAATCATCTCCATGACTTCGGCGGTGAATGATTGCCACCTTCTGGATGGTTCAACACCAAGCAGAACGTGAATTCGGCCAAGGTCAGGGGAGCCCGCAGCGATTTCGACGCCTGGAGAGCAGAAATCGGTGCTTGGCCAAACAATCTGGCGATTTCCCTCTGAGTCATTGGCAACCGAAGGCCTGGTGAATTGAAAGTCGTAGTAATCCTCTGGATCCACAGTGGCCACAACATCTGCGTTTAGTCGCTCACAGATGAACTTTGCGGCGGAACTAGCCGACTCAGCGGCGTCATTCCAACCCTCAAAAGCCACAATCAGGGTGCGGCCGGCAAATAGATTCACGATTTCCTTGGTTTTAGTACTTTTCCAACTGTTAAAACCCTAGGGCAAAGTACCAAGGGTAAAATCGAGTCATTATGTTTGGAAAGAAATTGCCAGCGGCGGTCCTCTGGGACATGGACGGAACGCTGGTCGATTCCGAGCACTACTGGCTAGCCAGTGAAAAGGCCCTTGCCGAGGAGCACAACGCCACCTGGACCCAGCAGGACGGCTTTGACCTGATTGGCAACAGCCTCTACGAATCTTCCAAAATCATCAAAGCCAAGATTGGCAGCTCAATGGATACCGAGGCCATTGTCCAGCACCTCACCGATTCGGTTTCAGCCAAACTTGCTGTTGAAATTCCCTGGCGTCCCGGTGCTCAAGAGCTACTGCGCGAATTGAAGCGAAAAAAGATCAAGACGGCACTCGTGACAATGTCTCTCCACCGAATGGCCGAACAGGTTGTCAATCGCATTCCTTTCGATGCGTTCGACGTGATCATCGGTGGCGATGATGTTGTGCGAGGCAAACCTTTTCCAGACCCATACCTAAAAGCGGCTGAAGCTCTAGGTGTGCGCCCAGAGGATTGCGTTGCATTCGAGGATTCAAACACTGGGCTTCGATCGGCCGAGGCCGCTGGCACCAAGGCCGTAGGAATTCCTAATTTTGTCGAAATCCCGATGATCCCAGGACGCATTCTTTGGACAACCCTCGAGGGTGTTCGCGTCAAAGATCTACAGAAACTTTTTAGTTAGGAACCCATGACCAAGTTAATCTCGCAGGCAAAATTGCCGACCGGGCCCTTCCGTGAGGGAGACCGCGTGCAACTCACCGGCCCAAAGGGACGACTCAACACAATCACTCTGCGCGCTGGTGAAAAATTCGGCACGCACCGCGGTGATTTATTGCATGACGACATTATTGGAAAGCCCGAGGGTTCGGTGGTTCTTAATCAAACGGGAATTGAATACCTTGCATTTCGCCCGCTATTGAGTGATTTCGTTTTGTCGATGCCGCGCGGCGCAGCAATCATATACCCAAAGGATTCAGCACAGATTGTTGTGATGGGGGATATTTTTCCTGGAGCGCGTGTAGTTGAAGCCGGAGTGGGTTCTGGTGGATTGAGCATGTACCTACTCAGAGCTATCGGTGACCACGGAACTTTGGACTCATTCGAGCGCCGCGAGGAATTTGCTGAAATCGCTCGCGCAAACGTGGCAACAAACTTGGGAATTGACCCGAGCAACTGGAACATTCATCTTGGAGATCTTCAAGAAGAGTTACCTAAGAAGAAAACTGCTGGAACTGTCGACAGGGTCATTCTGGACATGCTTGCGCCTTGGGAGTGCGTTGAAGAATGTGCGGCCGCGCTTGTTCCAGGCGGATTAATTGTGGGCTACGTAGCAACAGTCACACAGCTATCGAGATTTGCAGAAGCACTCAAAGAATCAGGTCACTTTAACGAACCTGAGGCGACTGAATCAATGGTTCGAGGCTGGCACCTGCAAGGACTTGCGGTTAGACCAGAACATCGAATGATTGGACACACCGGTTTCCTAATTACCGCTCGCAGAATGGCTCCGAACACCGAAGCACCAAACTTTAAAAAGCGCAACAAGCCAGAGTTCACCGATGAGGATATTTCTGCCTGGAATCCAGAACATCTAGGTGAGCGTAAAGTTTCAGATAAGAAGCTTAGGAAAACTATCAAGAGTGCAGAGGCTGCAGCCAACGCCCGTCGAGAAGAGAAGTAAAGAAATTGAAAAAACTATTTACAGCAGTAACAGCAATAGCACTTGTCTTTTCATTGAGCGCATGTGCCGATTCAACCAACCCAACACCGGAGGAGTCAGCAATGTCATCAGATTCAACTCTTAGCCGAGCAACCGGCGCCACCCAGCCAGCTGAGGCAGGTTTCCCGGCGATTACCTTGGGCGCTGATGGCGCTCCTGAAATATCTCAACTCGACGAACCAGCACCGGCTGAATTTAGGCTATCGACCACCATCAAGGGTGAGGGTCAAGTAGTCACTCTCGATGATCTTGTGACTGTGCACTATTCCGGTTGGGTCTGGGGCGGAGAACTATTTGATTCATCATGGGTCGGTGGCCAACCTGCTCAATTTTCACTGCTGCAGGTAATCCCGGGATTCACCAAAGCGCTCGAAGGTCAGACTGTTGGATCACAGGTTATTGCAGTAATTCCGCCGGCTGAGGGCTATGGGGAACAAGGGGCAGGCACCATTCCACCTAACTCCACTTTGATTTTCGTTGTAGACATCTTGGCTGCAACTCCAATTCCTCAGTAAGTAATTGCCTCAATAAACATCTAAGGAATACTTGAAAGAAAAGCCTGAAGCTGCCTGGCAGCCTTCAAAATCGGATAAGTCGGAGCGGCTTCTGCAGTTAACCTGCGCTCTTTTGTTTGCCGAGCGAGGGCTAACCAAGGCAGAGCTTTTCAGATCGATCCCTGCATACATAGAGGCAGTTAAATCCGGAACCACCGATGACTCACTCAACAGAATGTTTGAGCGCGACAAAACTGATTTGAGAAGCACTGGCATTCAGGTTTTCACCCCCAATCCAACTGCTGAAGCAGAAGAGATTTGCTATGTGATTGCCGATGACACATTTGTTTGGCCAATGCATGCAGAACTCAACGCCAAACACCTGCAACTTCTGGAGTTGGCTGCGCAGGTTTGGTCTCAAGCATCCTTGGAATCCGATGCCAATCAAGCTCTCGTTCGACTCAAGGCGCTCGGTATAGAACCGGCCGCGGCAGACCTAATTGGCTTTGCTCCAAGAATTGAAACTCATGAGCCAAGCTTTACTCCCTTGAATACAGCAATCGATGAATCTCTAGAGGTTAGCTTTGATTACCGTAAACCCTCGGGTGAGCTGAGCAAGCGCCAAGTGCAACCATGGTCGCTCCAGAACATTGACGGCCAGTGGCTCCTACAGTGCTTTGACCTTGGTGCCAAAGAGGAAAGAAACTTCCTGCTGAAACGTATTGTTTCAAAAGTACAGTTTCTGAAAGATGGCGAGGTTGATCGCTCTTTCAGCAAACCATCAGATGAGGTGCTGCAAGCTGCAATTGATGATTTGCAGAATCACATTCGCAAACAGGTTTGCGAACTGCGGGTTAAGCCTGATTCTCAGGCTTGGTTTCATTTCCGTTTGGACGATTCGCTGTCTGCAACTTCACAAACTATCTCGTTCAATTACATGGACTTAGCGCTCCTGGCTGAAGAGCTTCGCGACTTTGCTATGGATATTGAAGTCGTAAAGCCAAAAGAACTCGAAGATTTGATTCGAGCGGGCTTTGAAAAGGTGGCCTCTGACCATGCCTAAACTAAACACTTTTAATGGTGAAGACCGCTACAACTTCATGTTGGCGCTTGTGGCCTACCTCCAGAACAGGGGAGAGGTAAGCGTTGAAGAGGCTGCCAATCATTTTGGATTGGACGAAAAGTACATCCGCAAAGCTGTTACATCAATCAACGATGCAAGAGCTGAAGTTTCGGGATTCGAACAGTGGTTTTTCTTCATTGACATTGATGCCTTTGAAGAGGACGGCGTTTTATCGCTGATCGATAATTCAGTAATTTCTGACGTGCCTAGACTTTCCACGCGACAGGTTTCGGCGATTGCCGCGGGGCTAAACTACCTAGCCACTATGCCAGCGTTCAGTGAGAGCAAAGAACTCAGCGAGTTACAAGCCATGCTCGCCGCTGGCAGTAATCGAGGTATTAATCCAATCGTGGAACTTCGCCCAGGAAGCGCAGAGGCGGGTGCGGAGATTATTCGCCGAGCGATTATTTCATCGAAGCAAATTTCCTGCGAATACATGAATCAAAAGGGCGAACGCTCCGTCAGAATTATTGAACCACTTCGCATCGATGCAAGTACTGATGGCTGGTATCTGCGCGGCTATTGCCCAATCAATGAAGAGCCTAGGAATTTCAAACTCGACCGCATGCGCTCAATTGAAGTTCTGGATTCTGAACTAAGCCCAGCAGCCAAGAAGATCGAGATCAGCGATGACGCTCTATACGTCGCCGAAGCGTCCGATACCACTGTGACACTAGAGGTGGAACCGGAAGGGTATCGCTTGATTTCTGAATTCAAATCAATTTCTGAACCAACCACTGTTGCCGCGGGCAAAATCCGGGCTGAGATCAAGGTGGGCCACCTGCCAAATATTGGAAGACTCGTTGCTAAATACGGCGGAGCAGTAAAGGTCCTTGAACCTGCGTTGGCTCGAAAGTATGTAAAGGAGTACGCCCTGGCTGCCTTGGGAGAATCTTCCAAGGCTGAGGTTAGGGACGAGGAGTAGCGATGGGTTTCTGGGGAGTTTTCTGGCTATGGAGTTTGCTTTCTGTTGCCGCTTTGGTGGTATTTGGCTTCATTGCAAAGTCGCTCTACAACAGGGCCATGTCGGCCGCCCACCAGGCCATGAGATTGTCGACCCAGCTGGAGAAATTGACCGCTGAACTGGAACGAAAGCAAAAGCTGAACCCAGTCGAGGACAGCCTTCTCGCCGACCCCGGCAAGCTACAGATGCGTCGGAGGGCCCTAGTCAAAGCCAAAATAAAGAAACAAGAGGAGCGCCAGCGTAGACTAATTGCATCGCTGAAGCGTTTTGACCCGAATGAAAGCAGGTTCCACTGATGAGACTAAACGGTTGGGAATGGATCATCATTCTTGTTATCGTCTTGCTACTTTGGGGCGGTCCAAAGCTACCTGGTCTTGCAAAGAGCCTCGCTCAGTCAATGAGAATCTTCAAGAAGGAAATCAAGGCTGACGACAAGCCAAAGGACGAAGGCAGCTCTAGCAACTAATTGTTGCTTCACAAGCTATAACCATGGCTAAAAGAAAAAACCCCGATGCAAAAATGAGCCTCGGCGGTCATCTAAAAGAATTGCGCAACCGTCTGTTCTGGTCGGCAATTTTCATCTTTGCTGGAACAGTTGCCGGCTGGTTTTTCTTTGAACCAGTGTTCCAGATCCTGCAAAAGCCAGTCTTAGACTTGGCAACCAGCAAAGGCATGAATGCGACCCTAAACATCGGAACAGTTGCGGGAGCCTTTGATCTTCAACTGCAGGTGTCAATCTTTCTTGGCGTAATGATGTCAAGTCCCATTTGGATTTTCAATCTTTGGGCATTCGTCACTCCGGGGCTAAAGAAGCGTGAACGCAGATTTACTCTTGGTTTCGTATTTACAGCCCTTCCACTGTTTCTTATCGGTTGCTACCTAGCCTGGATTTCCTTGCCGGGCTTTGTTTCAACCTTGATTGGCTTTACCCCCGATGGCACTGCGAACGTGATCAATGCCAACGAGTACATCCTGTTCACAATAAGAATCCTGCTTGTTTTTGGATTTGCGTTTGTTTTGCCGGTTGTTTTGGTGATGTTGAACTTCGCGGGACTGGTAACCGCAAAGGGTATTTTGAAATCTTGGCGTCTTGCCGTTTTCGTTATTGCGGTCATCGCCGCTCTAGCAACTCCAACAGCAGATCCAATGTCTATGTTCCTGGTGATGATTCCGTTGATTGCTCTGTACTTTGTGGCAGCTGGAATCACAATGATCAACGACAAACGTCGCGAAAAGAAATTGGCGAAGTCATTCGAGGATTTAGATTCAGACCTTAGCTCTACCGACACGTCTTCAACCAATGATTGAGGAAGAGCAGACGCCAGCGCAGCGTTTCGCAAATGCTAAAGCCAATAAGGTGAGCCCGTCCATGGAGAGCTTCGCAAAACTGCTGAAGTTCCCGATGGACCCTTTTCAAGAGCAGTCTTGCCGAGCATTGGCAAAAGGCAAGGGGGTGTTGGTAGCAGCACCAACAGGAGCGGGTAAGACCATTGTTGGAGAGTTCGCCATTCACCTAGCCATTGAAAAAGATTTGAAAGTCTTCTACACGACTCCAATCAAGGCTCTCAGTAACCAAAAATTTGCCGAACTAACTAAACGCTATGGCGCAGAGCGGGTTGGTTTGCTAACCGGAGACACCAATCAAAATTCCGACGCACAAATTGTCGTAATGACGACCGAAGTGCTTCGAAACATGATTTACGCAAACTCCAATGCTCTAATCAGCCTCGGCTATGTCGTAATGGATGAGGTTCACTACTTAGCTGACCGATTTAGGGGAGCAGTCTGGGAAGAAGTGATTCTGCACCTTCCTAAAGACGTGAAAATTGTTTCACTCAGCGCGACTGTTTCAAACGCTGAAGAGTTTGGCGCCTGGCTAGATGAAGTAAGAGGCGACACCGAGATTATCGTTTCTGAAATTCGCCCAGTTCCACTGAATCAACACGTCTTGTTCGCGGATGAAATGTTGGAACTCTTTGACGAGGCCGCCAAGGACCCAAGGGTCAACCCAGAGCTTGCCCAAATGCACGCCTCGAAAATGCGAACCCCAATCAACAAGCCGCAGCGGGGTAGAAGAAATGATTACGGCAACCCAAGATCCAATCTCAAACAGATTCATCGAATTTCGAAACCGGAAATAGTCGACATCCTCGAAGACGAAGATCTTTTGCCGGCAATCTTCTTTATTTTCTCTAGAGCTGGCTGTGAAGCGGCAGTGCGTGCTTGTCAGACGCACAACATACGCCTGACCACTACAGAGGAAAAGCAAGAGATTCGCCGACTGGTTGAAGAAAAGTGCTACAACATCGCGGATGAAGACTTATCTACTCTTGGCTATTTTGAGTGGTTGAGTGCTTTGGAGCGCGGTGTAGCGGCCCACCATGCCGGAATGTTGCCAGCCTTTAAAGAAGTGGTTGAAGAACTCTTTCTACGTAAATTGGTCAAAGTTGTTTTTGCTACCGAGACCTTGGCGCTGGGAATTAACATGCCGGCCCGAACAGTGGTGTTGGAGCGTTTAGATAAATTCAACGGCGAAGGTCGCGTCAATCTAACTCCTGGCGAGTACACCCAACTCACCGGTAGAGCGGGTAGGCGAGGAATCGACACCCAGGGACACTCCGTCATCCAGTGGAGTTCAAACATGGATCCGAACAGTGTGGCAGGTTTAGCTAGCAAGCGAACCTACCCATTGATTAGTCCATTCAAACCCACTTACAACATGTCGGTGAACTTACTCGAGGCATTCGGTAGGGAACGTGCCCGTGAAGTGCTTGAGACTTCTTTTGCGCAGTTCCAAGCAGACCGATCCGTTGTTGGTCTGGCTCGTGGCATCAGAGAAAAACAAGTATCACTCGATGGCTATGAGAAAGCGATGGCATGCCATCAGGGAAACTTCGTTGAGTACGCAGCTCTAAGACGAGAAATAACTGACATAGAGCGTGCTCTATCAGCTTCACGAGTCCGCGCAGATCGAGGCAAGGATTTGCGCCAGTCAAAGGGGCGTCATCTTCAAGAGCAAAAACTTAATCAACTTAAGCGTGACATGCGCATTCACCCTTGCCACTCCTGTAATGAGCGCGAAGCTCATGCAAGATGGGGAGAGCGCTGGTTCAAGTTGAGCCGCGAACTTGATGCAATCATTTCTCAGATTGAAGGCCGAACCAACCAAGTTGCCAAGACTTTTGACAAGATCTGTGGAATGTTGGTGGACTTGAATTACATTCACGAGGTTGATGGCGACTATGAGGTTCTAGAAGCTGGCAAGACACTTGCCAGAATTTACGGTGAACGCGATCTCTTAATTTCGGAATGCATTCGCGCTGGTGTGTGGGCGAAGCTGGATCCTGCCAGCCTCGCTGCTCTCGCCGCAGCTTTGGTCTACGAAGCTAGACGTGACGAAGAATGGGAACCAAGAGTTCCAAAGGGCAACTTCTCTGAAATCATGCAGCAGACTCAAGAACACTGGGCAGATCTAGAAAATTTGGCGCACTCGCACAAACTTGGACAGACGTCACCTCTAGACCTAAGCCTGTCGCTACCAATTCACCGATGGGCATCGGGCGCCAAATTAGACACCGTTTTGGATAGCGCCGACATGCTCGCTGGTGACTTCATTCGCTGGACTAAACAGATAATCGACTTACTGGATCAAATTTCGCAAACCGCTGGCCCTGAACTTGCCGAAACTGCAAAGAATGCCGTAGATAAAGTCAAGCGCGGAATCGTTGCGTACTCGTATTACGGTTAAACAATGACTGGATTTACTAATTCAAACGCCAAATTAATTTGGCTTCTGCGGATTAGCACAGCAATAGCCGGTGGCTTGATTTCCAGTCTTGCTTTTCCAAAAGAAAACATTCCGGTACTTATCTTTGTTTCCGTTGCGCTGCTTTCGGTTTCTGTGCGCGGTCTGCGATTCTGGACAGCTTGGTTGCTCGGATTTATTGGTGGCGCTGCTTTTTACCTCAGTCAGATCGAGTGGCTCAGTCTGTACCTTGGACCAGTCCCATGGCTGGCGCTGTCTATTCTTGAAGCTCTAATTTTTGCCTTCGGTATTGCAACCGTCGCAATCGTTTGGGGCTGGCTAGACCGGATCCTTCCGACTTCAAATCGTTGGAAACCAACTTTGATTGCCCTAGCGATTGCCGCAATTTGGACAGCGCGTGAATGGGTATCAATATCTTTTCCCTACGGTGGCTTTCCATGGTCAAGGCTTTCCCAAACACAGTCCGATACCTACCTCGCGGATTGGGTCTTTTTTGGCGGATTAGGTCTGCTCACCTTTGTAGTTGCATTCGTTGCAGTGCAAATTTTGATTTGGATAGTCGACTTTAGGAATCAACGCCGTCGCCCAAAGTTCAAAGCAATTCTGCTTATCGCTGCAGCCTTACTAGCGCCGCTGCTGATAAACCCTGGAACCCAGGCGGAAGAGGGCGTTGTGACCATCGGTGCGGTTCAAGGAAACGCGAATGCCGGTCTATTCAGCAACGAAACACCGGGAAAGATTCTTCAAAATCATCTTGACGCTACCGAGTTACTAAAAGATTCGGAGTTGTATGACGATCTGGATCTTGTGGTCTGGCCTGAAAATGCGTCCGATCTCAGTCCGTTTTCAAGCAACCGAGCAAGAGCTGCCATAACAAATTCAGTTAATAATGAAATTAAGGCACCGCTGGTTTTTGGAACAATCACCGAGCGCGGTGATGAGGTATTCAACAGTTCTATCCTCTGGCTTCCCGAGACCGGTCCGGTGGATTACTACGACAAAAAACGGCCAGTGCCATTTGCTGAGTATGTTCCTAATCGTGATTTTTGGTACCAGCTAGCGCCTGACCTGATTGGACTGGTTAGCAGGGGATACACCTTTGGAACCCGAGACGGAATTTTTGAACTGGGCGAGCAGAAGTATGGAGCCCTAATCTGTTTTGAAATAGCAATCGATGACATTGGTCGCGATCTAGTTGCAGACGGTGCGCAGATCATCCTTTCGCAAACTAACAACGCGGATTTTGGCAGAAGCGATGAAACTTACCAACAGGCTGCGTTTGCAAGGCTCCGTGCAATCGAAACCGGACGCTACGTTGTGAACATATCAACCGTTGGAGTATCGGCGATCTACGCTTCTGACGGAACTATCGTGGACGAAATTCCAACCTTCGAGCCCGGCGCCATGATTGAAGAACTTCCACTCAGATCCAGCGTTACTCCGGCAATGAGATTTGGTCATCTTTTTGATTGGTTCTTCAACTTGGTTGCCGCTGGTCTAGTGGTTGCGTTAGTAGTGTCGAAATTTCGAAAGCCTATTGGCAAAGGCACTAAGCCATGAAGACTCTGATCCTGATGCCAACATTCAATGAAATGGCTAGCCTAAAGTTCACTGTTGACGCCCTCAGAAAAGAAAATCTAGACGTTGACCTTCTAATCATTGATGACAATAGCCCCGATGGAACCGGACAGCTTGCTGATTCATTTCGCGACGAGCGCACTTTCGTTTTGCATCGCAAAGATAAGCAGGGCCTTGGACTTGCATACCTTGACGGTTTTGAATGGGCCAAAACCAGAGGTTATGAAGCTGTCGTTGAAATGGACGCCGATGGCAGTCACCTCGCGTCTGACCTGCACAGGATTCTAGAAAACTTGCGAACCTCGGACTTAGTTCTTGGATCTCGCTGGATTTCAGGGGGAGCGGTCTTGAATTGGCCGGCATACAGAAAAGCGATTTCTAGAATTGGCAATTTCTATGCGCGATTAATGCTGCGAACTGGAATCAATGACATGACCTCTGGCTATAGAGCTTTCAGGCTTAGTTTTCTCAAAGAGATGGATCTGACCGGCATTGCAGCTCGCGGTTATGCGTTTCAAGTTGAAATGGCGCTTCGCGTTAGGCGAGCGGGTGGCGTTGTCACTGAGGTTCCAATAACTTTTGTCGAACGCGAGCACGGTGTATCAAAAATGACAACAGCCATAGTGCTCGAAGCACTATGGCTGGTGACTAAGTGGGGTTTCTATAGGTCTGCTTGACCACCGGCACGACGGGCGCGGATGTAATCAAGTCGCTCCTGCAAAATTTCTTCTAATTCTTCGCGGCTTCGTCTTTCAAGCAGCATTTCCCAGTGCGAACGAGGTACCTTGAGTTCTGAAGCATCAAGCTTGATCATTTTTCCGTCTTTGAGCTGCACAGCTTGCTGATTGCAGCTTTTACACTGCCAGGTTTGTGGGATTTCGGCATCGGCAGCAAAAATAATTTCTGATCGGTGATCATTTGCGCAGAGGTAAGTGTAGGTTTCACGGGCTGAGAAATTAACTCCGCGTTCGCTCTCAAGACTCTGAGTGCCTAAGCGCATTCCTCGCATTGTTTGCTGGGCCATTTTTTCCTCCTGGTTTGGTTCGCCCTTTTGGGGCTCGACGAGGAACAACTCGGCGTGAACGCTCAATCATCCCGCATTACTCAAGTTTTAGGCAAACTCACAGGGAGTGTCGTGAAATTAGAAAAATAGTTTTTTATCTAAGAGTTTGAATAGCGAGATCGCAGTGATCCGTAACAATTCCGTCTGCACCGTCACGAACCAGCATCAGCATCTCTTCTGGTGAATTAATCGTCCAAAAATGCAACTGAACCCCAAAACGCTTAATTGCGTTGATGAAGAGAGGGGAGTGGAAATTGATAATTCCCTTTCTAGGTGGCAATTGCATTGCTGTCAAATCTTTGGTCAACACCTTTGTCAAGAATGTGAACCGAAAGATTACTGAGAAGTAGATTACCAACACCCTAGAAACTCCAGCAGATGTTGCAGTTTTTCCATTCAACGCGCTCAAGGTCTTTTTTCTACGCGATTCACTGAAACTAGATATGAGGACCCTGTTCCTAACATCAAGCTTGTTTATGACGGATGCGGTAGCGAGTATTGCGCCTTTGCTTTTGATATCGAGGTTGAATTTTGCATCTGGAAACTGAAGCAGAGCCTGCTCGAGCGAAGGGATACTTTCTTGGGAACCAAGCTCAACAATTTTTAAGTCTTGCCAATTCATTTGGCTCACTTTGCCATCGAGACCACAGATTCGCTTTAGGTCATCGTCATGAAAAATGATTGCCACACCATCTTTAGAACACTGAACATCGGTTTCAATCACATCTGCGCCAGTTGCTAAAGCATTGGCGAACGCTTTTAGTGAGTTCTCTGGAGCTGTATCCGAAACTAAACCTCGATGGGCGAGCACTTGAACGCGTGAATTCACGTATGCTCCCATCTTCTGTGTTGAGGTTCACTAGGCTTTAGCAATGCGCTTTGATTTTATGTCGCTTCGGAAGATGATTCGGCTCAACCTTGGGCTGATGGTCTACGGACTTGGCTTGGCGATGATTGTTGAAGCCGAAATAGGTTTGCCGCCATGGGACGTATTTGCCAAAGGAATATCAATCCAGCTTGGCGTCACCTACGGAACCGCCAGCGTAATTGTTAGCGCATTGGTTCTGCTCGCATGGATACCGCTCAAGGTAAAACCAGGCATCGGTAGCATTTTGAACGCCATTCTGATTGGTGTTTGGTCAGACGTATTCATTCCAAGACTTCCGGTCTTCACCGACTATTTCGCTAATCTGACCATGTTCTTGATCGGAATGGTCATTGTGGCCCTTGCCACGGGCATTTACATCACTTCTTATTTGGGTTCGGGGCCGCGCGACGGACTGATGATTGGTACCCAGCGAGTACTCGGTTGGCCACTGTGGCAGGTGAGGACCATGTACGAGGTAATAGTTTTGGCCATCGGCTGGCTGATGGGGGGACAGGTGCGCGAGGGAACCCTAATTTTCGCTATCTGCATCGGGGTTCTCATGCAGCTATCGCTTCGTCTATACAAGTACGACGAATCCAAAAAGCTCAAATAACATGCAGCCGGGGCAACATCGGGAAACCGCCAGGGTTATATTATGTAAACCTAATTCTGAAGTTTTCCTGCTCAAAACTCACTTTGATCCAGAGGTGGGCCTACCACCGCGTTGGATTACACCTGGTGGCGGTATCGACGAGGGTGAATCGATAATTCAGGCCGCCCAGCGGGAACTTGCTGAGGAAACCGGTCTGAGGGTTCAACCTGAGACTCTGGGAGAACTCATCTGGGTAGCTGAGGGCCGGTGGGATTGGGCTGATGGCCAGAATCACCACACTTACGTGGATCATTTCTATTTGCTCCAGATTGAAGATTTGCAACTGGATGTTTCTGGTTGGACTCAGGATGAACTTCGTGATGTCGTTGAACACCGATGGTGGAGCCTCGACGAGCTAAAGCAATCTGGTGAGTCGGTGAGTCCGCCAGGGCTGGTTGATTTCCTCGCCAGCCACCTCCAAGGCTAAACACCTTTCGCCGATAATGAACATTATGTCAAGTAGCGTTTTTCTGGCATACAGGCCCTATCCCGCTTGTTTTGGCCCCTCAGGGCTATTTGCTGGACTCTAAGTTATGCGTTAGTAGATGCGGTAACCCAGTCAGCCAGCTTGGCTTCTGCGGCTCCGGATTCAAGAGTTTGAGCAACCTGTTCGAGCGCATCTTGGAACCTGACCATCAGATCCACATCGGCTTTGGATGAATCTTTGGCCATCTGGTAGCTGACTACCCCGCCGGCGGCATTCAACATGACGATGTCCTTGATTGCTCCCAAATTGCCTGAGGTTTTACCGGCAAACAGGTCTCGAGCTACCTGAGCGTTGAACTCAGCATCGCCGCCAATTAGATCGGCAATTTGAGCCTTGACTAGGCCCAATTTGGCTGGATTTAGCTCCTGGGGAGTGACTACTCCCCCTGAAACCTGCCAAATGTCATTGTTTGAGGTCGTTGTTAGCTCATCGAGGCCATCATTTCCCCTAAAAACAAGGCCAGTACGGCCCCTGGCCGCCAATTCGCTGGCCATCAGCGGCGCAATTGACATATTTGCCACACCCAAAGAGGTTGCGATCGGCTGCACTGGGTTGGCCAAGGGGCCCAAAAAATTGAAAGTGGTCGGAATTGCCAAAAGTTTGCGAATTGGAGCCACGAACCTCATCGCCGGGTGGAAAACCGGGGCAAAAAAGAAGGTAATTCCAGCCTGTTCGAATACTGAAGCCACTTGCTCAGCGGAAAGATCCAGACGAATACCGAGTTTTTCAAGCATTTCAGAAGATCCCGTTTTACCTGAGGCCGAGCGACTTCCGTGCTTTAGAACTGGGATGCCAGTGGCCGCAACCAAAACCGAAGCCATGCTGGAGATGTTTACCGTTCCAAGCAAATCTCCCCCGGTGCCCACGATATCGACGGCATCGTTTCCGGTTTCAAGTTTGAGCGAATTGGTGAGCATTGCGTCAACCAAACCGGAAAGTTCAACAACGCTCTCGCCCTTGCGTCGCAATCCAACCAAAAACGTCTCAATCAAACCCGGATCAGTTTGCCCGGTCATAATTTCATCGAGCGCCCAGGCGGCCTCTACCCTTGTCAGGTCGGCGTTCTCGATGAGTTTGCTGAGCACCGATGACCAAGTGATAGAGGAAGACATAAGCGAAAGTTTAGCCACGTTTTCGATTCTGATTTCGCTAGGAGAAGAGAGCCCAAAACAGCGCAAAAATCATCGGAAAGTACCCCAAAAATGCCGAATTTACTGGGTCAGCGGGGTTAGGATTGATTCATGACCACCATTAGCGCACCTGTCATTAATCGCCCTAGTTCAACTGCGGTTGGAACTATCGTTTGGCTTGGTAGCGAGGTTATGTTCTTTGCGGGCCTTTTCGCAATGTACTTCAGCCTTCGTGCCAATTCCCCTGAAATTTGGGCAAATGACACAGCAATCCTCAACGTACCTTTTGCCCTGATAAACACCCTGATTTTGGTGGCCTCGTCGTTTACGGCCCAATTCGGTGTTTTTGCAGCTGAGCGCCTACAGCCTCGCGCAACTGGCCTATCCCCTGTCAAATGGGGTGTTGTTGAATGGTTCTTCCTGAGCTACATCCTTGGAGCTATTTTCGTGGCTGGCCAGGCTTGGGAGTACGCAACCCTGATTTCTGAGGGTATTTCGCTAAGTTCAAACTCATATGGTTCAGCTTTTTACATCACCACTGGTTTCCACGCTCTGCACGTGACCGGTGGTCTAGTTGCCTTCCTGTTCGTCATTGGACGCACCTTTGCCGCCAAGAAATACGGACACTACGAGGCAACCAGCGCAATCGTTGTTTCTTACTACTGGCACTTTGTGGACGTTGTCTGGATTGGCCTGTTCCTTATCATCTACGTACTCAAATAAATCCGAAAGACCAAAACCTAAATGGCATTTAAGAAGAATCGTCGAAGCCCTTTCGCTGCAGTGATTGTTATGGCTGCAGGTCTAGCCCTAACCGGTGGAGGCTATGCAGCAGCTACGGCAGCTGTTGAAGCAGTCAAGCCGGTCTCGGCAGTTGCGAGTGCTGATGAAATCAGCGAGGGTAAGAAGCTGTTCTTGGCTAACTGTGCAAGTTGCCACGGTACAAACGCAGAAGGAACTAAGAACGCACCAAGCCTTATCGGTGTTGGTGCTGCATCTGTTGAGTTTCAGGTTGCTACCGGTCGTATGCCTGGACAGGCTTCAGGTCCGCAGCTAGAAAAGAAGCCGGTTCAGTTCACCGAAGAGCAAATTAACCAAATGGCTGCCTACGTAGCAACCCTTGGTGATGGACCTGCGATTCCAACCGATGAAATGGTTTTGGCTGACGGTGACGTTAGCCACGGTGGAGAACTCTTCCGTATCAACTGTGCAATGTGTCACAACGCCGTTGGTGCCGGTGGGGCGCTAACCGAAGGAAAGTACGCTCCTGCATTGAAGGGCGTGACCGAGCGTCACATTTACTCAGCGATGTTGACCGGTCCGCAGAACATGCCGGTGTTCAACGATGCAAACCTTTCTCCGGAAGACAAGAAAGACATCATCTCTTACTTGAAGTACGTGGAACAAAACCCGTCTGTTGGTGGTTATGAACTAGCAAGCCTCGGACCTGTTGTTGAAGGTCTGTTCACTTGGGTATTCATTCTCGGTTTCATCATTGCCATCACCATTTGGCTTGGCGCAAAGTCAAACTAGTTTTTATCTAAAGGGAGCATTCAACAGTGAGTGAAAAGCAAGTGTCCAAAAAGGCAGCTGCCGATTCAGAATTTGAATATGCTGGCGGCCTGGCAGTAATTGCCCCGGATGCAGTGAAAGACCCTGGTCTTGAACCGCACCGCGTTCGCATGACTGACAAGAG
Organism: Actinomycetota bacterium; assembly: GCA_041179005.1. Taxonomy (GTDB): domain Bacteria; phylum Actinomycetota; class Actinomycetes; order Actinomycetales; family Microbacteriaceae; genus Rhodoluna. The sequence goes on along the minus strand of JBEGUG010000099.1, from coordinate 8,356 downwards.
CGTTAAGCACGAGAAGGCTGCGGTAAACCAGGTTTCTGCAATGTTCTTTGCATCACTTGTTGGTAGCGTATTTGCAATTTGGGCTTACTTTGCATTCCCAATTACCGAAGATTTGAGCTCAGTAAGAAACAACACGCTGTTCCTTGGACTCGGAATCACACTTGGCTTGTTCGGAATCGGTATCGGTGCTGTGCACTGGGCAAAGACCCTAATGCCAGACGCAGAAGTTTCAGAAGAGCGTCACCAGGCTCGTGGATCAGACGAGGTTCGCGCTCGCGCAGTTGAGATCATCAAGCTTGCCGATTCTGAATCAGGATTCTCTCGTCGTAAGCTAATCCGTCGTTCAATGTACGGAGCACTTGCGCTGTTCCCATTGCCAGCGATCGTTCTTTTTGGTGACCTTGGGCCTAACCCTGGTGACTCACTTCGCCACACAATGTGGAAGAAGGGTACTCGCCTAGCGATTGACCCAACTGGAACTCCAATCAAGGCTTCAGATGTAACTCTCGGCTCGGTCTTCCACGTGATTCCTGAGGGACTTGCAGAACTCGAACACCACAAGCTCGAAGAAAAAGCTAAGGCTGCAGTTCTTCTGGTGAGACTTGATCCGGCAGATTTGAAGGAAAGCGAAGAACGAAAGACCTGGTCTTACGACGGAATCGTTGCTTACTCAAAGATTTGCACCCACGTTGGTTGCCCAGTTGCTCTATACGAACAACTGACGCACAACTTGCTATGTCCTTGCCACCAGTCAACATTTGATGTGACCGATGCCTGCAAGGTAGTCTTTGGCCCTGCCTCTCGCCCACTACCTCAGCTGCCAATCGCGGTTGATGCAGAGGGTTACCTAATCGCACAAAGCGATTTCACCGAACCTGTTGGTCCTAGCTTCTGGGAGCGTTAATAATGAGCAATGCAGTAGCAACACCTCAAAAGCCAACTCGCTTGGCAGCAACCGCTAACTACCTCGATGAACGAGTCGGCGTAGCTGGAATCCTCAAGGAGTTCGGCCGCAAAGTCTTCCCTGACCACTGGTCATTCATGCTTGGTGAAGTCGCGCTGTACAGCTTCGTTGTTCTACTACTTTCAGGTACATACCTAACCTTCTTCTTCCAGCCAGCGATGGAATTGATGATTTACGATGGCGCCTACGGTCCGCTAAAGGGCGTAGAAATGTCTATCGCCTATGCGTCAAGCCTTGACATCTCTTTTGAAGTTCGCGGTGGATTGCTAATGCGTCAGGTTCACCACTGGTCAGCTCTGCTCTTCGTAGCAGCTGCCGGACTTCACATGCTTCGCGTTTTCTTCACCGGTGCATTCCGCAAGCCTCGCGAGATTAACTGGGTTGTTGGTTTCGTTCTATTCGTGCTTGGTATGGCTGGTGGCTTTACCGGTTACTCACTTCCAGATGACCTACTATCTGGAAACGGTCTACGAATCATCGATGGAATGATCAAAGCGATTCCTGTTGTGGGCGCATATGGATCATCACTTCTATTCGGCGGAGAATTCCCTGGCGAAACAATCGTTGCAAGACTTTACGGTTTGCACATCTTGCTAATCCCAGCGTTGATTTTGATTTTCATTGTGATCCACTTGTTCATGGTTGTGATTCACAAGCACACCCACTACTCAGGTCCAGGTCGCAAGGACAGCAACGTAGTTGGTTACCCATTGATGCCTGTTTACGTTGCTAAGGCTGGTGGATTCTTCTTCATCGTATTCGGTGTGATTATGCTGATCGCCGCAACATTTACAATCAACCCAATCTGGAACTACGGTCCTTACGACCCATCTCCTGTTTCAGCTGGTACTCAGCCTGACTGGTACATCGGTTGGTTGGATGGCGCTCTACGTTTGGCACCTACCCACCTTGAATTTGTGGTTGGCGGCTACACCTGGGCGTGGAACATTTTGCTTCCGCTAATCGTCTCACTTGTGTTCCTAGCCGTTGTTGCTGCTTACCCATTCGTTGAAGCGTGGGTAACCGGTGACAAGCGCGAGCACCACGTTCTTGACCGTCCGCGCAACGCGCCTACCAGAACCGCTATCGGTGCTGCTGGAGTAACTTTCTACGCCGTACTTTGGGCTGGCGCTGCAACAGACTTGATTGCAACTAACTTCAAGATGTCACTCAACCAGGTACTAACATCAATGCAGATCTTGCTGATTGTTGGACCTATCGTTGCTTACATCATCACCAAGCGTGCTTGTTTGTCACTGCAGCGCAAGGATCGCGAGATCGTGCTGCACGGTCGCGAAACCGGTCGCATCGTTCGCTTGCCTCACGGTGAGTACATCGAAGTGCACGAGCCACTGGATGAATTTGAGCAGTGGAAGCTAGTTGACTTCAAGGACTACCAGCCGACACTGGCTCGCCCGAACTCTGCTGGAAAGATCACCATTGGTGCTCGAATCCGTGCAGGTCTTTCACGCGTTTACTTCGAGGACCGCATTGCCCCTGTCACCCAGACAGAGATTGATGCGGCTCGTCACGATCACGGTGACCACGCAGCTGTGGAAACAACCGAAGACAAATCTGCAGAGGCCAAAGCTGTAGAGGCCAAATAGTTCCAAAGATTAGGGGTCAGGCCAACGGCTTGGCCCCTTTTCTTTATCCCTTTTCGTTTGGATAGGCTGGCTAAATGGATCCGTTCTCCCACACCAATGCATCTAATTTCAGTTCACTTCACGCTGGTGTAAGTGAGATTAAGTTCAACGAATACTCTGCAGGGCATGATCACATAGCTAAGAACATTGCAGCACTTATGACGGGCGGTCATTCTCAAGACTCTGAGCAAGTTCAGCATTGGATTGGTAAGCACTATGAATTTGTCTGCCAGTTCTGGACTCCCAATCGAATTGCCTACAAGTCTTTGGCGCTAACGTACACAATGGATCCCGCCTTCAAGGCAACCTACGAGGCTTATGAAGTCGGACTTGCTGGCTTCATCCAAAAGGCCATAAACATTTGGGCCGATCAAAATCTCACCGATGAAACGACTGGAAAAAACTAATGCTCTCAGCAACATTTGTGTTTAAGCAGCACACCAACAATCAAGATTTCAAAGACCTCGACGATGAGATTATGCGTCGAGCAGAAGCAAATCCAGGCTTCAAGGGAAAAGAGAAGTGGTTCTCCCCCGACGGTTCACAGATTCGCGTAATCTACTTCTTTGATTCCAAGGAATCGCTTTCAGAATTCTCGAGAGATGAAATCCATCGCGTTGCTAAAGCACGCTATGCCGAATGGTACGACGGCTACCGCGTAGAAATTGCCGAGATCACCGGCAGCTGGGGCGACGGAAATTTGTAGCTATTACCCATCCCCAGCAGCGAGAAAAAGAAAACCCACCATTGCTGGTGGGTTTTCGATGTTAAGTCTTAGTGAGCGTTTTGACCGCGACTGCGTTCGAATACGAAGCCAATCAGAGCAACTAGGGCAAGTGGGAAAGCGATGAAGAACAACCACCAACCAATTGCAAGTGCTGAGAACGCCAAGGCGGCGAAAATTCCTAGGAAAAATGGCCACCAACTCCAAGGTGCAAAATAGCCAATTTCAGAATCGCCGTCTTCGATGTTTGCATCCAAGCGGTCTTCTGGAACTGCACCCTGACGCTTGTTGGTGTTCTTTAGGTAGAACGCGAGGAATAGTGACATGAAGCCAAGCATCGCAATAGCTGCAGTGCCAATTGGCTCATAGCCGCCGTTGCTGTTGTACCACCACAGTGCGTAACCAGCCGCATCGATGAAGTAGAAAGCTGTCAGAAAGTAGAAGAGGTTTCCGTTGAACTTCATTGGATTAGCCCTTCTTCTTTACAACTGTCTTGGCTTCTGGTGCCGCATACTCCGGGTGGTTCAGATCAAAAGCTGGAGACTCTGAACGCACACGAGGAATCGATGTGAAGTTGTGACGTGGGAATGGAGTACCTGTAGCCCACTCAAGTGAACGTCCATAACCCCAAGGGTCATTTAGCGTCGTGCGCTCACCCTTGCGAGCTGTGATGTAGACGTTCCATAGGAATGGAATCATCGACAGCGCAAGAAGAACTGAACCAGCGGTTGAAACCTGGTTCATCCAGGTAAAGCCGTCTTCAGGTAGGTAGGTTGCGTAGCGACGTGGCATACCGATAACACCCAACCAGTGCTGTACGAGGAAGGTGATGTGGAAGCCCAGGAACAGAAGCCAGAACTGAATCTTGCCCAGCCGCTCGTTCAGCATCTTGCCTGTCATCTTTGGGTACCAGAAGTAAATACCTGCGAACATCGCGAACACCACGGTTCCGAACACTACGTAGTGGAAGTGCGCCACCACGAAGTAGCTGTCTGAAAGGTGGAAGTCTAGCGCTGGTGAAGCAAGAATTACGCCGGTTAGACCCCCAAAGATGAATGTGGTCAAGAAACCTAGAGAGTAAAGCATTGGAGTCTCAAAAGTTATTGAGCCCTTCCAGAGCGTTCCAATCCAGTTGAATATCTTCACGCCAGTTGGAATTGCAATCAACATAGTCGTGAAAGCAAAGAAAGGAAGCAGCACAGAACCGGTGACGTACATGTGGTGTGCCCATACGGTCATCGACAATGCAGCAATCGCGATTGTTGCGTAAACCAAAGTCTTGTAACCAAAGATTGGCTTACGGCTAAAGACCGGGAAAATCTCTGAAACGATACCGAAGAACGGCAGCGCAAGGATGTAAACCTCTGGGTGACCAAAGAACCAGAACAGGTGCTGCCAAAGCATCGGTCCACCATTCGCCGGGTCAAATATGTGAGCTTCAAAACGACGGTCCGCTCCAAGTGCGAATAGCGCTGCCGCTAATGGAGGGAAACACATGATTACCAAGATTGATGTGACCAGAGTGTTCCAGGTGAAAATCGGCAAACGGAACATGGTCATGCCTGGAGCACGCATGGTCAAGATCGTAGTGATGAAGTTAACACCACCCATGATTGTTCCAAAACCACTGAGCGCTAGACCAAAGACCCAAAGGTCTCCACCGAGCCCCGGTGAGAACGTGGTATTTGAAAGTGGAGCGTAAGCAAACCAACCAAAGCTCGCCGCACCCTGCGGAGTAAAGAAACCTGCAACCGCAACGAATGAACCAAAGAAGTAGAACCAGTAAGCGATTGCGTTCAAGCGTGGGAAAGCAACATCGGGTGCACCAATCTGCACCGGCATCAAAATGTTTGCGAAGGCCGCAAACAACGGTGTCGCAAACATCAAGAGCATGATGGTGCCGTGCATTGTGAAAAGTTGGTTGTACTGCTCTTTGGTCTGAACAATGTTTAGACCTGGAGCGGTGAGCTGAGCGCGAATAACCAACGCCATAACTCCACCAATGAGGAAGTACATGAACGAAGTGATCAGGTACAGGTACCCGATCTTCTTGTGGTCAGTGGTGGTAATCCAGTCAACAAGAATCTGACCCTTGGTCTTTTTTGAAGTGCCATAGGTTGACTTGCTTGCGGTAGCGGTAGCCATCGGGGTTATCCTCTGATCTCAGGGTTGTCACCAGGTAGGTTTTGGTTGCGGTCGTACTTGTTGTCAAGCTGACCAACATTTCCGGCAGCTGCAAGAGCTGCTAGGTGGGCATCGTATTCAGCTTGTGAAACGACCTTGACGTTGAACAACATCATCGAGTGGTATTCGCCACAAAGTTCGGCACACTTGCCCTTGTAGGTTCCCTCAACCTGTGGAGTGAAGTACATGTAGTTGGTGCGACCTGGGAACATGTCCTTCTTGTATAGGAAGTCGATAACCCAGAATGAGTGAATTACATCGCGAGCTGAAAGATTGAGTTTGACCGACTTGTTTACCGGAAGGTAAAGAGTTGGAAGTTCTGCTTCGGAGCCAAGTTCGCCGTCGAACTGCGACTGAATGCCCGAGTAGTAAACGTTTGCGTCAACGTAGTTGAAATCCCAGCTCCACTGCTTGGCAATTACAGAGATCTCAACATCTGGGTTGGCGATTGGCTCTTCTATAGCAGCCATGTCGCGTGCGGTGAAGGCAAAGAACCCAATGGTGATGATCAGAGGCACCACGGTAAATAGGGTCTCAATTGGGTTGTTGTAGCGCAGCTGAGGAGGAAGGCCTGTGTCCCCCTTGCGGCGACGGTAAACAATAACCGCGTAGAACATCAGAGCCCAAGCGATGAGGCCGATGCCCCAGAGGACGATCCATGAGGTGGTCCAAAGGCCGGTAATCCGGTCTGTGTGGTTGGTTACCCCCGGAACTCCAGGCAAAAAGCCCCTAGTAAATTCCTGCTGAGTACAGCCACTTAGAAACAGCATTGCTGCCAATGGCAATACTGCCCACTTAAGACCACGCTTTTTTAGCACAATCGACCCTTCAAATATCGAATCGTAACAACCTCTATCCTACGCTCCAGATTCGCGGATATGTGCCATAAAACACACTATCTACGCGGTTTTAAAGGAAAACTGCCCTCGAAATACCAAGTATTTGAGGGCAGTTTTCGAAAATTGTTCTAATTTAACTGAATGAGTCTCCACAAGCGCAAGAACCGGCTGCGTTGGGGTTGTCAATTGTGAAACCCTGCTTCTGGATGGTGTCTTCGAAGTCGATTGAGGCGCCGTCTAGGTAAGGAACGCTCATCTTGTCGACTACCACCTCTACCCCGTCAAATTCCTTGACAACGTCGCCGTCTGACAGGATTTCATCGAAGTAAAGCTGGTAAATCAGCCCAGAACAGCCGCCAGGCTGAACGGCTACGCGAAGACGCAAATCATCGCGACCTTCAGCATCGATTAGCGTGCGGACCTTGCTTTGAGCTTGTTCCGTAAGGGTAACTCCGTTGTCAATTGTTTGTGACTGTGTCATTTTGACCCTTTCTGCTGGCTATTTACCTCTACTAAGCCTAACTTATTGCGTTGAAATGTCATTCCCCGAAAGCAGCAATAGGGTCTCCGCCACCATTGCTTTCTTGAGCATTTCTAGATCTACTGACTCATTTGGGCTATGCGCCCTCGAATCCGGGTCTTCTACCCCGGTCACCAAAATTTGGGCACTCGGAAAGATCTCGGTGAGGTCAGCAATGAACGGAATTGAACCGCCGATGCCAATATTCACCGATTTCTTGCCCCAGGCGGCCGCTAGAGCCTCTTCGGCCGCGATTTTTGCCCATCCAGCTGTATTTTGGGCAAAAGGCTTCCCCAGTTCGGTCTCGCCATAGGAAATTTGGGCTCCAAAAGGCAGGTTTTCCTCTAAATGCTGCTTAAGGAGCGCAAGAGCTCGTTCAGGTTCGTCGCCTGGGGCAATTCGAAGGCTAATTTTGGCCTTCACGCTTGGCAACAGGGTATTTGATGACAAAGCCACCGACTGCCCATCGATTCCGATCACGGTAATGGAAGGCTTAGTCCAGATTCGATCCAAGATGCTGCCGGTCCCAATCTGAGTCGTATCTGGCAGGAGGCCAGCATCTAAACCCAATTGTTCGGCGGAATATGGAAGCTGATCTGCCTGGGTCTCGACCAAGCCGGATACGGCGACCGAGCCATCGGGGTTATGCAGACTGGCCAAAAGCCGAATCATGGCCATCATCGCGTCCGGAACCGCTCCGCCGTACATACCGGAGTGCAGGGCATGGTCCAAAGTCGAAACCTCGATAACCACAGAAACCAATCCGCGCAGGGTTGTGGTCAAAGCAGGCACATCCACGGTCCAGTTTCCTGAATCGGCAACGATGATTACATCGGCCTCGAGATCGGCTCGATTTTCAGTTAGGAAGTTTCGAAATGTTGGTGAACCCGCCTCTTCCTCTCCCTCGATAAAGAGGGTTAGACCCAAATCAAAATCCTTGCCGGCAATCTGTTCGAGGGCGGTGACCGCAGCCAAGTGGTTGACGATTCCGGCTTTGTCATCGGCCGCTCCTCTGCCGTAAAGTCGACTGCCAATCTGAACTGGCTCGAAAGGTTTGGTCTTCCAGGCGTCCTTGTCACCCGGTGGCTGCACGTCGTGGTGTGCATAGAGCAAAATTTGCGGTTTGCCATTTTTAGCAGCGCGCTTTGCCAAGATCGCAGGAGCGCCCGGCTTGCCATCAATTGAGGAACGACGGATATCAACGAAGTCAAAAATCTGGGTCTGCTTGAAAAGTGCTGCGACGGCTTCGGCGCTTCGCTCAAGTTCCGATTCATCAAATGACTCCCAGGCAATGCCGGGAATTCTGGCTAGAGCAATTAACTGGTCCCTGAGACTAGAAAACCTTTCGTCGATCGCGTCTTTGACGGCCGCTTGGGTCGCTTGATCATTAGATGATTGGCTCATGAGAGTAATCTATAAGTTCCAGCAATCATTTTGAGGAACATAGATGACCGAAAACGAATCAAAAGCAACCGGTAA
>JBEGUG010000098.1:0-3565 GCA_041179005.1 Actinomycetota bacterium | reverse complement strand
TTGGCTTGTGTAAAGATTGCCTAGAAGTCAGATTGAGCTGAAATAACTCAAGACTGAGACAAGTTTACTTCTGCAGGGTGTTATTTGACATACCTGACCAAGAAAGGCCTCACCGGTTGTTAGTTAAGCTCCGCAGCTTGAGAATCGTCTCCAGCGCCAGAATCCCGCTATACGTTTGGGCTTCTCTGGTCAGCCAGATACTTATTGTGGTTACCGGTGGAATAGTCAGGCTGACAGGTTCGGGATTGGGCTGCCCAACTTGGCCAAAGTGCACCGAAGAGTCCCTGATCACGGTTCCGGAAATGGGTCTTCACGGGGTTATTGAATTTGCCAACCGACTGCTGACCTTCGTATTGGCCTTGATTGCATTGCTGACGTTCCTAACGGTTCTTAACCTGGGCAAGAAACTTCGCAAAGGCTTGGTAATCCCTGCATTTCTATTGGGCTTGGGTATTCCGGCTCAAGCGGTGCTTGGCGGTTTCACCGTTCTAACTCAGCTGAATCCATGGTTCGTGGGAGCCCACTTCATTCTCAGTGGAATACTTATTGCGCTCGCCGCACTCCTTTTGTTCAGAGCATTGCCACCTGTACACGTCCCGGTATCGCTAGCTATTTGGCGCACAGCGAATCCCGTGGCCCTTATTGGTGCAGTCACCATTGTTGTTGGAGTCTTGGTAACCGGCGCGGGACCACACTCGGGCGATGCTGAAAGCGCAAGAAATGGCTTAGATCTTGAATTGTGGCAGCACATGCACAGTTACCCAGGCTATGCCTTGCTGCTGATGAACCTAGTTCAACTAGTGCTACTAGCTAGACGCGATAAAGGTCAAGAGCGCAGCTATCAACTGAAGGTCAGCGGGCTTCTTTTAGTCGTCTCGATCGCGCAAGCAATTATCGGTGTGCTTCAAGCTCGCCTGGGTGTTCCGCCGGCGCTGGTTGCGCTGCACATGCTTGGGGCTTCTGTGATTTGCGCGCTGCTTACGCTGCAGTGGCTAGCAATCAGAGGCAAACCAACCGCGATGAAGTCCAACGCCTAAGGCAAACAGATGGCAAGAGTTTTCTGGTTTAGAAGGGACCTTCGGCTCCAAGACAACATTGCCTTGAATGCTGCGATTGTTGGCGCAATAACCGACGGTGATAAAAAAGTTTGCGGCCTGTACGTCTTGGAAAAAACTGCTTTTCAAGAACTCAGTGGAATTCGACAATGGTCACTAAATGCAAGCCTCGAAGCACTTGGCGCATCGATGGATCGCAAGTTGGTTATTCAGCAAACTGAAACAGGAAAGATTTCGGCAGCGATCCTTGAGGCTGCGAATTCCGCTTCTGCAAAGATTGTGCACGCTACGCGGTCATTTGATCCGGCTGGAATTGCAGAGCAAAACCAAGTTGGCCTAGATCTCAAAGCTGCAGGAATTTTTCTGCAGTTAGACGACAGTTACTACGCAGTAGCCCCGGGCACCGTGATCAAGGATGATGGCACGCCATATCGCGTGTACACACCGTTTTTCAACAATTGGTTCAAAGCAGGATGGTCGGCTCCGGTTGAACTTATTGAAGATTTCGAATGGATCGAACCGATTGATTGTCACGGCAGACCAGAACCAACCAAGGCTTCACCGTTTGAAGTAAAGGCGGGCGAAGCTTTCGCACTGCGAACTTTTGAGCGATTCAAGAAACGTGCGTTGCATAAATATGACGAATTTAGAAACCGCGCTGACCTAAGTGGAACGTCACACCTAAGCCACGCCCTTGCATTCGGAGAAATTCATCCGCGAACAATTCTTTCTCAACTAGGCGATTCCGCAGGCGAGAATGTTTACCGCAAAGAAATTGCCTGGCGTGAGTTTTATGCCGACGTGCTTTGGAACAATCCACACACTGCTGATGATTACTACGAACCACGTTTCAAGAGAATGCGATACGACTCTGGCGCCGAAGCGAAGTCAAAATTGCTGGCATGGCAACAGGGCAAAACCGGCTATCCAATGGTCGACGCTGGCATGCGGCAGTTATTAGCAACTGGTTGGATGCACAATCGAGTCCGCATGATTGTGGCATCTTTTCTAATCAAGGATCTTCATCTTGAGTGGCAGCTTGGCGCGAAGTGGTTCGAAGAAAACCTGAGCGATTTTGACCCGGCGTCTAACTCACACGGTTGGCAGTGGACTGCAGGCTGTGGAACAGATGCGAGTCCTTATTATCGAATCTTCAATCCCATCATGCAGGGCTACAAATTTGACCCCGATGGAAATTATGTGCGTAAGTACATTCCAGAGCTCTCACACATTCAAGACAAATCTGTACACGAACCGTGGCTGCTGGTTGATGGTTTGACAAACGGATACCCGGCGCCAATTGTGGATCACGCAATCGAGCGTGCAGAATCACTGGCAAGGTTGGAAGAAATAAAAGTTCAGAAGCTTTAATTCGTTAGAGCGAAATGTGAACGAGTGCGTCAACTGCCACGGCAACGAAAAGAGCAGTCAGATAAAGATTCGACAGATGAAATAGGTTCATCGGTTTCTTCAATTCACCTTGCATTCCTTCGCGGTGCAGTCGGTGTGCAGCTAAGACAAACCACGCACTGCCAGCCACCGCAGTTATTGCGTAGATGAGGCCCATGTTTGCAACAGGTATTAGCAACAGAGTGCTAGCCGCTACGGCCCAAGAGTAAATTACGATTTGCGAAACTACGGTCTTGGTACTTCTAACCACCGGCAGCATTGGAACTTTTGCCATCTCGTAGTCGGCTTTGTATTTGACAGATAGCGGCCAGTAGTGCGGAGGTGTCCAAAGAAAAATCACTAGGAAAAGAACCCAGGCAGCCGCTGAGAGTTCATTGTTGACTGCCGCCCAACCGATTAGGACAGGAGCTGCTCCCGCTGCCCCACCCCAAACAATGTTTTGTGGAGTTCGGCGCTTTAGCAAAAGGGTGTAAATAAAGACGTAGAAAAGAAGTGCAGCTAGAGAAATTAGGGATGCCAGCCAGTTGACCAGCAGACCCAGCCAGAGCACTGACATGGCGCCTATGGTCCAAGAAAAAACCAGGGCTTCTGTTTTTGAGAGCTCTCCAGTGACCAGCGGTCGATTCTTGGTGCGACCCATGATTTTGTCGATATCTGTGTCGATATAGCAGTTGAAGGCATTTGCCGAACCGGCACTGAGCGCACCGCCGAATAGCGTGGCCAAGACAAGTCCAAAATCAGGCAATCCGCCCTTGGCTAGAATCATGGTCGGCAGGGTCGTGATGAGCAAAAGCTCGATAACTCTTGGCTTTGTAAGCGCAAAATAAGCCTTGGCCTTGCCCACAAACCCCACCCCAGACGTACCTTTTTGGGGTGTTGAAATTGTTTTGGTTGGAGTGGCCATGTTCTTCAATTCTAAATGCTCCAACATCGCCGTATTTGCGACCGGGCAGAAATCCTTCGGCGTGTAGACTTGAGGCCAGACGGAACTTGGCCTGCAGGGATGATTCAGCCTCAAAAATGCCGTTTACATCTAGGCAATGACGCCATCGAAAATCCAATTCCGATAATTTTCAGAGGAGACTCCCCCTTGTCAGCAT
>JBEGUG010000097.1:0-25837 GCA_041179005.1 Actinomycetota bacterium | reverse complement strand
GTGGTTCCAATGGTGTTGATCCAGAGAACTGGTCTTGAAATGGTCAGTAGGCGCATAATCACGCTCTAACTCTATCTCCGCAGGACCGAGTGCAGTTTTTGAGCTTAACCGCTGGCTGGAGAAACTTAGAAACCTTTATCAAAATGAAACCTATTTGTAGCACCTTCAGCGAACCTCTGGGAATTGACAAGGTTAGGCTTTAGAAACACGGCTGGCTCGATGACGAGACCTGGCCTAGGACTACAGGGTGATATTTTGGTTCAACGCGCTACCGGCTCAGGTGTTAGAAACACAGCTGTAAAGCTTCAATCCATCCACAAATCCTTCGGAGATGTGAATGCCGTCGTAAATCTTGACTTAGAAATCCCTCAGGGGGAGTTTTTTTCAATGCTTGGCCCTTCCGGTTCCGGAAAAACCACTGTGCTCCGAATAATTGCCGGCTTTGAATTTGCTTCAAGTGGATCCATTCATCTTGAGGGCAGTGATGTCACAGCTCTTGCCCCATTTGATCGAGATGTAAACACTGTTTTTCAGGATTACGCGCTATTCCCGCACCTGAGCATCCAAAAAAACGTTGAGTATGGCTTGAAAGCAAGAAATGTTCCAAGGCCTGAGAGAGCTAAGTTGGCGTCAGAAGCTTTGGATTCTGTGAAATTGCTTCACCTTGCAGATCGCTTACCCCATCAACTATCGGGTGGCCAACGTCAACGCATTGCGCTCGCTCGCGCTTTAGTCCTGCGCCCGAGGGTCCTTTTACTCGATGAACCACTTGGGGCACTTGACAAGCAATTACGCGAAGAGATGCAGGTTGAACTAAAGCGAATTCAAAGGGAAGCCGGCATCACATTCATTTTTGTCACCCATGATCAAGAAGAGGCTATGAGGATGAGTGACCGAATTGCAGTTTTCAATGCAGGCAAAATCGAGCAGATAGGCAGCCCTCGAGAGGTATACGAAAATCCAGCTTCTGCTTTTGTCGCAAGCTTTCTCGGTGTTTCGAACCTTATTTCAGGAAAATCTGCTGAAGCAATTTTTGGTTCACCAGATTTGGTAAACATTCGACCAGAGCGCATCAAGCTTTCAGATGTGAACACAAAAATTTCAAAGAGTGAAATTGGAGTCAAGGCAAGAATTGTTGACGCTGCCTACACGGGGGCAAACACTTTATTTGTGCTTGAGTCAGATGATGGTGTGCGAATTATCGCGACCAAACTAAATGAAGAGCTGCTGGGCCAAGATATTGGCCTAGAAATCGGCAACAAGGTTTTGGCTTCGTTCCGCAAGGACCATGTAGCCAAGATTCCAAATCAATAATGAGAGGAAACAAGAATGAATAGAAAGAAGTTAATGGTTCCTGCGCTTCTTGCAGCAGGAATTATGGTTCTTTCCGGTTGCGCAACTAGCTCGGGAGAACTAAAGCTAACTGTTCCAGATGTTCCAATGAAAACAGCTCTTGGCGAGTTCGAAGGCGAACTTAACATTGTGAACTGGTCAGGATTTGTTGAGCCAGCTTGGACCGACAAATTCACTGCCGATACTGGCTGCGTTGTAAAGCCGCGTGTTGCAGGTACGAGCGATGAAATGGTCACCTTGATGCGTACGGGCGACTACGACATAGTTTCTGCATCTGGTGACGCAGCCCTTCGTCTAATTGTTGGAGGCGACGTAGCTCCACTAAATCTTGAGCTGATCCCTAACTTCAGCGACGAGATTGCTTCTGGCATGAAGGGTCAAATCTATGACACCGTAAATGGAAAACCTTATGGTGTTCCTATCGGTCGTGGCGCTAACTTGCTTCAATACAACTCTGATGTGACCGGGGAAGCCCCGAAGAGCTGGGACGTTGTTTGGGAAGCAGATAGCCCATATGCTGGCAAAATCACCGCGTACGACGCTCCGATTTACATCGCAGATGCGGCCGTGTACTTGATGTATCACAAGCCAGAACTAAACATCAAGAACCCATACGCACTAGATGAGACTCAGCTGGCCGCTGCCGTAGATCTACTAAAGCAGCAAAACAAGATTGTTGGCGAGTACTGGTCAGATCCAGTGGCACAGATCACCTCATTTGTTGGCGGAAACACCGTTGTGGGAACTTCTTGGGAAGTTCTGAAGAAGTTCGCGGGTAAAGAAAACCTAAAGACCACACTTCCAATTGAAGGATCTACAGGTTGGTATGACGCATGGCTTCTATCGACAACATCACCTAACTCAAACTGTGCTTACGCATGGATGAACTACACCAGCCAAGCTGATGTGAACGGTGCAATTGCCATGAACTTTGGTATGGCTCCGGCAAACATCGCGTTCTGTTCTACAAGTGCAGAGGCACAGGCTCACTGTGATCAGTTCGCAGCGGAAGACGAAGAGTTCTTCGCTAAGGTTTGGCCATGGACTACTCCAATTGAGGAGTGTGTTGATGGACGCACCGATGTGAAGTGCACGAGTTTCCAGGACTGGACCAGCGCCTGGGTAACTGTTAAGGGTTAGTAACTAAGTTGCTTTGCCGGGTGGGGTCGTGACCTCACCCGGCAAACACCCAAATTCAAACGAAAGAGAGGTGACAATAGTGCGAACTGTCAGCAAGGCGCCGGCAAGACCAATGTCATCTTTTCTCTTTAAGAATCCAAAAATGCGCCTCGGTGCACTTCTCTCCCTCCCGCTGACGTGGTTGGTCGGGATCTACATAATTTCTCTATTCTTGCTGCTAATCACAGCGTTCTGGTTTATTGATCCGTATACATCAAAAGTCATTCCAGGATTTACACTCGAAAACTTTGTAAATATTTTCACTGTACCTGCGTATCTTTCGACATCCATCCGAACACTTGGAATTGCCTTAGCGGTAACTCTCTTAACAATCCTGTTTGCTGTTCCACTTGGAATCTTTATGGCAAAGATTGCCAGTCCGTGGCTTCGAAGTTTTCTTGCTGTCGCTGTGACACTTCCTCTGTGGGCGGGGTACCTCGTAAAGCTTCTTGCGATGAGGCTGACATTTACCGAGCAAGGTTTCTTCAATTGGTTGCTGGAACCTTTTGGCATCCGAGGTCCCGGTTTTGGAATTCCAGTTACCATCCTTACTCTGGCTTACCTCTGGTTCCCATACATGGCTCTTCCTGTTTTCACTGCAATTCGACAACTACCGAGTAATCTATTCGATGCCTCAGCCGACCTGGGTGCAAAGGGCTGGGCTACGGTTTTTCGAATGGTGATTCCACTTATTACGCCAGCAATAATTGCTGGCAGTGTCTTCACATTCTCTTTGAGTCTGGGTGATTATCTCGCCGCGCGCTTCGTTGGCGGAACGACACAGATGATTGGTTCGGTTATTGCTTCAAATATTAATTTGAATCCGCCGGTGGCTGCTGCGTTTTCAATGGTTCCAATTGCTTTTGTAGTCATGTACCTAATGGTTGCTAGGCGAACTGGCTCGCTGGAAAGACTATAGATCATGCTCAGATTTTCCAGAATGTCAAAACTCTCTTTGAGCTTGATTGTCGCAGTTGTGCTCATATTTATTTATGCGCCACTTTTTGTACTGATTCTCAATGCGTTTAATCAGGATCAGATTTCTTCATGGCCAATTCAGAATTTTTCAATGAAATGGTGGCCAGTTGCTTTTGAATCTCAAGAGATTAGAACGGCGCTTCTAAACTCAGCATTGGTCGCCTTTGGAGCAATGCTTATCGCCATGATTCTTGGCTCACTGGTAGCTTTTGCCCTAAGCAGGTACGAATTCTTTGGTAAGGGCACGGTCAACCTTCTTGTGGTTCTTCCTATCGCGCTACCTGGCGTCGTAACTGGTGTTGCCTTCAGCAACACGTACAGTAATTTCCTGGGACCAGCCGGTATCCAACTTGGTTATTTTGGAATGATTGTCGCCCACGCAACCTTCTGCATAGTTATGGTTTTCAACAATGTATTTGCCAGATTAAAGAGGATGAACCCATCTCTGCAAGAAGCCTCAATGGACTTAGGTCAGGGACTGTGGGGGACTTTCCGCCTTGTCACTTTCCCGCAATTCAGAACCGCTTTTGCGGCTGGAGCGCTGCTGGCATTTGCCCTTAGTTTCGACGAGGTTGTAGTAACTATCTTCACTGCTCCGCCCGGCGTCGACACGGTGCCGCTATGGATCCTGAAGGAGATGTCCAGGCCAAACCAGGCATCGGTAGTAAATGTGGTCGCCACCGTTGTCATTGTGATGTCCTTGATTCCGGTGTATGTCTCACAGAGGCTCTCCAGAACAGAGAACGAGAAGTAATTAGGCGGATAAACTAGGGGCGGTTCAAAAGTCTAGAGCCAGCCCTCGTAGCTCAGTGGATAGAGCAAGAGCCTTCTAATCTCTTGGTCGCAGGTTCGATTCCTGCCGAGGGCGCTCATTTTTTTTATCTATAGTTCTAACATGCGTACTTTTAGACGAATCATGCTGCTGGCACTGGCCTCGGGCGTGGTTGCTTTTCTAGTCGTTCCTCTGGCATTTCCCTTCAAGTCAAGTGGCACCGTCTCAAATCTTGAGGCAGCTGGACAGGGGGCAGAGTTCTCGAAATTTGAGGACCTCAATGTTCATGTTTCAACCTCTGATTACTCCGGTGAAACGAAAGTCCTGGGTGAAGTCCCTGTAATTTTCTTGTTGCATGGTTTTGGTGCCAGTACTTTTTCTTGGCGAGATGTCATGTCTTCGCTCAGCACCGTTGGTGATGTTGTCGCCTACGATCGACCAGCGTTTGGTTTTACTGATAGGCCAACCAGCTGGAGCGGAGAAAACCCTTATGGATTTGCCGGCAATATGGAAATCCTTAAGGGTCTGATCAAGACGTACGCGAAGAATCGTGAAGTAGTTGTTGCAGGTCATTCGGCGGGTGGCTTGCTGGCAGCGGAGTTCGCGAGGGTTAATCCAGATCTGGTAGATCGATTGATTTTGGTGGCTCCGGCAGTGTTCAATTCCGGCGGCGCATCCTGGCTAAGTTCACTCAGGGTCATCCCGCAGATAGAGGCGCTAGGGCCAGCTTTAGTTCAGGGGATTGCCAGCAGTGGCAACGCGCTTCTTGAAGAAAGCTATTACGACAAGAGCCAGCTAACCCAAAAAGTAATTGCTGGTTACAACGCTCCGCTAAAAATATTTGGCTGGGAAAAAGCTTTTTGGGAATTTACCAATGCCCCAAGAGAGAATCAGTTTCTTGAGAACGCTGCGTCACTGAACATGCCGACACTTCTTATATCTGGTGCGTTCGATACGGTGGTGCCAACTGAAGACACTGTAAAGCTCTCAAAAATAATTCCAAACAATTCATTGGTAATCATTCCAAAGACAGCGCATCTACCTCAGGAAGAAAATCCAGAATTATTTAGCCAAGAAGTGCTTTCTTGGCTAAACAAAACCAGTTAGTACTAAGCGGTTAGTGCTGGAATTATGGCTCCCGAGAATACCTGCCAAGCAAGGATGCTTTTTGCAGCTAGTGAAAGCGTGATGTAGGTTCGCTCGCCCTTGAGGTAGTTCGCCCAAGAGCCAATCTGCTTGTACTGCAGTGCCTGGTTGATCGCAAAGGTGTTGAAGAACACAAATAGCGAGACAATGATTCCGATTACGAAACCTGGAACTTCAGCTGCGTTGGTTGAGCCTGGCTGCAGGGTGTAGAGCCCAATCAGAAGCCAAGGAACAATTCCTGTCATGGAACCCATGATGAACGGCAATCCTTTTCCGTTGCCAGGTACTTCATACTTTTCTTGTAAAGCGCCAAAGAAGATCATCGAAGCGTTTACGGCAAAGATTGAAACCAGAGCAGCAAAATCGGAGATCCCAGTCAGCTGGGCAATTAGCCAAATCATTAGTGAAGAGCTAAGGGAGTACTCAACCCAACGGAAATAGTTGTGATTCTTCTGCAACCCTGCTGCATAGCGAGGGTAGAAGGTAGGAGAGGAAATCAGAAAGTGGAAGAGTGCTGATAAGAATAAGAAGGCAACAACTCCGATACCAAGGTTGATTTCAAAGAGCACAACGCGCTCTGGAGGTAAAGGTGATCCTGGGGGACCGGTCATGTAATCCACGGTGGTCCCGAAAAGTACCTGGTAGTCCAGTTGGGTAAGGAAGAAACCAAAAACACTGGCCTGAATTAGGTGTAGGAATCCCGCCACCACGTTGTATTTTCTCAGCCTGGTAATTTGCTCAGCGGTGGTTCGAACTTTCTTTGCCATTTGGAACTCCTTTGTTTTGTTGGAAATTACTTGAGAAGTGTTGCCATTTGTTTATAGATGATTCCCGCTGCCCACACAGGATTGATGCGTGTAAGCAAGTCCATAATTTTTGAATCCTGGCCGATACATACTCGTGGCCTGTTATTTTCAATCGCATCAACCATCAATTTTGCAGCCAACGGTGATTCGGTCATCTTGATTTTGCTGTTCGAGGCTGCACCTGCAGGTATTTTCATCCCTGAGTTGACAGCAATGTTGGTGTTGATTGCGCCAGGGAAAGCGATAGTCACACCTACGTTCGTTGCTAAAAGTTCTGAACGCAGACCTTCGGTCAAAAGTTTGATTGCTGCCTTCGATGCGCCGTAGACGCTCTGCCCTGGAACAGGAGCATAGGCGCCCATTGATGAAACATTCAGAATGTGTGCAGCGGGTCGCTTCAGAAGTGCGGGGAGGAAAGCCTTAATTAGTGAGAGTGGTCCTGAAAAGTTCACTTCCATTACGTGGTCTGCGTCTTTCAGTGAAAGATCATTCACCTTTACGAACGGCTGAATGATCCCAGCGTTATTTATTAGAACATCCACTTCACCCAGTGCAGTTGTAACCTGCTCTGGAAGCATGGCAACCGCTTCGCGATCGCTGACGTCGAGTAAGTGGGTTGAAAACTCGCCACCCTGCTTACCAACCAATCCACCGGTTTCAAGAAGGGTTTCTTGACGAAAATCAACAAGGGCAACGCGAGCGCCACGACGAGAAAGTTCGAGGGCTAAGTCTCGCCCCATTCCACTTCCGGCGCCCGTTATCAATACAACTTTTCCGTGCACCTTCATTGGATCTCCTTTACGTAAGTTCGAACTGCCCGCCATCAAGCTGACCCTGTTTGCGATAGAGATCCAACTTTTGACGGGTATCTGCAATATCCAGATTTCGCATAGTCAATTGACCAATGCGATCTTCCGGCCCAAATGCAGAATCTTCATTGCGCTCCATTGAGAGCTTTTCTGGGTGGTAGCTAAAGTTTTCTCCACGAGTATCAACAATCGAGTAATCATCGCCGCGGCGAAGCCTCAATGTCACGGAGCCATTTACTGCCGACGCAACCCAACGGGTTAGTGATTCACGGAACATCAAAGTTTGTGGATCCAACCAACGGCCTTCGTAAAGTAAACGACCCATCTTGCGGCCTTCGTTGTGATAGTTCGCAACGGTGTCTTCATTGTGGATTGCAGATATCAGGCGTTCGTAAGCAATGTGGATGAGAGCCATTCCAGGCGCCTCGTAAATTCCGCGGCTCTTTGCTTCAATAATTCTGTTTTCAATTTGATCAGACATGCCTAGGCCGTGACGTCCACCGATGACATTGGCCTCGTGAAACAGTTCAACTTGATCCTTGAAGTCTTTGCCATTGATTGCTACTGGCTCACCCTGCTTGAAAGTAATGGTGACGTCTTCGCTTTCGATCTGCACGGAAGAATCCCAGAAACGCACGCCCATGATTGGGCTTACAAGTTCCATTGAGGAACTAAGAAGTTCTAGGTCCTTTGCTTCGTGAGTCGCCCCCAACATGTTTGCGTCAGTTGAGTAGGCCTTCTCAACAGAAGCGCGGTAAGGAAGTTTGCGTGCCTGAAGCCACTCGGACATTTCGTGACGGCCACCAAGTTCAGAGACGAAGGTGCTGTCAAGCCAAGGCTTGTAAATGCGCAGCACCGGGTTCGCCAAGAGTCCATAGCGATAGAAGCGTTCAATGTCGTTACCTTTATAGGTGGATCCATCACCCCAGATGTCGACCCCATCTTCGTGCATAGCGCGAACCAACATGGTTCCTGTCACTGCACGGCCTAATGGGGTGGTGTTGAAGTAAACCTTGCCACCGGTTCGGATGTGGAATGCTCCACAGGCGATTGCGGCGAAACCTTCGCGAACCAGTGCGGCTCGACAGTCAATTAGGCGACCCTGCTCAGCGCCGTATTCCTTTGCGCGATCTGGGATGGACTGGATGTCATCTTCGTCGTACTGACCTAAATCCGCAGTGTAGGTATAAGGAATAGCGCCTTTTTCGCGCATCCAGGCCACCGCAACGGACGTATCCAGGCCGCCTGAGAAGGCGATACCTACTTTTTCACCAACCGGGAGGGATTCAAGAACCTTTGACATAGATACAAGGTTAGTCGGAATAACTATGCCTGATTAGGGATTGATAACCCCATGAGCCTAAAAGAAGCTGAATTGACCATGTTGGACGGTCGAAAGACCACCTTCGCCGAATTTGCCGGAAAGACCGTACTCGTGGTCAATGTGGCATCGCGTTGCGGATTGACCCCGCAGTATGAGGCCTTAGAGGCACTGCAAAAAAAGTATTCGGGGCAGGGTTTCACCGTTTTGGGAATGCCTTCAAATCAGTTCATGCAGGAACTCGGCTCCAATGAGGCAATCGGCGACTACTGCTCTGCAACCTGGGGAGTCACTTTTCCAATGACCGAGAAAATCAAAGTCAATGGACGAGGCAGGCACGAGCTTTACAAAGAGTTAGTGAAGGCCAAAGATTCTGCCGGTCTGGCTGGGCCCGTGATGTGGAATTTTGAAAAGTTTCTAGTTTTGCCGAATGGTGAAATTCAGCGTTTTAGACCAAAGACTAAGCCCGATGCGCCTGAGGTTATCGAGGCTATCGAGTCTGCACTGAAGGCTTAGTGTTTTACAGAGCGTTTTTGCCCAAATCGATTGACAGAAATTTTGCGATAACGTCTGTAACTAGCTTGTGATCGGCACGCTGAGGTAGGCCAGAAACCACCACGGTTGCCACGTGTTCGCCATTACCCAGAACTATTGGAAAACCGCCGCCATGCCAGGCGTAGTCGTCGTAATTCAAATCAACAGTTTCCGCTGGCGTTTCAAAAAACTTTATTTGCAATCCGGTCTCGTAAGAACTTTTCTTGGTCAGATTTACGAGATTCCTTTTTCTTCGAATCCAGTCCACGTTAACTTGATCCGCACCGGGCATAAGGGTGAAAAATAACTGCTCTGAACCGCGTGTGATTTCAATAGCAACACCTTTGCCAATTTGAATAGCTTCTTCTCTAAGAGCGCTACCCAGCGTCCAAGCATCTTCTTCATCGAATGATTGAAAGACTAAAAGCTCTAGGTGCTTGATGGCTTTCGGTAGGTCTTCGGCAATTGGCAGGGTCATGTTCAAAGCCTAAGCCACAGGGCCCTTGTGGAAATGTTCGAAAACCATGTTGGTTCGAGTCGATGCAACAGTCGCATTGCTTGATAAGTTCTCAAGCACAAATTCCCTGACGTGGTCATTGTCGCGAACCGCAAGGTGAACGATGAAATCTTCAGAGCCGCCGAGAAAGAACACTTGAATTACCTCAGGTAGATTTCGCATCTCCTTCATAAAGTCGGCCAAATGAGAACGAGCTCCGGCACGAAGGGTTACCGAAATGAGTACCTGACTGGAGAGGCCTACGGCCGCGGGGTCAACGTTGGCGGTGAAACCACTTATTACTCCTCGCGAAACGAGTGACCTAACCCTGGTGATGCAAGTAGATTGGGCGATTCCCACGGCAGCGGCCAAGTCTGCGTTGGTCATCCGCGAATTTTGCGTCAGTAGTCTCAAGAGCTCGTGATCGATTTCATCGAGGTCTGCTTGCAGATTATTCATTCCCATCTGGGTTTTTGCCTTTCAATTTGAATCTTTTACCCAATTTAGCGGATTTATTGCTGAATCTGCGGTTGTAATCTGTTTGTAATGAATTTCTTGCAGAATTTACCTAAATTCACAAGGAGTTATAAAAATGCGCGTAGGTATCCCAACCGAAATCAAGAACAATGAAAACCGTGTAGCCATTACGCCTGCAGGAGTCCACGAACTCACCCGAAGAGGCCACGATGTCTTTATTCAATCCGGCGCGGGCCTAGGTTCAGGTTTTGAGGATGCCGATTATGCAGCCCAGGGCGCAAAGATTCTTGCCACTGCTGAAGAAATTTGGGCAGTCGGCGATCTTCTTCTAAAGGTCAAGGAGCCAATCAAGGCAGAGTACAAACTCATGCGCGCAGATCAGGTTCTCTTCACCTACCTACACCTAGCCGCTTCTCGCGAGTGCACCGAAGCACTTCTTGCTGCCGGAACCACCGCGATCGCATACGAAACTGTTCAGCTTCCGAATCGCGCACTTCCTCTTCTACAACCGATGAGCGAAGTAGCAGGCCGATTGTCGGCACAAATTGGCGCATATCAACTTATGAAAAATGAGGGTGGCCGCGGAGTTCTTATGGGTGGAGTTCCTGGCGCACCAAAGGCAAAGGTTGTTGTTATCGGTGGCGGCGTTGCAGGTGAGCACGCGGCAACGATGGCGTTGGGTATGCAAGCTGAAGTAACTGTGATTGATATCTCTTTGCCAAAGTTGCGCGAACTGGATGCTCGCTTTGGCGGACAGGTTAGAACCAGAGTTTCTACCGCCTATGAAATCGCTGAGCAATTGAAAGACGCCGACTTGGTAATTGGGTCGGTTTTGATTCCAGGGGAGAAAGCTCCAAAGCTAGTGACCGATGAAATGGTTAAGGGCATGAAGCCGGGCTCAGTCTTGGTTGATATTGCAATTGACCAGGGCGGCTGCTTCGAAAACTCAAGGGCTACAACTCACGATGACCCTACCTACAAGGTTCACAACAGCATCTACTACTGCGTTGCAAATATGCCGGGAGCAGTTCCAGCAACTTCAACTCGTGCTCTTACTAACGCGACGCTTCCATACGTTGTGGCATTAGCGGAGAAGGGCTGGAAGGCAGCGCTTGCGTCTGATGAATCTCTGGCTAAGGGATTGAACACACATGCCGGAAAAGTTACTTACGCGGGAGTTACCCACGCATTTCCTGAATTACCTTTTCAGGAACTAAAAGAAGCAATCGCGTAAATTTACGCTGGTTGCTGCTGAGTGATGCAGTGAATTCCGCCGCCGCGGGCAAATAGCGGACGAGCGTCCACCAAAACTATTTTTCTGTCTGGGTAGGCAAGCTGCAGTGCGGCTACGGCACGCTCATCATTTGGATCGTTGAAGCCGCAGAGAATTACTCCACCGTTCACAAGGTAGTGATTGATGTAGCTGTAATCAACGAAACCTTCATCGTCCCTCAGCACAGTGGGTGCTGCAATTGGAATCAATTCGAAGCCGCCATGTTCTTCAAGCGTTCGTTTCACCTCGTGGCTGACTGAAAAGTCGGGATGATTTTCGTTTTCCTGGTTGTGAAACAAAATCTTGTTTGGGCCTGCAAAGCAGGCAACGATGTCAACGTGTCCTCGCGTACCAAACTCGTCGTAATCGCGAGTCAATCCTCTGCGTAACCAAATTGCCTCCGTGGTGCCAAGCTTGTCGTGAACTTCTGCTTCCACTTCAGCTCTTGACCAGGTTGAATTGCGCCCTTCGCCAAGTTGAACGGTTTCTGTAAGTAGAACCGCCCCCTCGCCGTTTACATGGATGCCGCCGCCCTCGTTGATTAGCTTGGAATCTAGCCTTGGTACTTTGACTGCATCTGCGATGTGTGAGGCAATTTTTGAATCCTTTTCCCAACTTGCCCAAGGCTGCGCGCCCCAACCGTTAAAAATCCAATTCACCGCGGCTAATTCACCCGCAGCATTCTTAACAAAAGTAGGGCCGATGTCTCTCATCCAAGCATCGTCAAGCTCTGCTTCAACAAGTTCCACACGTGTATCAAGAAACGATTTAGCAATTTCAAAGTCTTTAGGTTCGCAAAGCATTGAAACTGGTTCAAATTTAATAACTGCGTTCGCAACAGCCGCCCAGGTGGCGCGGGCTTCGGCCCAATCCTCACTTGTTTCGCCGAGCGTGTAACCCGATGACGGCCAGGCCATCCAAGTGCGGTCGTGTTCAACCCACTCGGCGGGCATAAACCAATTGCTCATTAGTAAGAAACTCCAGCAATGCCGCCGTCTTCGCCGTCGCCATTTTCAGTACGGCGATTAACTACCGGCTCGGTAAGCATGTCGTAGGTGTCAGGTCGGCGAGTAGCCAAGAATGGAAAAAGATCTAGCCAGTCTCTGCGTTGATCAAGATCAAGATCTGCCACCAGGACTTCGTCTTCGTCACGGCCTGCTCTTGCCAGTACTCGACCGTAAGGATCGCAGATAAAACTGCTACCGTAAAAATTCAACGCACCTTCGTTGCCATAGCGATTAGGCACAATCATGAATGTTCCGTTTGCAATTGCGTTTCCTACAATTACCTGTCGCCAAAGCGGCTCTGTATCAAAATCAGGATGGTCAGGCTCTGAACCAATCGCGGTTGGGTAAACCAGAACCTCCGCACCTCGCAAGCTGTAGTTGCGAGCAACCTCAGGGAACCATTCATCCCAACAGGTCGGCAATCCAAATTGCGCATCGGTGTTTCCGAACTCAATGTCGTAAACCGGATAAGGTTTGCCGGTTGCTGGTCCTGGGGCAAAGTACTTGTCTTCGTAGTATCCAGCAGTCACGGGAATGTGCAATTTTGGAGTTCTTGAAACGATTGATCCGTCTGGCCCAACAATGATGGCGGTGTTCAATGCTCGGCCATCGGCCATGTCGTGAAACTCATATAGAGATGCGTGCACAAAAATGTTGTGCTTCTTGGCAGCTTCCGAAGCAAAAGTATAGGTTGGGCCACTCTCTAGCGGTTCGGCAAGCTCGTTGGGCACACCAGTTGGTTTTTGATCAGCGGGATAGCGGCTAAGAGTTAGCTCCTGAAGACAGACGATTTTTGCACCGTTATCGGCAGCCAATTTTATGCCTTCGTTAAGTTTCGCTAGGTGCTGGCTTTGATCGTCGTGCCACTTGGTTTGAACCAGTGCCACACGCAGGGGAGTGCGCTTAGATTCTTTTACTCGCGATAGTGGAGTGAGTGCGGGCGCCAGAGTTAGTTTCACTTTTTCCTACTTTTCATTCATGCTGTCAAGGATTGCTACCAGCGCACTGAATTCTGTGCGCGGATTTACGATTGCAAACCTTGCGTTTGGTTTTCCCTGGTGGGAACTTGGCACTACAAATGCTTCGCCACGTTCAAGCAATTTATTTGACCAACGCTCGTAGTCTGAGAGTTCCCAGCCGTTCTTCGTGAATACCACGACCGATAATTCTGGCTCGCGCACAAGTTCTAGGTCTCCACGAGTACGGATTTCTTCAGCTATTTGTGAAGCCAGCGCAATATTTTGGGTTACGCCATCTCGGTAGGCTGCAACCCCGTGGGTTGCCAGCGAGAACCAAAGCGGTAACCCTCTTGGTCTGCGAGTTAGGTTGTAAGCGTAATCAGATGGGTTCCAGTCACCCGAGTCTGTCAGAGCGTCTAGGTATTCACCGTGCTGGGTGTGTGCCGCGCGAGCCACATCGGGGTTTCTGTAAACCAGCGCGCAAGCATCAAACGGCGCGAATAACCACTTGTGCGGATCCACGATAAAACTATCGGCCAGCTCTGTGCCTGCAAATTTCGCGCGGTTTTCCTCGGACAGGATTCCAGCCAAACCGTAGGCTCCATCGACGTGGAACCAAATGTTGTTTTCGTTAGCGACGGTGCCAATTTCATGCAGCCTGTCGAGGATTCCAAAATTGGTTGTTCCTGCGGTAGCAACAATCGCAAACACTCCATTACCGGCTTCTTTCAGCGCCGCGGCAACCGCATCCCCGCGCAGGTGTCCGGTTGGGTCAGCTTGAGCTTTGATTATTTCCACATCCATTACTGCGGCAGCGGCCTTTAGTGATGAATGCGCTTCTGAAGAACAAATGAATTTCCATTTAGTTGGCTCGGGCAGGTTTTGTTCTTTGAGTTTGGCTTTTGCCTGATGCCTCGCAGCGACAAGCGCGCTCAAATTGCCCAGTGTTCCACCTTGAACAAAAACTCCACCAGCGGTGTTTGGTAAACCAACTTCTTTAGCCAACCAACTTAGAACTTCGTTTTCGGCAAATACTGCACCGGCTCCTTCCATCCAGGATCCGCCGTAAATTGCAGAGGCTGAAACAATCAAGTCGAATAACTTGGAAGCCTCGGTTGGCGCTGAAGGTATGAACGATAAGTAGTTTGGGTGGTCAGTTGAAATTGTTGAAGGGGCAAGCACCTCACTGAATAATTCGAGAGCTTTCTCGCCACCGATTCCAGATTCGGAAATTGTGATGCCCGCATTGGCACGAAGCCACTCTGGAGACTGTGGTCCGTCAAGAGGGGCTGGGTCGTACTCTAGGCGTTGTCTTGCGTAGGCAAAAACCTTTTCGCGAAGAGCTACGGTGTCCTCATTGACTTTGTGCATTACTCGAGCCTACTTGCGGGATTTACGCGGCACAAATGAGAGAGCAAAGCCCAAAAGGGATGCGCCGAGCAAAACCCAGGAGCCAATTTCGCGATCACGTGCAATTGATTCGCAGGAGGTCCAACCCTCGGCCTGCACATCCGCACAAGTGCTTGGATCAAAAAGCCCAATGAATGATGCAAGAACTCCAACCAGGGCAACAGTTGCAACCATCGCCAGCGAGTTGTTCTGAATTTTTGGCATCAACTATGCCTGTGGCTCAGAGACGTCGCCAAGCTCGCCACCGGCAGCTTCAATTTCTTTTCGAATCTCATCCATGTCTAAGTCGCGCACTTTTTGAATTAGCTCATCTAGTGCAGGTGCCGGTAGCGCTCCAGCCTGGTTGAAAAGCAGAATGCCATCGCGGAAAATCATCAGAGTCGGAATCGATGAGATACCAGCCTCGCCGGCCAGTTGCTTCTCTGCTTCAGTGTCCACCTTGCCGAAACGAATATCGGTGTGGGTTTCAGAAGCCTTCTCAAAGATTGGAGCAAACTGCACGCACGGACCACACCACGCAGCCCAGAAATCAACAATGGTGATTCCATCTGCGACAACTGTGTCACCAAAGTTTGCTGCCCCCAGCTCTATTGTTGCCATTGCGGTTTACCTCTCGAAATCTGCGCAATTACTATTCCTGCAACCACCAAAATTCCTCCGGCTAATTGCAGACCCTCTATCTTTTCACCAAGCCAGAGATATCCAAAAAGGAAAGCAAAGATCGTCTCGGCAGTTGAAATAATGCCGACCCCCGTGGCGCTTAGGTGGCCTAAAGCAACGAAGCTGAAGTACATAGGGATAAACGAACCAAATAAGCCAATCCAAATAATCAAGAGCCAAGCCGGTGCCGTTATTCCCGTCAAGTTACCGCCTAGGTCAAGTGAGTTGGTGACCAGCGATGTATCGAAAGTCCACCAGGGGCTAAAAATTAACCAAAACACCGATGAAATCAGCATCGTATAAAACAGTGTGGAGATTGGGTCTCTGGTCTGGTGACTCTTCTCACCCATGATGAAGTAGACGCTCAGAAAAATTGCTGCGCCAAACGCAAATAGGACACCAATCGGATTTAGGGGACTGTCCCAGATTTTGGAAACCACCATCAGCCCGCCAAGCACAAGCGCAACACCTAGCCAGAGTTTCTTTCTCGGCTTCTCACCAAATAGAACGAGTGACGCTAGGGGAACAATAATGATGGCGGTGTATTCAATTAGTAGTGCGATTCCTACCGGCAGGGACTTAACGGCGTTTGAATAGGCCCACTGCATAAGTGCAACACCGATAACACCAAAGGCAACCAGGAACTTCCACTCGGATGGCTTTACTTTGATTGAGCTTGGGTTCGTGATCAGGATTATCAATCCGGCAATTAGCGCTGTTGAGATTGATCTGAATAAAACAATCTGTTCAGGGGTAACGCCGGTAGCCATGACGATTTTTGAAGTGCTGGCATTGAGTCCAAAAAGCAGAGCAGCCGCGAAAGATAACACGACCCCAAACACTGGGTTTTTCGTCTTCACTCGATGACTCACTTCTCTACTTATGCCAGAGCTCGCAGGTTGGCTTCAACCAGCCTAGGCTAGGTAAATGATGAGTTTCACATTAGCTGGAGGCTGCTTCTGGTGCCTCGATAGCACCTACATGCAGTTCAAGGGCATCTCCGACGTTGTTGTTGGGTACATGGGTGGCCACATTGACAATCCGGGCTACGAGGCGGTTTGCAGTGGATCAACAGGTCACGCCGAAGTCGCAGAGGTCATCTTTGATGAAAGTGTTATCTCTGCCGACATCATCTTGGATATCTTCTTCACGCTTCACGACCCAACTCAGCTAAACCGACAGGGCAATGATGTTGGCACCCAATATCGTTCAGCGATGTTCTACAAGGACGAAGAGCAAAAGGAGTTATTTGCTCAAGCCATTGAACGCGCAAAAGGTATTTGGGGCAGTGCAGTTGTAACTGAACTATCGCCGGCAACAACTTTTTGGACCGGCGAGGAATACCACCAGGATTTCTTTGCAAAAAACCCTAATCAGGGATACTGCAATGCTGTGGTGTCTCCAAAGATGGCGAAGGCTCGCAAAGCCTTTAGCGATTATGTCTTGAACTAGTTATCCACAGTTTTTCATTTTGCCTTTATGCGCTCTGAATTGAGCAGCAAACTCGACTCACACCACATTCCGTGGCTCCAAGTTTCGAGAAAGGCATCAATTGTCAGAAACACTTTCGGTCACCGGTTTAGTGGCCACAACTCCACGCCACCTGGTGACCCAGGATGGCCTACCAATCACATCATTCAGATTGGCGTCTTCGCAGCGAAGATTTGATCGCAATCAAAATAAATGGATCGATGGCGAAACCAATTGGTTCACCGTGACTGCTTTTAGACAACTAGCAATAAATTCAGCCGGTTCTGTAAACAAGGGTGATCGTTTGGTTGTCGCTGGAAAATTGCGCGTCCGCGATTGGGATAACGGAGAGCGTGCTGGCACATCGGTTGAGGTAGAAGCTGATTCGCTAGGTCACGATCTAACTTGGGGTAGCTCAGTCTTCACTCGAACCGTTCTAGTTCGAGAGCAAGAACCAGAAGATGAAGTTTCTGATCCAGAGCCTGAGTTGGTAGGCGCAAAAAAGAAGTAAAGCTGCTGGGCTGTTAGGTGCCCCCTCATCAGCACTAGAACAGCCCAGTGGACATTCTCTTCACGGGGAGGTCCGGCATCCTCAGACACCTACTTGCATTTCGAGACCACGAAGTGGTCAATATGGTCGGGTAAACTTTACCCATAGCAAGCCAAGTGTCTGAGGGTGCCTTTCTCGCGCTTTCGAGGCTGGTGCTTCAGATTCCGAAAGTGGTTTATTTACATGGCTGAATTCATCTATCAGATGATCAAGGCGCGCAAGGCGCACGGCGACAAAGTCATTCTTGATGACGTAACTCTGGCCTTTATTCCGGGAGCAAAGATCGGTGTTGTTGGGCCAAACGGTGCAGGTAAATCAACCGTTCTAAAAATCATGGCTGGCCTTGACAGTCCTTCCAATGGTGAAGCCAGACTTGGCCCAGAATTTACCGTTGGAATCTTGATGCAGGAGCCACCGCTTGATGAGTCGCTAACCGTATTAGGAAACGTAGAACTCGCTGTAAAAGAAACCAAGGCAAAGCTAGATCGCTTCAACGAGATTTCGGCTCTCATGGCTGAACCAGACGCCGATTTTGATGCACTGCTGGCTGAGATGGGCACCTTGCAGGAGCAGATTGATCACCTTGATGCCTGGGACCTAGACTCTCAGCTTGAGCAAGCGATGGATGCACTTCGTTGCCCACCAAGTGATTCACCTGTCACATCTCTATCCGGTGGAGAACGCCGTCGCGTTGCACTGTGCAAGCTTTTGCTCGAGAAGCCAGACTTGCTGTTGCTTGACGAACCTACTAACCACCTCGACGCCGAGTCTGTTCTTTGGCTAGAGCAGCACTTGGCTAAGTACCCGGGTGCTGTGCTTGCGGTTACGCACGACCGTTATTTCCTAGACAACGTTGCCGAGTGGATTCTTGAGTTGGACCGTGGCCGCGCATATCCATACGAGGGCAACTACTCCACCTATCTAGAAAAAAAGCGCGAGCGCCTTGAAGTAGCTGGAAAGAAAGATGCAAAACTCGCAAAACGATTGAGCGAAGAACTGGATTGGGTTCGCTCATCTTCTAAAGCACGCCAGACCAAATCAAAAGCTCGTCTTGCGCGCTACGAAGAAATGGCCGCAGAGGCAGATCGCACCAGAAAGTTGGACTTTGAAGAAATTCAAATTCCAATGGGTCCTCGCCTTGGGGACATTGTTATTGAAGCAAAGAACATCCAAAAGGGTTTCGACGGTCGATCACTTATTAGTGGCTTGTCATTCAGTCTTCCGCGTAACGGAATCGTTGGAGTGATTGGACCTAACGGTGTTGGAAAGTCAACGCTCTTCAAGTCAATCGTTGGATTAGAAAAACTTGACGGCGGCGAACTAAAAATCGGAGAAACCGTAAAGATCTCATACGTTGACCAGTCGCGCGGCGGAATTGATCCTGAAAAGTCACTTTGGGAAGTTGTCTCGGGCGGACTTGATTTCATTCAGGTCGGCAATCAAGAAATGCCTTCGCGCGCATACGTGGCAGCGTTTGGGTTTAAAGGACCAGATCAACAAAAGCCAGCTGGAATTCTTTCCGGTGGTGAACGAAACCGCTTGAACTTGGCGCTAACCCTAAAAGAGGGAGGCAACCTGTTGCTTCTCGATGAGCCAACTAACGACCTTGACGTTGAAACTCTTGGTTCTCTAGAGAACGCTCTTCTTGAGTTCCCTGGTTGCGCAGTTGTTATCACGCACGACCGTTGGTTCCTAGACCGAGTGGCCTCGCACATCCTCGCTTACGAAGGTAGCGACGACAACCCGGATAACTGGTATTGGTTCGAAGGAAACTTCCAGGCTTACGAAGAAAACAAGATTGCCCGACTAGGTCCAGATGCTGCGAAGCCTCACCGCTCGACCTATCGCAGATTAACTCGCGACTAATTCCTTTATTGCCTCTTCAAACACCTCGTTGTGCTTCTCAACATCAGCGAGAGTGGTTGTTGGGCACATCAGTGCCATGTTGTGAAATGGCGTCAACATAATTCCTCTGTTGGCCAAATAGACATGAAGGTAATCCTCAAGCTCGGCATCCGCAGCGTGGAACGCATCGGTGCCGGTCTTTGGGTAAGGCCTAGCAAAGCGGTATTCCGCACGAGCGCCAAGCTGGTTTATTGACCATGGCAGGTTGTACTTGTCAAAAAGCTCATTAACTCCATCGGTGAATACCGTTGCCAAATCGATCATGTACTTGAAGTTATCTTCGGTAAGCACCTTCTCAAGAGTCGCGCGCATGGCTGCCACCTGGAGCGGGTTACCAGCCAAAGTTCCGCCGACTCCACCCATGTCAACGAGGTCCAGATCGGTTCGGCTCAAAATCTTCTCTGCAAGGTGAGTGCTCAAACCATAAGTTCCGGTTGGAATTCCACCAGCAATTGCCTTGCCTATGATGAACACATCTGGTTCAAGTGCATCGCGCTTGGTCATGCCGCCGTAGCCAGCGGAAAATGTATGTGTCTCATCAATAATCAGAAGCGCATCATATTTTCTAGTTAGCTCACGAACACCCTTAAGGTAGCCAGGTTCTGGAAGCACAATTCCAATGTTGGTGAGTGCTGGCTCCATGAGTACTGCAGCAACGTCACCGTTCTTAAGCTGGCGCTCGAGACCCTCAAGGTCGTTGAACTCTGCAACTCGCGAGGTGTGTGTGACATCAACCGGTGAACCCACGTTTCCCGGGCGGCTCATTCCTTCACCATCCGGGCCAACAACAATTAGCGCTTCATCCACGGAACCGTGGTAGCAGTAAGCGTTGAAAAGAATCTTTGGTTTTCCGGTGATCGCACGAACGAGTCTGATGGCCCATCGGTTTGCATCTGTAGCAGTAAGAGCAAAGCTCCACTTGGCCATACCAAAACGTTCAGTCAAGTTTTTAGCAACCCATTCGGCGTCTTGAGTAGGCAGCATTGTGGTTAGACCTCCAAGATCTTTCACACGGTTAACAATTGCTTCAACAACTTCTGGAGCAGAGTGCCCAGCCATCGCACCGGTGTCACCTAGGGCAAAGTCAATGTATTCGTTTCCATCGATGTCCCAGATGCGATTGCCAACGGCTCGGTCAAGATAAATAGGAAAGCCACCAGATTTTTTATTCATCCAGGTCATCGGTACTTTGCCGAATAGGTGGTCAGCATTTTCGAAAGCAGCTTTTGATTTTGGGTTGCGCTCAGCAAATACTTGCTGTTCGCGGGCATTTAGCTTTTCAAGCTTTTCACGATTGATCATTTTTCTATCTTGCCATCTCTGGTACACGTACCATGCCCTCTTGAGCGACGGTTGCTAAAAGCTCTCCTCGGCTACTAAAGATTCTTCCCAGCGCTAAGCCACGACCACCTTGGGCACTTGGGGATTCCTGAACGTAAAGCATCCACTGATCAACGCGAGCTGGGCGATGAAACCACATCGCATGATCCAGGCTCGCGGACTTCAAGCCCGGGTGTGACCAGGCAATTCCGTGACGTCTATAGATGCTCTCGAGTATCGAGTAATCACTTGCATAGGCCAGTGCTGCCGTATGCAATTCCTGGGAATCCGGAAGATTTCCCAATGATTTAATCCAAACCGCTTGGTGTGCAACGGGTTCACCCTCGACTTTGAAATAAATTGGCGAGGGTACGTGGCGCATATCGAATGGACGAGCTTTCGACCAATACTGCGCAACTGGATGAGGGTTGTCTCCCATAAGATCAGCAGCACTCGGAAGGGATTCAGGGTCTGGGATATCGTTCGGAAATTCATCTTGGTGTTCTAGACCCGGATCGTGTTGCTGGAAAGATGCGATCATCGAAAATATCGGTTCATCATTCTGAAAAGCTTGCACCCTGCGCGTGCTGAAAGAGCGCCCGTCACGCAGTCTGTCAACCGAGTAAATGACCGGAAGCTCAATATTCCCTGGCCTCAGAAAGTAGCCGTGCATTGAATGCACTGGGCGATCATCAATTGTTCGCGTTGCAGCAACGAGGCTTTGCGCCAAAACTTGGCCACCAAAAACTCGCCCGTGGGGCATCCACTGACTTGGGCCTTCAAAAATGTCTTCCTTAGAATTTCCACCTTCAATAGATTTCAAATCTAGGGTGCTAATCATCTCGGCCAGGGGGTCGCTAGGAATCTTTGGATTCAAGATTTACTCAATTCTTTGGGGCAACTTTTCCATTCTCAGGCTAGTTTAGACAGGACATGATTAACCCATTTTCGCTTGCCGACCGCCAAACTGCTGATGACTTACAGGCTTACCTGTTAAGGGCTAAGCGCCTAGACCCAGATGGTTTAGTGAGGCTTCGTGCCTTCGGCAATGTTCTTGCCGCCTATGTTGCGCCAATCTATTCCGGAAACCTCATGGATAAGGGCCCAACAGTCTTGGGTCTTCGTACTTGCGAATTAACCGAGCCAGCCGAAGTAGATGTACTTGTACCCATCGCAGCGGTGCAAGAACGCTTGGCGTATCTACTTGGCGATGACGACACAACCGACTTCAAGATCCAACTTGTTGAAGCACAGCGCGCACCCTGGGCGGGCATCTCACCTCCGCGTCAGGGCTGGGAATCCATTGGAACAATTAATGAAACCCGACTCACACAAATTGCCCGAGATGGAATAGCGGAAGTTGCTTCCTCTTTACCTGAATCAGTCGGTGGACCCATCGCTGCGCGAATCCGCGGCGAAATTTGGGGTAGGGGGATTGATCTTGAGAGCCGTGTTCCAACCGGTGCCGCTTTTGTTGCAGCTGGGTTGGGTTTTCTTACAGAAAACGAAGAGGTTGGTCTTTACCAAGCTGAAGGCTGGATCCGACTAAGCAGTGAGCATGGACACGTTCTAGCCAAGGCTGCGACGAAGTTTTAGTCCTCGAATGAATTGAGCATGGCAGTAGCTGCTCGTTCTAGATAAGACCACATTTCCGCTTCGTGCAGTGGGCTCAACTTAACCGATTCAACCGCAGATCTCATGTGAGCGAGCCAATGCTCTCTGGCAAGCGGATTGATCTTGAAAGGCATATGCCTCATTCGTAGTCTTGGGTGACCGCGCAGTTCTTGATACTCACTCGGCCCACCCCAGTATTGCTCCAGGAAAAGCTGCAATCTCTCTTGCGCGGGACCTAAGTCTTCTTCTGGGTACATCGGGCGTAGCACCTCATCTTTTCCAACACCCTCGTAGAACTTTGCAGCAATCTTTGCAAAGGTTTCCTTACCGCCGACAAGTTCATAAAAATTGCCACCAGTTGGATTTCCATCTAAGCCTCGGATTCGAACCGTTTCGACCCTGGCAGCGTCTTCAAATCCGTTTGACAATTTACTTAGCTTTCTTGGCGGCTTTTGTGGTGGCGGGATTCTTTTTGTGCGACATATTTCCTACTCGAAGAATTTCACCGTTGCGAACATACCAAAGCGTTCCTTTGGCATCGCGCAGTTGCGTAATTCGAAGACCCACGCTCTCAACGACTCCGCTTGCTTCGCCGAGATCAACCGAGTCACCAATGCCGTACTGGTCTTCGAAAACAATGAACAGACCCGAAAGCAAGTCACGAACTATGTTTTGGGCACCAAAGCCCAGGGCAGCACCAAGGATTCCAGCACCGGCAATTAGGGCACCAACGGCAACTCCAAGTTCGCTCAGCAGCATGGTTACCGCTATCACGTAGATGCTCCAGGTGATGAAGTTGCTCAAAACCGAACCCAGCGTCTTTGCACGCAGAATCATTCGTTCCGGAGTAATCGATGAGGCAAGCGACTTTCCTGAAGAAATCCCTTTGACGACTCGCTTAACTGAACTAAGAAGCAGTGCTCGAAGAATTACCGCAGAGACAATAATCAAAAAGATTCTGATTAGTGTCGACCAATCCTGCCAGACCACCTGAAGCCACTGTGAGACGCTTGCAATCGAATCCATTGTTTACTTCCTTATTAGTTTGAAATATCTTTTTGCTGAACGCTCAGGGCTCGCTCCACATTTGAAAGCGATTCAACAAGAATTCTTCTGAGCGCAGGAATTTCTTTCACTTCAGGATTGTCGATCCAGGAGCGAGTTTTATCGGCCAATTCTTTGCTTGCCAGAGGCAGTGGGTAAAGATTCTCAATTAGGTATTCCGCGATTTTGAAAGTGTTGGAATTCCAAATGCTAACTGCATTTTCAAAATACTCATCAACAAATGGGCTCAGCAAGCTTGGGTCCATGACACGCACGAATCCAAGGCTCGCGGCATCAACCAGGATGTTAGACAGCTCATGCGTCTTGGTTAGTGTGTGCCAAGCCGAGGATTTGTCTTTGTTGGTCGGCAGCATTGCTCTGGCTCCCGCTGCAGCTTTCTGGCCATTTGAAGTGTTGTCAGCAGATAGTGCAGAGTCAATGTCCTCTGCAGTTGCGCGACCTCCAACTACGAGCCCAGCCAGTAGTTCCCAGCGCAAATCCGCGTCAATGGCCAAGCCAGCTAATTTTTTGTCTCCGCTTCGAAGTGCAGATAGGTTGTCTAGCAATTCAGGGGTGTTCGCAAAGTTAGCAAAGAACTTTAAAAATTGAAGTTGAGCATCTGAACCTGCTTGTGCTTCATTGGCAAGTTTCCAGAGACCAGCGCCGACCTCAGAAATAACTTGGTCACGAGCTTCGGGGGCCACGTAGAAGTAGACCGTGGTCACTAGCTGCCGAAGCAACGACATCATCGTGGTGGATTCAGTTTCTGTGGCGATGTTTGCCAGAACTAGCTTGATGAAATCTCGCGGGTTGGCTTCTGCGTCTCGAGTTGCATCCCATGCCGCTCCCCAAATAAGTGTCCTTGCCAGTGAGTCATCAAAGGCTGACAGGTTATCGAGTGCCGTTTTCCAAGACTTTTCATCCAGGCGAATCTTTGCGTATGCCAAGTCACCATCATTGAGCAGCACCAAATCAGGTTGATTAATTCCAATTAGCTCTGTGATTTGGGTCTCTGGGCCGTCGATGTCTACTTCTACACGATGAACGAGTTTCAGTTTTGAATCAATGAGGTCATAGAAGCCAATCGCCATCCGGTGTGGACGAATGGTTGGGTGCTCTGCAATCGCTGATTGCTTAACAACAAACTTTGTGATCAATCCCGATGCATCGGTGTTGATTTCCGGACGTAACGTGTTGACACCCGCGGTCTCTAACCAAAGCTTTGACCAACTGCGTAGTTCGCGTCCTGATGTTGCTTCGAGCTCCACCAGGAGATCGTTCAATTCAGTGTTTTGATAGGCGTGCTTCTTAAAGTAGTTCGCAACGCCCGCCATGAACTTCTCTTGACCAACCCAAGCAACCAATTGCTTCAAGACAGAAGCCCCCTTCGCGTAGGTGATGCCATCAAAGTTAACTTGAACATCTTCTAGGTCATTGATTTCGGCAACGATTGGGTGAGTCGATGGAAGCTGATCCTGCCGATACGCCCATGATTTTTCGAGCGCCGTGAAAGTAGTCCAAGCACCTTTCCATTCCGTTGCTTCTGCGGTCGCAAGTGTTGACGCATACTCAGCGAACGATTCGTTCAGCCAAAGGTCGTTCCACCATTTCATGGTGACAAGGTCACCAAACCACATGTGGGCAAGCTCGTGCAGAATAGTGACAACTCTGCGCTCCCTAACCGCATCGGTGACTTTTGATCTAAAGACGTAACTTTCTGTGAAAGTAACCGCGCCAGCATTCTCCATGGCGCCCGCGTTGAACTCAGGAACAAAGAGCTGATCGTATTTATCAAACGGATAAGGCTGGTCAAAGGCTTTTTCATAGAATTCAAAACCCTCTCGAGTTTTTTCAAAGACATAATCGGCGTCCATGAACTCAGATAGGGAAGCTCTGCTGAAGACACCCAATGGAATGATTTTGCCGTTAGAGCTCGTTAGCTGACTACGAGTCTCAACATACGGGCCAGCAATCAGAGCTGTGATGTAACTCGAGATAATCGGGGTTGGCTCAAATTCCCAAACAGACTTACTCTCATCAATTGCCTTTGGTGCAGGCGAAGCTTGATTCGAGACAACTTTCCAGTAGGAAGGCGCGGTGACTTGGAATTTGAATGTGGCCTTTAGGTCAGGTTGCTCAAAAACGGCAAAAACTCGTCTTGAATCAGGCACTTCAAACTGGGTATACAGGTACACCTCGTTATCAACTGGATCTACAAACCTGTGCAATCCTTCGCCGGTGTTCATGTAGTTTGCGGTTGATTCAATCCAAAGTTCATTGGTCTCGGCGAGATTATCTAGTTGAATCCTTACGCCATCCGAGACGGTCGAAGCATCGAGCTCAACACCGTTAAGGACAACTCTTTGTACCGAGTGTGTGATCGCATCAATGAAGGTACTGCTGCCGGGCAATGGTGACTTGAAGAAGACGCGAGTGTTGGAACGGAAGGTCTTCTCGTCGGTCGTTAAATCTAGAAAAATTTCATAGCGCAAGTCGTCAATCTTCTTTTTGCGCTCTTGTGCTTCAGCTCTGGTGAGATTCTC
Organism: Actinomycetota bacterium; assembly: GCA_041179005.1. Lineage (GTDB taxonomy): Bacteria > Actinomycetota > Actinomycetes > Actinomycetales > Microbacteriaceae > Rhodoluna. The sequence continues at coordinate 211 of JBEGUG010000097.1, read as the reverse complement.
TCCGGGCATGGTTCTCCATAAATCGGTGGGCCTTAGGGGCTAGCCTAATCGCTACATTTGTGGGCGATAATTGAGCCATGGGAAATTGGTTTACTGCAATCACAAGTGATGTGAGTCAGAGCCTTGCTCTGGCGGAAATCGGTGCGTTGCTCCTTGTCATGGGTGTTGCAGCATTCATCGCAGTTCGGATTAAGTTTTCTGTTGTCCCGTT
>JBEGUG010000096.1:0-21072 GCA_041179005.1 Actinomycetota bacterium | reverse complement strand
GACCATGGCAGAATCACTCCGCCGTTGATACTTTCATCGGGGTCACCAATTACGAGTTCTGCATCAACAGCTTGCTTCACGCCTAGACCCGAACAGGTTGGACACGCGCCGAAAGGTGCGTTGAATGAGAAAGTTCTAGGCTCAATCTCAGTCAAGCTCAATGCATGCTCGTTAGGGCAAGACATTTTCTCACTGAAGACTCTGATCTTGCCAGGACCAGGCTTTTCGTCTGCCAAATCAATCAAGATTCGCCCACCGGCAAGCTTTAGTCCCGTTTCAACAGAGTCGGTAAGGCGGCCGATGATATCGGACTTGTTTACCAGGCGGTCTACCACGACCGATATGTCATGTTTGAAAGTTTTCTTGAGTGGCTTTGCCTCGGCCAACTGAATCATTTCTCCGTCAACTACCGCACGTGCGAAGCCCTGAGAGTTTAGGTCGCGGAACAATTCCTCAAACGCGCCTTTTTTCTGATCCACAACCTGCGCGAGAACCATAAATTTGGTTCCGGTTGGCAATTCCAATATCTGGTCCACAATTTGTTGCGGCGTCTGCTTTACAATCTTTTCGCCACATTCAGCGCAAAAAGGCACACCGATTCTTGCCCAGAGCAAACGAAGATAATCGTGAATCTCCGTGATGGTTCCAACCGTAGATCTTGGGTTGCGGTTGGTGGATTTTTGATCAATCGAAACTGCCGGGCTCAAGCCTTCGATGAAGTCAACGTCCGGTCTGTCCACCTGCCCCAAGAATTGTCTTGCATAGGCTGACAGTGATTCAACATAGCGCCTCTGCCCTTCGGCAAAAATAGTGTCGAAGGCCAGTGATGACTTACCGGAACCGCTCAACCCGGTGAAGACCACCATGGAGTTTCTAGGAATTTCTAGATCGAGATTCTTAAGATTGTGTACGCGAGCACCCTTGACGATCAGCTTGTCGTCGGCATGACTTGGAGGTTTAGGCACCATAAAAGTCTATGCGTGCCCAGCCTTCTCCATTTGCCTTAACTCGTGCTTTAGCTCGGATATTTCGTCACGAAGTCGCCCTGCGAGCTCAAATTTAAGCTCTTCGGCAGCTGCTTTCATCTGCTGATCAAGATCAACCACGATGCTTAGAATCTCGTTGTATGCCATTCCGGCGATTCCCTTTCGGGCCCTAATTGGAATGACTGATTTACCGTCTCGTACCTTTTTGTTTTTGGCTGCCTTTTCGAGTAGCTCGGCGGTATCTTGTTCCTCGCGGAGGATTTGATCAGTAATGTCTGCGATCTTTTTACGAAGAGGCTGAGGGTCCACTCCGCGTTCTTTGTTGTAGGCAATTTGTTTATCGCGACGACGTGTTGTCTCATCGATTGCTCGCTTCATTGAATCTGTGAGATTGTCGGCGTACATATGGACCTGACCATTAATGTTTCTCGCAGCTCTACCAATTGTTTGAATAAGTGATGTGGTTGAGCGCAAGAAACCTTCTTTGTCGGCATCAAGGATTGCCACAAGTGAAACCTCAGGTAGATCCAATCCTTCGCGGAGCAGGTTGATTCCAACTAGAACGTCATACACGCCACTGCGCAACTCCCTAAGGAGCTCTACTCGGCGCAGAGTGTCAACGTCCGAGTGAAGGTACCTTACTCTTACCCCAGCTTCAGTAAAGAATTCGGTAAGTTCCTCGGCCATCTTCTTAGTTAGCGTGGTGACAAGAACACGCTCGTCTTTGCTTGCCCGAACTCTAATCTCCTCGAGAAGGTCATCGATTTGCCCCTTCGAAGGCTTGATTACGATTTCTGGATCTACCAAGCCGGTTGGTCGGATGATTTGCTCGACGACACCCGCCCCGAGTCCCATCTCGTACTTACCTGGGGTAGCCGAGAGATAAACAGTCTGACCAACTCGTTCCTTGAATTCATTCCATTTGAGTGGGCGATTGTCTAGTGCCGAAGGCAATCTGAAACCGTGTTCGACCAGGGTTCGCTTGCGACTTGAATCACCTTCGTACATAGCGCCGATTTGTGGAACCGTTGCATGAGATTCATCGATGACGGTTAGAAAATCTTCTGGGAAGTAATCAAGTAGGCAGCTCGGCGCGGAACCCGGTTCTCTGCCATCGATGTGACGGGAGTAGTTTTCTATTCCAGAACAGAAGCCGATTTCCTTGATCATTTCAAGATCAAAGGTCGTACGCATCTTTAGTCGCTGTGCTTCAAGCAACTTTCCCTGCTGTTCGAGTTCCTTAACGCGCCACACGAGTTCTTCTTCAATGCCCTCTATGGCCTTTCCCATGCGTTCGGGACCCGCCATGTAAAGAGATGCGGGAAAGATGGACACAGCGTTTATTGTCTGAGCTATTTCGCCAGTAAGTGGAAACAGCGTGTGTAGCGCTTCGATCTCATCGCCAAAGAATTCAATGCGAACTGCCATCTCTTCGTTTACGGGGATGATTTCAATGGTGTCACCTTTGACCCTAAAGTTTCCTCTAATGAATTCATAATCATTGCGGCTGTATTGCATTGCAACTAATTGCCTGATCAGATCATCGCGATCAATCTGTTGCCCTACCTGAAGTGTGACCCTTGAATTCAAGTATTCTTCAGGAGCGCCAAGCCCATAGATGCATGACACGGTGCTGACAACAATCACGTCTCGGCGGCTCAGCAGACTGGTTGTTGCTGAATACCTCAGGCGTTCGACCTCTTCGTTTATAGAAGAGTCTTTCTCAATAAATGTGTCTGTCTGTGCAACATACGCTTCCGGTTGGTAGTAGTCGTAGTAGCTGACGAAATACTCAACAGCATTGTTCGGCAGTAGTTCACGGAACTCATTTACTAGCTGGGCAGCCAAAGTCTTGTTATGTGCCAACACCAGTGTTGGCCGCTGAACAGCCTCAACAAGCCAGGCCGTCGTCGCTGATTTGCCTGTACCAGTTGCCCCGAGTAGTACGACATCAGTTTCTCCAGCATTGATTCGCTGCGCCAGATCCGCGATGGCTGTGGGTTGATCTCCAGAGGGTTGGAATTCGGAAACAACCTTGAAGGGAGCGAAAGATCTAGTTGCTTCCACGTTGGGCTGCCTCGTGTTCAATTTGTTGCCAGACTCGGCGGGCATCCTTCAGGAGAGCTTGCAGATCTTGGTTTGAATTCAGAATCACGTCAGCTGCGTTAGCGCGTTGAGCAGGCGTGGCTTGCGCGGCAATTCTTTGACTTGCTTGCTCGGGAGACATTTTTCTGATCGAAACCAATCGCTCTATCTGTTTCTCTATTGGTGCTTCGACTGTAACTACTTTGTCAAACTCCAAATCCACTGCCGCTTCTACGAGTAGAGGCACGTTGTAAACAACGATGCTGTCAACTGGCAACGCAGCGATTTTTTGACGTGCAAGGTTCTTGACCAACGGGTGAATAATTGCCTCGAGTTGCTTGCGTTTGGCTTCAGAAGAGAAAACTAGTTCACCAAGAGCCACTCTATTGAGTTTGCCTTCAGAGATGACCTGTTCGCCAAAGGCTTCTTTGATTTGGGCTAGTCCGGGAGTGCCCTCTTCAACTACTTCCCTAGCCAGCTGATCAGCGTCAATCTCAATCCCGCCCAGTTCAGACCAGGCAGAGGCCACGGTTGACTTGCCAGATGCAATGCCGCCTGTGAGACCAACTAAATACATACACCTAGCCTAAACAAAAAAAGAGGCCAACCTTTCGGCTGGCCTCTTCTAAGTTTTTGCTTACTCTGCGCTCTTTAGCTTGTCGCGAAGTGCCGCAAGTGATTCGTCAGCAGACAAAGTGCCTGCGTCGCTTGATTCGCTTGAGAAACTTGAGCTCGAGGCTGCTGGCGCTTCTGCTGGAGTTGCTGGAGCATCAGGTAGCTTGGCAGCTGCTTCGTTAGCAATCTTGACCTGCTTCTTGTGCTCTTCCCAACGGGCGTGAGCTTCTGCGTATTCCTTCTCCCACTTGGTGCGAGCCTCTTCGTAGCCGGCTTTCCATTCGTTGGTCTTAGGGTCAAAACCTTCTGGGTACTTGTAGGTACCAGTCTCGTCGTAGTCAGCAGCCATTCCATAAAGAGCTGGATTGAATTCGGTTCCCTCTGGGTTTACCTCTTCGTTAGCCTGCTTCAAAGATAGGGAAATGCGACGACGATCTAGATCGATGTCGATTACCTTCACGAATACATCCTGGTTTACAGCAACGACCTGCTCAGCAAGTTCGATGTGCTTTGAAGAAAGTTCTGAAATGTGAACAAGGCCTTCGATGCCATCGGCAACTCGAACGAATGCACCGAAAGGAACCAACTTGGTGACCTTACCTGGAGCGTACTGTCCGATTGCGTGGGTGCGAGCGAATACCTGCCACGGGTCTTCCTGAGTTGCCTTTAGAGATAGTGATACGCGCTCACGCTCTTGATCAACTTCTAGAACCTCAACGGTAACTTCCTGGCCAATTTCAACAACCTCAGAGGCGTGCTCGATGTGCTTCCACGAAAGCTCTGACACGTGAACAAGACCGTCTACTCCACCAAGATCAATAAATGCACCGAAGTTGACAATAGATGAAACCACACCTGTACGAATCTGCCCCTTAGCAAGATCTGCAAGGAAGGTGCTACGTGATGCTGACTGAGATTCTTCAAGAAGTGCACGACGTGAAAGAACTACGTTGTTGCGGTTCTTGTCTAGCTCAAGAATCTTGGCTTCAACCTTCTGACCTAGGTAAGGACCTAGATCGCGAACGCGGCGAAGCTCTATAAGTGATGCAGGAAGGAAACCACGAAGACCGATGTCTACGATTAGTCCACCCTTAACAACTTCGATAACAACACCGGTAACAGTGCCATCAGCTTCTTTAACCTTTTCGACATCTCCCCATGCGCGCTCGTACTGTGCGCGCTTCTTTGAAAGAATTAGGCGGCCTTCTTTGTCTTCTTTTTGAAGAACAAGTGCCTCAACTGTGTCGCCAACTGAAACGATCTCTGACGGATCTGCGTCGTGGCGGATTGAAAGTTCACGAGAAGGAATTACACCTTCAGTTTTGTAACCAACGTCTAGTAGAACTTCGTCGCGGTCAATTTTTACGACAATACCTGCAATTAGGTCTCCGTCGTTGAAGAACTTCAGGGTTGCTTCTACTGCTGCAAGGAAGTCTTCTGCAGATCCGATGTCATTTACGGCGATCTGCTTAGTTGATTTGGTGGTCATATAGGTTTTTACTCTTAACGGGCATAACTCGGGCCGCGACAAAAACTCACAGTTTTCTGTGGATTCCATCGCAGCGATGGATAGGGATTTACGCTAAAAACGCGCTCCCCTAGCCTATCGGGTTATCGAGGCTAGTGCGCGGCCTGATCCCAGCTCTTGCCAACGCCAATTTGAACCTCAAGCGGTACTGAGAGTTCAACCACTCGTTCCATTTCTTCAGTCACCAGGGCCCTTAGGGCGTCCAATTCGCCCTTTGCCACCTCAAAAACCAGCTCATCGTGCACCTGGAGCAACATTCGACTGGCCAAACCTGCCTTTTGCATCCTTGCGTCGATTGAGTTCATGGCAAGTTTCATGATGTCGGCGGCCGTCCCCTGAATAGGTGCATTTAGGGCAGCTCTTCGAGCATTCTCTCTAACTTGGAAAATTTTGCTGTTGAGATCATCGAACGGACGCCTGCGCCCAAAAGTTGTAGCCGTGAAGCCAAGTTTCTTCGCCTCATCAACCACCGAGGCCAGATACCTCTTTACTCCGCCGAAGCGAGCGAAATAGTCAGCCATGAGTTGCTTTGCCTCGGCGTTCGAAATTCGCAGTTGCTTAGCAAGTCCGTATTCGCTCAAGCCGTAGACCAAGCCATAGCTCATTGCCTTCACGGTGGATCTCATAGCTCCGGTTACATCCTGAGGCGCTACGCCAAATAGGCGCGAACCCACAAATCTGTGCAAATCTTCACCAGTTTTGAAGGCTTCGATGATGCCTTCGTCTTCAGAAAGGTGGGCCATGATTCGCATTTCAATCTGAGAGTAGTCAGCGCTGAGCAGAGTCTCAAAACCTTTGCCAGCAATGAATGCATCTCGAATTTCTCGACCGCGTTCACTGCGAATCGGAATGTTTTGCAGGTTTGGATTCTCTGAAGACAGCCGACCGGTGGAAGTTCCGGTCTGCACGTAGTTTGTGTGGATTCTTCCGTCGCTGCCTACGGCTTTGAGCATTGTTTCAACAATCTGGCGAATCTTTGTCACCTCGCGGTGTTCAAGCAATTTTGCCAGGAAAGGGTGCTCAGTCTGTTCAAAGAGCTCCGTAAGTGCTGCTGCGTTGGTTGAGAAACCAGTTTTTAATTGTTTGGTTCCGGTCATACCCAGTTCGTCAAACAGCACCGTTTGGAGTTGTTTCGGTGACGCCAGGTTAATTTCGTGACCGATAATTTCATAGCAAGCCTTAGCGATAGCTGAAACTTCGCTCGAGAGTCTCTCAAAAAGCTCGCTCAGTTTTTTGGTATCAACCGTGATGCCGAAGTGCTCCATACGAGCAAGAGAAACATTGGTTGGTAGTTCCACCTCGGCATAGACCCTGAGTTGGTTTTGCGATTCAACTTCTGCGTATAGCTTTGGAGCCAGCGCAATTGTTATCCAGGCATCTAAAGATGCGTCAGTCCTGTCTTCCGCGACTAGTTGATTTGGGTCGCCACGCTTTATTACTGTGCCCATGTATTCAAGTGCAAGTTCATCTAGTGAAAAGTCTTTTCTAACCGGATTCAATAGATAAGAAAGCAGCAGGGTGTCGTAGTTGATTCCGTCGAAGGCTAAGCCAAGGTCAAATAGTGTCTTTGCTACATCTTTGGAACCGTGTAGCGACTTTACGCAAGCTGCATCTCGAAGCCAATCACCAATAACACTCGAGATCTCTTCGATGTTGATTGGAGTCCAGTACTTTCGAACGTTTTCTGTTGCGAATCCAACTCCGATGATGTTTCCCTCGGCTGTATCGAAGGCAAGACCAACGGTTCCCTTTGTTTCTTTGAGCCACTTCAAAAGAATCTTTGAGGATACGTTTTCTGCATCTGGGATTGCGACTTCTTCGAAAATCACGTTTTGTCTTGGGGATTGAAAAGCATCTTCAAAAGCAGAGACTGCGTCTTTTGTGTCCTTTGAAGATTCGCTGGGCGTGCTTGATTCCGTACCTGATATGGCGGCGCTGTTTGATCCGCGCAGACGCAAAACTCTTTCAGTTAGCGTTTTGAATTGAAGTTTTGCGAATACTTCGCGAACTGCACCTTCATTTACGCCGGTGAGCTCTAGATCAGTTTGGTCAAAGTCAAAAGCTAGGTCCCTGACCAGGTGATTCAGTCTGCGATTTCTTACTGCCAATTGCTGATGCTCGCGTAGGCTCTCTCCAACCTTGCCGGCTATGGAATCTGCGGCTGCAAGAACGGCAGCTAAGTCTCCGTGCTGCTGCAACCACTTTGCTGCTGTCTTTGGTCCAACACCTGGGATACCCGGAAGATTGTCAGAGGTCTCACCGACTAAGGCTGCAAGGTCCGGGTATTGCTTTGCGTGAACTCCGTATTTCTCTAGGACTGCAGCATCGTCCATTCGAGCCAGATTCATAACCCCCTTGACTGGATACAGAATCGTTGTGTTCTCTGAAATTAGTTGGAAAGTATCGCGGTCTCCTGAAACAACAAATACATTGAAACCTTTATCTGCACTTTGGTCAGCGAGGCTAGCTAAAACATCGTCAGCTTCATAGTTAACCCGAGTAATCGTCTTAATGTTCATTGCAGCCAAAGCCTCTTGAAGCAGCTCTGTCTGGCCGATGAATTCCGGCGGTGTTTCACCGCGAGTCCCCTTGTACTCCGGATACTCCTCAGTGCGGAAAGAACTCCTAGAAAGGTCAAAAGCCACGGCTAGGTGTGATGGTTTCTCGGCTTGGAGAATGTTTAAAAGCATCGAGATGAACCCGTGAACTGCGTTGGTGTGCTGTCCATCCGTGGTCTTGAAATTATCGGGGTTTAGTGCGTAAAAAGCACGGAAAGCCAAAGAGTGCCCATCAATCAGCAGGAGGGTAGGCTTTGGACTAGCGTTCATGAGGCAAGCCTAACCGCCTCCAAAGATGTTTTTAGGAGCTTCGATGTCTTCACCAAAATTGAGTCAGGCTGCGGCCGAGTTGGTTGAATTACGCGGACTGGGTCCACTCGCCGACAAAATGGGCATTCAATTGCTAGAGCTCAGTGCTGAGCGCGCTGTGGCCACGATGCCGGTAGAAGGTAACACGCAGCCACTCGGAGTTCTTCACGGTGGGGCGCATGTGGTTTTGGCGGAGAGCCTGGGCAGCTTCGCAGCCAACGTTTGGGCGCATCCAGAAAAAGTCGCCGTAGGAATTGAAGTCAATGCCAGTCACAGTAGGTCGGCGACTAGCGGAACGGTAACTGCAGTGTGCACTGCCTTAAGTTTAGGAAAATCGCTCGCAACTCATGAGATCGTGATTTCAGACGAAGAAGGTAGAAGACTTTCCACCGTGCGGATTACTAACTTTCTAAAAGAAAAAAAGAACTAATTCCTTTTTACTCAGTATCTATTTACTGGGTGCCTTTTTATTCGGCGTCCTTATCGGACTTTTTCTCGGCTGCTGCTTCAGGCTTCGCGGCACCCAGCTGATCAATAACCGTGACGGCAACTTCTTGCATGGTTAACCTGCGGTCCATGCTGGCCTTTTGAATCCAACGGAATGCTTCGGGCTCGGTGAGATTCATTTTCTCGTTCAATAGACCTTTGGCGCGATCGATCAGCTTGCGAGTTTCGAAGCGCTCATTCAAGTCTGAAATTTCGGCTTCAAGCGCAACTAGTTGCGAGTGTCTGCTTAGGGCGATTTCAATCGCAGGCAAGAGATCATTTGGTGTAAAGGGTTTCACCACGTAGGCCATTGCTCCAGCCTCGCTTGCTCTGTCGACCAACTCCTTCTGGCTGAACGCCGTAAGAAGAACAATTGGCACTTTGGAGTCTGAAAGTTTCTCGGCGGCAGTGATGCCGTCAAGCCGTGGCATCTTTATGTCCATCACGAGAAGATCAGGCTTGAGTTCTCGCACAAGTGCTATTGCCTGCTCGCCATCGCCGGCTTCGCCGATCACATTGAAACCGTTCTCGCGCAGCGTCTCAACGATGTCCATCCGGATCAAGGACTCGTCTTCGGCGACAATCACGGTGCGTTGTTTCGCTGCTTCTGCCATGGCATAACTGTATTCGATGCCCTGTGGATTTAGGAACAATCCCTTGTTCGGCTAAGATTGTTGGGCTAGCCGAAGTGGCGAAATGGCAGACGCGGAGCACTCAAAATGCTTTTCCGAAAGGAGTGCGGGTTCAAGTCCCGCCTTCGGCACAAAAGATAAATGGCCCCTTTGTCGGGGGCCATTTTTCGTTTCTAAATCACTTTTTGTGAATTAGGCCTTAATCGAAGAGCCAAGTTTGTGCACGCGCAGCGTGTTGGTAGATCCTGGAACACCAGGCGGAGTACCTGCGACAACGACCACTTCTTCGCCTATCTTGGCCTTCCCTGTGGCAAGAACCAATTCGTCAACCTGATTCATCATTTCGTCGGTGTGTTTTACTGGCGCGACCAAGTAGGTCTGGGCTCCCCAAACTAGTGACAGGCGGTTTCGCACAGTCTCGCTAGGGGTAAATGCAAGCGTTGGAACCGCTGAACGCAAACGAGAGACTCTACGCAGTGAATCTCCAGATTCAGTGAATACACAGACGTACTTCGATCCAAGTAGTTCGGCAATCTCAACCGCCGCTAGCGAAACAGCACCGGAGTGAGTGTGTGGACGAGTTCCTAGATCAGGAATTCGATCTAGGCCGTTGTCTTCGGTTGACTCGATGATGCGGGCCATTGCCTGTACTGTTTCCACCGGGTACTTACCAACTGATGTCTCGCCAGAAAGCATCACTGCGTCTGCGCCATCAAGAATCGCGTTCGCAACATCCGATGCCTCGGCACGCGTTGGCCTGGAGTTCTCGATCATGGTCTCAAGCATCTGGGTGGCCACGATTACCGGCTTTGCCCATCGACGAGCTAATTCAACGGCGCGCTTCTGAACCAATGGGACATCTTCGAACGGCAGCTCAACACCTAGGTCGCCTCGGGCAACCATGATTCCATCAAATGCGTCGATGATTTCCTCAAGGGCCTCAACGGCCTGAGGCTTCTCAATCTTGGCAATAACAGGAAGAGTTTGTCCCTCTTCGTTCATGATTTCGTGAACACGAACGATGTCACTTGCATTTCTAACAAATGAAAGAGCAATCATGTCAACACCAAGTCGAATACCCCAGCGAAGATCATCTTCATCTTTCTCGGACAGGGCTGGAACGTTCACTGCAACGCCAGGAAGATTGATCCCCTTGTTGTTAGAAACGAAACCAGCAACTTCAACCACTGTGGTGACTGTGTCTTTGGTGACTTCGGTCGCTCTTAGAGTCACTTTGCCATCGTCGATCAGCAGGTGGTCGCCAACCTTAACATCGCCGCAAAGACCCTTGAATGTTGTGCCACAAATGTCTTTGGTTCCCTCGACATCATTGATGGTGATTTTGAAGATGTCACCCTTTTCGAGCATGTGTGGACCAGCTACAAACTTTTCTAGTCGAATCTTTGGACCCTGAAGGTCAACGAAAATTCCAACCGGCTTGTCTAGGTCAGCGGCAACTTTGCGAACGGTGCGGTAAATCTCCTCGTGCACGTCGTAACTTCCGTGACTCAAGTTCATTCGAGCTACGTCAACGCCCGCCTCGATGATTGCACGAATGCTGTCGTAAGTAGAAGTTGCCGGCCCTAGGGTTGCAACAATTTTCGCGCGTCTCATTAGTTTCCTTTTTTACTCTTAGATTGAAATAGGTCGGTCGGTTGGCTTTACTGGCCTCGGTAGCTCGCTGGAGCCCTCAAGGAATTCATCGATTGCTGCAGCTGCGGCGCGACCTTCGGCAATTGCCCAAACAATCAGGCTCTGACCGCGGCCGGCGTCTCCGGCAACGAATACACCTTCAGCGTTGGTTGCCCAGTCATTTGAGCGCTTTACGTTTCCGCGGTCATCTAGAGCTACGTCAGATTGTGAAGCGAGATCATCGCCCTCTACCCCGGTGAAACCAAGAGCTAACAAAACAAGATCGGCTGGAATGACGCGCTCAGTGCCTGGCTTAGGCAGACGCTTTCCATTTACGAATTCAGTCTCAGCTACCTTCACGCCGGTTAGCTTTCCGTTCTCGCCAACAAATTCAACGGTTGAAGCCAAATAACTACGCTCACCAAACTCTTCGTGAGCCGATGCAACCTCAAAAAGATTTGGCATCGTTGGCCAAGGCTGGTTCTCGGTTCGTTCAGTCGGAGGTTGCTGACCAATTGCAAGTGTCACTACCGAAATTGCGCCCTGGCGAGTTGCTGTGCCAAGACAGTCGGCACCGGTGTCACCACCACCCAAAATAATTACGCGCTTGCCATCAGCAATAATCTGTCCTTCAACGGACTCTCCAGCAACTGTGCGGTTTGCAGGCACAAGATAATCCATTGCAAAGTGCACGCCGTCTAATTCACGACCAGGGATGCTCAGGTCACGTGGCTTTGTTGCACCAGTAGCAATCAACACAGCGTCGTAGCGTGAGCGTAGGTCTTCCCAGGTAATGTCAACACCGATGTTCACTCCGGCGCGAAAACGAGTACCTTCGGCCTCCATCTGTTCTAGACGGCGATCAATGTGTTGCTTCTCCATCTTGAAGTCCGGAATACCGTATCGAAGCAATCCGCCAATCTTGTCGTCGCGTTCGAATACTGCAACCGTGTGGCCCGCTCTGGTCAATTGCTGGGCTGCAGCCAAACCGGCTGGTCCTGATCCAACCACTGCAACTGTTTTTCCAGTTAGACGTTCTGGTGCGTGAGGTTTGACCCAGTTCTTATCAAAAGCCTCGTCAATAATCGAGACTTCGATTTCCTTGATTGTTACAGCAGGCTGGTTAATTCCAAGTACGCAAGAGCTTTCACAAGGTGCAGGACATAGCCGGCCAGTAAATTCTGGGAAATTATTGGTAGCGTGTAGTCGCTCAATTGCGTTCTGCCCGTCGCCTCGCCAGGTGAGGTCATTCCATTCTGGAATAAGGTTCCCAAGCGGACAGCCGTGGTGACAAAACGGCACACCACAATCCATGCAGCGACTCGCTTGATTCTTGACCACACCGGCGTCGCGTTTTTCATAGACCTCTTTCCAGTCCATGATGCGCACGGCTACGGGGCGACGCGTTGCAGTTTCTCTTTCGGTGGTTTTCAGAAAACCTCTTGGATCACCCATTAGTCACCTCCAGGATCTGCTTCCAAACCGAGTCACCATCTGGGTCAACTCCATCAGCTTGAGCGCGTGCGCGAATCTTGAGCACGCTCGCGTAATCGCGCGGTAGTACGCAGGTGAAATTAGCAAGTTCGTTATCGAAGTTTTGTAGAAGCGTCTGTGCCAACACCGATCCGGTCTCCGCTACATGGTTTTCCAATAGCTCACGAAGTTTCTTTGCGTCAGCTTCGTTGAGGGAATTCATGTGCAATTCACCGGCTTCAAGTGCCTCGTGGTTTACATGGTCGGCGCGCAGTTTGTAAACGTAAGCCACACCACCGGACATGCCAGCGCCAAAGTTTCGGCCGGTTGGACCAAGAATTACCGCGGTACCGCCGGTCATGTATTCGAGCGCGTGGTCACCACAACCTTCGGCTACAGCCGTGGCTCCAGAGTTACGAACTAGGAATCGCTCTCCAACAATTCCGCGAAGGTACATGGCTCCGCTGGTGGCACCGTAGCCAATCACGTTGCCGGCGATGATGTTCTTCTCTGCCGCGAAAACGCTTGCTCGGTTTGGCTTAATGGTGATGATTCCACCAGACAATCCCTTACCCACGTAGTCATTCGAATCACCCTCGAGGTTCAGCTTGATACCCTTTGGAATAAACGCACCGAAAGATTGTCCGGCTGAACCATTTAGGTAAATGTCAATCGTTCCATCAGGAAGACCGTCTGCAGCGTATCGCTTTGTCAGTTCGTTGCCCAGCATTGTACCAACCGCTTGGTCAACGTTTGTGATTGGCAGTTCAATCTTTACCGCTTTAGCATCTTCTAACGCGCTAGCGGCAGCAGAAATCAGTTTGTGATCAAAGTGCTTTTCCAGCTCGTGATCTTGGAAAGTCGTGCGTCGTCGCGCAGCATCTGCAGCAATTGCAGGTGTCGCCAGAATTGGTGATAGATCTAGACCGTCTGCCTTCCAGTGCTGGATTGCCCTGTTAACATCAATTAGTTCGCTGTGTCCGATTGCTTCATCCAGGGTCTTGAATCCAAGTGCGGCCAAGTGCTCTCGAACCTCTTCAGCCAAGAATTCAAAGAAGTTAACAACGTGATCAGCTTGACCGGTGAAGCGAGCGCGGAGCTCAGGGTTTTGTGTGGCTACACCAACCGGACAGGTGTCTAGGTGGCAAACGCGCATCAAGATACAGCCTTGAACCACCAGTGGTGCTGTTGCGAAGCCGAATTCTTCCGCACCAAGTAGCGCAGCGATGATTACGTCTCGACCGGTCTTCATTTGTCCGTCGACCTGCACCGATACACGATCGCGAAGTCCGTTAATCAGCAGAGTTTGCTGCGCCTCAGCTAGGCCAAGCTCCCATGGAGTACCCGCGTGCTTGAGCGAGTTGAGCGGGCTTGCACCCGTACCGCCGTCGTGACCGGAAACTAAAATCACATCTGCTTTTGCTTTTGCAACACCAGCGGCGACTGTACCAATGCCAACCTGCGAAACAAGTTTTACGTGTACACGTGCTGATCTGTTCGCGCGCTTGACGTCAAATATCAGTTGCTTCAAGTCTTCGATCGAATAGATGTCGTGGTGAGGCGGCGGCGAAATCAAACCTACGCCTGGAGTTGAATGCCTGGTCTTGGCAATCCACGGGTAAACCTTATTTGGCGGAAGCTGCCCACCCTCACCGGGCTTGGCACCCTGAGCCATCTTGATTTGAATGTCATCAGCGTGGGTCAGGTACATGCTGGTCACACCAAAGCGGCCAGAAGCAACCTGCTTGATCGCAGAGCGACGAGTTGGGTCAAGAAGTCTCTCAACATCCTCGCCACCTTCGCCAGTGTTTGACTTAGCGCCAAGTCTGTTCATGGCAATGGCAAGTGTCTCGTGCGCCTCTGGCGAGATTGAACCATAAGACATAGCTCCAGTAGAGAAACGCTTAACGATTGCAGAAATTGGTTCAACCTCATCGATTGATACCGCAGGTCGCACGCCCTGTCGCAAAGTAAACAAACCACGAAGGGTCATTAAGTTTTCTGCTTGATCGTCAATCGTCTTGGTGTACTCGCGGAAAATTTCATAGCTCTTGCTACGAGTCGCGTGCTGAAGCTTAAAGATAGTTTCCGGGTTGAAAAGGTGTGCGGGGCCGGAACGGCGCCACTGATATTCGCCACCGGTTTCCAAAGATTCGTGCGGGTTTAGAGCTTCGTCAACCGGATACGCCTTTGCGTGACGGTCGCCAATCTCCCTGGCAATAACATCTATGCCAATTCCGCCCAATTGGCTGGTTGTACCTGAGAAGTATGTGTCTACGAATTCTTGGCTTAGACCGATTGCCTCGAAGCACTGCGCTCCAGAATAAGAAGAAACGGTTGAGATGCCCATCTTGGACATAATCTTTAGAACACCTTTGCCAAGACCCTTGATCAAGTTCTTCTGTGAGTGGTAAACATCGATGCCAACGATTTGACCTGACTTAACCATCTGCTCGACAGACTCTAGAGCTAGGTATGGATTGACAGCGGCGGCTCCATAGCCAATCAGTGCTGCAACGTGGTGAACTTCTCTAACATCACCGGCTTCAACAACCAGACCAACTTTGGTGCGTAGGCCTGCACGAATTAGGGCGTGGTGGACGGCTGAAGTAAGTAGCAGCGAAGGAATCGGAGCCATGTCTCGGTTGCTGTCTCTGTCTGACAGAACCAAGTAGGTTGCGCCAGCTCCAATAGCAGCCTCGATTTCTTCAAAGATGTCACGAATCCTGTCGGCTAGAGAATCAGCTCCGCCATCAACGCGATAGGTACCGCGAACCGTAAAGGCCTGGCCAACCCCTGGACGCTCATCGATGTGTTGAATCTTTGCAAGTTCATCATTGGTGATAACTGGAAAGTTCAAAATGACTTGCTGTGCGTGCTCCGGTGTTGCCGAAAGTACGTTACGTTCTGGACCGATACCCGTGCTAAGAGATGTGACGACCTCTTCGCGAATTGAATCAAGAGGTGGGTTCGTCACCTGAGCGAACTGCTGAACAAAGTAATCAAATAGCAACCGGGGGCGATCTGAAATCGCGGCGATAGGAGTATCGGAACCCATCGCCCCAAGTGGCTCGACACCATTCTTGGCCATCGGCGCAAGCAGGATACGAAGTTCTTCGTCAGTGTAACCAAAGGTGCGCTGGCGGCGATTAACCGATGAGGCGGTGTGCGCAATGTGTTCGCGCTCAGGCAAATCCTTTAGGTTAATCCGGTTCTCTTCGAGCCACACGCCCCATGGCTCAAGCGCAGCGACCTCAGCCTTGATTTCGTCATCGTCAATTAAGCGGCCATTAACGGTGTCTGCAAGGAACATTTTGCCCGGTTGCAATCTGCCCTTACGAACAATCTTGGCCGGATCAATGTCAGCTACGCCGATCTCTGAGGCAAGGATAACCAAGCCATCTTCAGTGACTACGTAGCGCCCTGGACGCAAACCGTTTCGGTCAAGAGTTGCACCCACGAGTGAGCCATCGGTGAAGATTACGGCTGCTGGACCGTCCCACGGCTCCATGAGCATCGAGTGGTACTCGTAGAAGTTTTTGCGATTCTCTTCGATGTCGCTTTGCTTTTCCCATGCTTCGGGAATCATCATCATCATGGCGTGAGGCAAGCTGCGACCGGACATGTAAAGCAGTTCAACCACTTCATCAAAAGATGCAGAGTCAGAACCGTCAGGAGTGATGATCGGAGTTAGTTGCTTGATGTCTCCAAGGTGCTCTGAAGCTAATTGCGATTCGCGTGAACGCATCCAGTTTCTATTTCCCTTGACAGTGTTTATTTCGCCATTGTGAGCAATCATTCTGAATGGATGCGCTAACGGCCAAGAAGGGAATGTGTTGGTTGAGAATCTCGAGTGCACTAGAGCAAGAGTTGATTCAAAAAGTTCATCGCTTAGATCAGGAAAAAATGGTTCAAGCTGAAGGGTTGTTACCATTCCCTTGTAAACCAGAGTTCTTGATGAGAGTGAAGGATGATAGGCGCCAAGTGATCTTTCGGAACGCTTACGCAATCTAAACGCGCGTCGCTCCAATTCCATGCCGCTTGCTAAATCTTCGGACGAAACAAACACCTGACGAATCGTCGGCATTGCAGCTCTGGCTAGATCGCCAAGGACCTCTGGCTTAACCGGCACATCACGCCAACCAAGAACAGTTAGGCTCTCTTCCTTCGCCAAGTTTTCAAAAGATGCTTCTAGTTTCTGTTCTTCACCTTTTTCGATGAAGACTAGGCCAACCGCATACTTACCCTTTTCTGGAAGATCAAAGGTTGTGACTGATCTCAGGAAAGCATCAGGTACTTGGGTAAGAATTCCAGCACCGTCACCTGTGCCAGCGTCTGAGCCAACAGCACCGCGATGTTCAAGATTTGTAAGTGCTGTGAGGGCGGTTTTGACGATGTCGTGACCGGGAGTTCCTCGAAGAGTGGCAACCATCGCCAATCCGCAGGCGTCCCTGTCAAGAGATGGGTCGTAAAGACCCTGGGCAACCGGTGCGGTGCCAAATCTCTTAAACGGCGACATCTCGGACATGCCACACTCCAATCATATTTAGGAGGGACAACATTGGCCCAAAAGCCAACCCGATGCGGATTGGAAACTAAGTCTATTCTGGGGTCGAGTCTAATGCATTCTTTGTAAACACTGGCCTCTGGGCCTGGTACCTCGTTCTTTGGATATAAACAATCGCTGCCCCAGCCACAATTCCAAGAATTGCGGACCACACGTTGGTTCTAAGTCCAAGGATTATGTCGCTTGGGTCAATTCTTAGGTTTTCGGTGACCAATCGGCCGATTGAGTAATAGATCAGGTAGCTCCCGAACATAGCCCCATTTCGAAGGTCAAATCGCTTGTCAAGGGCGAGCAGGACCACCACCCCGATGAGGCTCCAAGTGGATTCGTATAGGAAAGTTGGGTGAAACAAGGTCTCGGCAGGCAGACCATTCGGGAAAGCAGGGTTCGATGCATCAATCTCGAGGCCCCATGGCAGTGTTGTCGGCTGGCCGAAAAGCTCCTGATTGAAATAGTTTCCCCAGCGACCCGCTGCCTGTGCCAGAAGAACGCCAGGAGCTACTGCGTCTGTGAAATCCCAGAACTTGATACCCGCTCTTTTGGAACCGATCCAAGCACCTAATGCCCCGCCGATCAGACCGCCATAGATAGCAATGCCGCCCTCCCAAATTCTAAATACAGCGGTTACATCAGCTCCCGGGTAGAAGTAATCGCCGGAATGGGTGAGCACGTGAAAGATTCTTGCTCCAACTACACCGATAGGCACAGTCCATAGAGCGATGTCAAGGGCAAGGCCCGATTGGTATCCCCAACGCACCAAGCGACGATTAGCAATCCAAATTGCGAGGATGATTCCGGTCAAGATGCATAGGGCATAAAAGTGAATCTTGAATGGCCCAAGCTCAATGAAACTGATATTTGGACTTGGAATGCTTGAAAGAATCACTTTGAATTTCCCGCGGCAAGTTCTCGAACTTTGTCGGTTAGCGCACTAATTCCGCCCTGCGAGTATGCCTTTATGAAAGCCGATCCAACAATCGCGCCGTCTGCGTAGCCATTCACATCCGAGACTTGGTCAGCTGATGAAATGCCAATACCAACGGCGGTGTTTTGAGTAGTTGATTCATTTCGAACCGAAGCGACAACCGATTTAGCCAAGTCGTCGACTGAGTCTCTAGTACCGGTGATCCCCATAGTGGATACCGCGTAAACGAATCCCCTGCTGAGATCACTCGCGTTCTTTACCCTCGACGAGGTTGACGTTGGCGCGGCAAGAAAGACGCGATCAAGATCATATTTATCCGAAGCCGTTAGCCACTCGCTAGCTTCATCGGGGATTAGATCTGGAGTAATTAGTCCCGCTCCTCCAGCCTCAGCAAGTTCTTTGGCGAATTTATCAACGCCGTAGCTAAGCACAGGGTTCCAATAGGTCATCACCAAAACAGGAGTATCAACTGCCGCTGTAATGGCAGCAACTGCATCAAAAACCTGCTTGAGTTTGAAACCATTCTCGAGTGCAACCTCAGTAGCTTGTTGGATAACTAATCCATCCATCACTGGGTCGGAATATGGAACACCTAGTTCAAGAACATCGATGCCATTTTTGCACATTGCAATTGCTGCCTCGACTGATTCATCTAGGGTTGGATAGCCGGCTGGAAAGTATCCAATCAGAGAGCCTCTTCCAGCAGTTTGATTGGCTTTCAGTACGTCTGAAGTCTTACTCATTTTTTGGAATCCAAGAGGCCAAAGTACTTTGCAGCGGTTTCCATGTCTTTATCTCCACGTCCTGAGAGATTAACCAAGATCGATGAACCAGCGGGCAACACCTGTCCAAGCTTTAGAACACCGGCAAGCGCGTGAGCTGTTTCGATGGCGGGGATGATTCCCTCGGTGCGGCTTAGTAAGCGCAGCGCGTCCATCGCTTCAGCGTCTGAAATTCCCCAGTAGTTTGCTCTTCCAAGATCCTTTAACCAAGCATGCTCTGGGCCTACGCCCGGATAATCGAGCCCAGCAGAGATGGAATGGCTCTCCATTGTTTGCCCATCTTCGTCTTGAAGCATGTAGCTCTTTGCGCCGTGCAAAACTCCAGTTCTGCCGTAGTTCAATGTGGCGGCATGTCTTGGTGTTCCCATGCCATCGCCGGCTGCCTCGAAACCGTAGAGCTCGACTTCTTCGTCGTCGAGGAAAGCATGGAAAAGACCAATCGCATTTGACCCTCCACCAACACAAGCTGCTAATGCGGTTGGTAGGAAGCCAAATTCGTCAAGCATCTGCTGACGCGACTCAATCCCAATGATGCTGTGAAAATCTCTAACCATCGTTGGGAAAGGATGCGGCCCGGCGACAGTACCAAGTAGGTAATGGGTATTCTCGACGTTTGCAACCCAGTCACGAAGAGCTTCGTTGATTGCATCTTTCAGAGTGCGACTACCAGTTGTGACGGGAACGACGGTTGCTCCAAGCAATTGCATGCGGGCCACGTTGAGTGCTTGCCGTTCAGTATCGATCTCTCCCATGTAGACAACACACTCGAGTCCAAATAGAGCTGCGGCCGTTGCGCTTGCAACTCCGTGCTGACCTGCGCCGGTCTCAGCAATAATTCTCTTTTTACCCATTCTTTTTGCAAGCAGTGCTTGACCAAGGACGTTGTTGATTTTGTGTGAACCAGTGTGGTTCAGATCCTCGCGCTTTAGAAATACTCGAACATCACCGGCGTGCTCTGCAAATCGCTTCACCTCAGTGATAATCGATGGTCTACCCGTGTACGTCCGATGTAGTTCAGCTAATTCAGCTTGGAAGGTTGGATCGATCCTGGCTGCTTGATATGTTGCGTCCAACTCATCCAGAGCAGCAATCAGAGACTCAGGCACAAAACGCCCACCAAATTCACCGAAATACGGCCCAACCTGCTCGCGGAGTTTTGTCATAGTTAAATTCTAAGACTTACCGGACTCAAGAAAAGACCTGAGCATTGAGGCTGGGTCCCCAGTTACCAGGGCCTCGCCAACCAAGACAACGTCTGCCCCAGCTTGCCGATAATGTCTGATGTCATCCGCGTTTCGCACGGCCGATTCGGCCACCTTGATTACGCCAGCTGGAATTATGTCTACCAACTCGCCGAAGAGATTTCTATCAGTTTCAAAAGTTGAAAGATCCCTGGCATTTATGCCAACCAGTGCAGCACCAAGATCCACCGCAAGTTTCAGTTCTTCTCGGGAGTGAGTCTCAATAAAGGGAGTCATTCCTAATTGGATGGTGAAGTCCATGAGCCTAGAAATCTCTGGATGTGTCAATCCTGCGACAATAAGCAACACTATGTCGGCGCCAGCAGCCCTAGCTTCAAGAATTTGATACTCAGTAGCTATGAAGTCTTTGCGCAGCAGGGGTACATTAACCACTGCTCTAACGTTTTCGAGATCGCTCAGTGAACCTTTGAATTTTCTTTCCTCGGTTAGGACACTGATTGCAGACGCTCCATTATCGGAGTAGATCTTTGCAAGAGCCGCAGGGTCTGGAATCTCCGCTAGTTCACCACGTGATGGCGACGCTCTCTTTACTTCAGCCAGAATTTTGACATTGGACGAAGGGGCCAGGAACTTAATGGCATCGAGAGCTGGAGATTTAGCTAGAGCGCTGTTTTCTAGAACGTCAGTTGAAACTAGTTCGCGACGCCTATCGGCGTCGGCTAGTGAACCCGCGTAAAGCTCAGCGAGCACTAGTGATTTTTCTTGGACTTTGCCCCGCCAACACCGTATCCGGCGCGCTTGAGCAAAATTCCAACAGGCACACCAAGAACAGCTACAACTGCAGAAGCCCATACAAGTGGTGCAAGGTCAAACCAGAAAGCAAAAGTACCCACGGTCACCGCAAAGATAATCACGATAACTGCGGCCCAAGAAGCTACTGAGTCGCCGTGGCCTGGGTCGTTGATGTTTTCTGACATTTTTTGCCTTTCTAGTTTCGACACAATCTTATCAAGTGCGAAAGGTGCTAGCGCTGCTCATCCCAAAGCGAAATTGAATCGGTTGCCCTACCGCTGGCCTTTTTTGGGGACTGCTGGGGCTGCGATGTCACCCATTTTGCCTGTTCAATCGCGGCAAGAAAAAAGGAGGAGGCCATCAGAGCGAAGCAGAAAAGGGAAAGCTGAGCAGCGGGGACTACTGATATCTCAAAAGAATCTAAGCCATGACTGGCAGCTATTCCAGTTGTCTCTTCAAGCAAGCTCTGCACATTTCTAAGGTCTTGCGTTGCAACGGAG
>JBEGUG010000095.1:0-21699 GCA_041179005.1 Actinomycetota bacterium | reverse complement strand
GACGGCAACAATAAGGGCCGTAGTGGGTGAGACGCTCAGTGCGACGAGCGATGCGATAGTCGCAGAGGTGATTGATCCAACCAGCGGAATAAGGCCAAGTAAAAAGGCCATTGCCGAGATCACCAAGGCGAAGGGAACGCCAGTGACCGAAAGCAGAATGAAAACCAATACAGCTTGGATGAATCCAATAGTCACCTGGCTCATCACATAACGACCAACTGAATCTGCAATTTGCTCTGCGATGTCTGAGAACTTGTCTCTCTTTGAGGCCGACACAAGCTCATAAAGCCAACGCTTGAAAGATGTCATTGAAGCCATGAAGTAAAGGCTCAAGATAATGACGATAAGAACGCCAAAAAATCCGTTGAAGATGGATAGCCCAACCTGGACCACCCCACCAAGCATTTTTGGCCAGTTGCTGGTGTCGCCAAGGTAGTTACCGGCGCTATCGAGTGCATCAGAGATCGCTCCACCAAATTGCGTATCTAGTTGAACGATGAAGGGCAGGCTGTTTACTCCCGCAAGAAACGCAGGTGCTGTTTTTACGAAGTTTGCAGTTTCGGTGGCCAGAGTTGGTAAGACTGCTGCAATCAAAAACGCTATTACCGCGAGCAGGGAAACTATTACCGTCAGGATTGCGTATCGGCGGCGAAGTCCAAGTTTGGTAATTGCAGTAACCAGCGGCTCAAGGCCAAGTGCGATAAATATCGCCGCGGCGATGTAGGTGATGATGTTTGCAAGAGTCGTGATTGCTCCACCAATCACCAAAGCGGTTAGAACACCCAAACCGCCGAGGAGACCCAGCTGAAAGGCATTGGTAACTTTAAAGTTTGACTGCATATGCCTAACCTATCGGCTTACTTTGTTGGATTCTCGCTGCCACCGGTGGCAGTTTGCAATACGTTTCTGAGGTTCTTCAGGTACACCTCAACCGATTCACGCTCGGACTGAAGTCTTTCAAGTTCTGTTTTCGCTTCCGCGTACTGCTGCTCCAGATCTTGGTGAGACTGACTCGAAACGGATCTGGCCTCCGCTTCCGCTGCGGCAATAATTGCGTCAGCCTTTTTACGAGCCGCTTCGGTGGTCTGCTGGTTAATGGAGATGGCTGCCGCCTCTAGAGTTTCAGCTTCAAGGCGAGCGGCATTGGCGCGGGTGAGCGCATTAGAAAGTTGGGCGTTGGCGTCGTCGAGATACTTTTGGGTAGCTGCAACTGCTTCTTGGTGCTTGCGCAGGTACTCAGCCTCTGCTTCCTGGCGCCTTGCTGTCAGTTCAAGTTCTAGATCTATTCGTGCCTGCTGAGTGATCAAGGCATTGGCGGCATCAAGATCCACGCCGCCACTCAACTCTCGGAAGGCGATGAGCTTTCGTTCAGCTAAATCTCTTTCGACAGCAGCTTTTTGTGATTCTATTTCGCGCTTAGCGGTTGCCTTCATTTTGGCGACCTCTGTTGAGATCGCTCCACGAATGGAACCGGCTTCGCGAATTGATTCTTCGCTGATTCGGGTTGCCTCAGAACGAGCCTTTGACAGCATATCTTCATAGTCACTGCGGGCAGCTACCATAATTCGATCCGAACGACGCTGTGCCTCTGCCACTAGTGAGTCGTAATACCCCTTGGCTTCGCCACGGAGGTTATCGATTTCTTCGTTTAGAGCCCGTTTTTGACGTTCGATTTCTCGTTCGGCGTCTTGGGTAAGTTTTAGGGCCTGATCCTCGGCTGTGCTCAAAATAAGCGCCGCTCGGGCACCAACGCCTGAATAGCTAGGGTCCCCAGCCTCAGCAAGACCGATTCTGGCCTGCTCCAAGTCTGAAACGGCTGTTTTGAGCTCCTGTGCCAGCTGGGCATTTTGAGCCGATAGGTGCATTAGCTCTTTACGGAGGTCCAAAATGGCGTCATCGACCGCTGCTCGCTCGTAGCCACGCATGACTACTGGAAATTGGGTCTCTTCGCCTGACAAAAGGTGGGCTCCTAGGCACTTGGTTAGAATAGTGAGGGCAATCCTGCCCGAGCCAAGTTTACCCTGATTGGATATCGCATGCGCTTTTTGATTGCCGCCGCGCTATTCGTCGTATCGGTGTTTGCCCTCCTATTTGGGGTGGCTGAGCGCACTATTTGGGCTCCACCGGCTAATTATTCTGAAACTTTGGAGATTTCCACTCCAAAATCCCTCGCAATCATCCCGGCAAAGACCTTGGCTAAGCACCCGGGTAACCCCATCATCGAATTAGCTGGAGCTAAGGCCACATTCTTGGCTACTGGCCGCGAAAAAGACCTTGTTGCCTGGATCGGCACCTCAGCGCACGAGAGTGTGGTTTTTGCCAAGGGAGGTAAGGAACTAGAGGTGGTGCCGACCGAAGGGTATGAGAATCTAGACAGCCCGATTGGTTCTGACCTTTGGCGCTCGCAGGAGGTTGGCAAGACCTTTACCCAAATTCAGGTTGAGCGAGCTGAAGAAGGGGCTGCGCTCGTTGCCAGCGACGGAATTAGACCCCTGCCAAAGACTCTGAAGATTATTTGGCCAATCGCACATGATCTAACTCGCTCAAACATTCTGCTCATCGCGGGACTTGCACTATTGGTTGCGGCGCTGATTATGAACTACATCGCCTACAGGCACATGCGCAAATCTAGGGGCCCAAGAAGACGTACACCTACTGCGCCTAAGCCACCTCAATACAAAGTAAAGAGGAATAAAGCGAACGCTCCGGTTAGAGGGCGTCGAGCAGCAGGCCGAGCGTTTATTGCGATACCTTTGGCAATCACAATTTTGACTACCAGCAGTGGTTGCGCGAGCATCGAAAAACCTGAAGCTTCACCGAGTCCTTCTGTTTCGGCAATCGAGGTTCCCCCGGTAGCACTCAATGAGGCACAGGTAAACAAGATTCTGGTTGACCTGGAAAAAGTTGCAAAAGATGCCGACCTAGTCTCTGACAAAAAAGTTTTGGTCAGCAGGTTTGCTGGGCCGGCACTTGAGCAGCGCACTGCCAACTATGTGTTGCGCACCCGCTCTGCGAGCGTCGCACCGATGCCAAAAATTGTTTCCAAGCCGATAACATTTAGCCTCCCAGCGGCGACCGATGCTTGGCCGCGAACCTTGATGGTTGTGACTGATGAAACCGGAGATGATGCGCTTCCTCAGATGTTGGTGCTGCAGCAAGAAACTCCGCGCAGTAACTACATGCTTTGGTACAACATTCGCCTGATGCCAGGTGCCAAGATCCCTGAAGTACCAGCTTCTGATGTTGGTGCAATTCCAGTTGAGGTTGACTCGCTGTTTTTGAAGCTGGCGCCAAAAGATATCGCGACCGGCTATGGTGACATTCTTGATAAGGGCGCCGCGAGTTTAAGTTATGGGCTTTTTGACACTGCGAAAGATGAGTTCTACAAGCAGGTCTCCGAGAGTCAAAAGACCCAGGTCAAAAACTTGACTACGGGAAAGATTACTTTCAAACATTCTCTCGGCAATAAAAACGTCATGTCGCTAGCCACAAGCACAGCTGGTGCACTTGTCGCAATCTACGTAAAAGATACCTACGTAATTCGACCAAAGACCCGTGGCTCAGCGGTTGCCGTGTCGGGTCAAGAGAAAGTATTGCTGGGCGCCGATGGTTCAACCAGGGGAATTACCAGCGTTTACGGCGACATGATGCTCTTCTATGTACCAGCCCTCAGCGATGCGGCAGGCATCAGATTGCTTGGCGTTTCTCAAGGTTTGATTAGTGTCAGGAGCCTCTAAAGATGAGTGACTTCATGTCGAGAGCTAATTTATCGGGGGCGGTTGATCTTTCGAGCCTTCGAAAGCCTGAACCTTCAGCTCAAGTTGCGGGTGCTAATGCTGTGGCGTCGCAGTCTATAAATGTGCCAGATGTCTGTGCAATTGGAACTGAGGCAAATCTAAAGAATTTCATCACAATTTCAAATTCAGTTCCAGTTTTGATCGATTTTTTTGCTACCGATCTAGAAGTCAGCACGATGCTCAGTGAAAAATTGGAACGTCTCGTTCGCGCCCTTGCGGGAAGAATGTTTCTTCTGAAAGTGGACACTCAAGCGTCACTCCAGGTAGCCCAGGCGTTCGGGGTAAAAGAGGTTCCAAGCGTTGTTGCACTGGTAAAAGGTCAACCAATTCCTCTTTTTGAAGGCGACCAGACTCAAGAAACTATTCAGACCGTTCTGGATCGTCTACTCCAGGTTGCTGCTGAAAATGGCGTGAGCGGAAGTCTTCAGGTTTCGGCAGAATTTAGCGAACCGCAAATTGCCGAATTACCGGCGAAGCACAAAGCAGCTTTCGATGCCATTGATTCAGGCAACTATGCGGAAGCAGTAAAGCAGTACGAAGCTGCAATCAATGAAAACCCTGCAGACGCCATGGCCATTGCCGGGCTTGCTCAGGCAAAACTTTTGCTACGCACTCATGGTTTGGATTTTGAGAAGGCATTGGCTCTAACTCCAATCGACTTTGAGTCTGCAGTAACTAAGGCCGATGCTTGTGTTGCCGTGGGGCACAGCGCCCAGGGATACCAGGCCATACTTACCAGGTTTGCAATCGCCGACAAAGATGAACGCGAAAAACTACGCAAACATCTTTTGGAATTATTCGAGATCTCCCCACCAGATGCCCCTGAGTTGGCCAACGCTCGTCGAGCGCTTGCCGCACTTCTCTATTAGGTCAGGAAAATAGGCTGATAAATATGAGCGTGTACCTAGACCATGCGGCAACCACTCCGGTTAGACCAGAAATTCTTCAAAGCTACGTAGAACATCTTCAGGTAATCGGAAATCCTTCATCGGTTCATGGAGCTGGTCAAAAGGCGCGAAGAAGCCTGGAAGATGCTCGCGATAAGTTGGCACTTGCCGTTGGTTGTCATCGAAGTGAAGTCATATTCACATCAGGTGGCACCGAAAGCGATAATTTGGCAATCAGGGGCCTATTCCTTTCGAGAACTCAAAACAACCCAGAATGCAACATCATTATTACCGCCGGCACGGAACATCACGCTGGATTAGACCAGGTCGAACATCTTGACGCAAACGAAAACGCGGAAGCAATCTGGGCAGTGCTTGATGACCGCGGCGTTCTTGACCTTGACTGGCTTGAGCAATTTCTTAACGAGAATGCTTCTAGGGTCGCGCTCATTTCAATCATGTGGGTGAATAACGAGACTGGGCTGATACATCCAATGAAGGAAATTTCAGCTCTTGCCGCCCAACATGGCATCCCAGTGCACACCGATGCCGTCGCGGCGTTTGGACACGTGCCATTGAGCTTTAAGGAGAGTGGCGTAACCACAATGGCTCTTTCTGGTCACAAGATTGGTGCGCCGGTTGGAATTGGTGCTCTCATCGTTGCGCGTGATGCAAAAATGGCAGTCACCAGTCATGGCGGAGGTCAAGAGCGTGGGCTCAGATCCGGAACACTAAGCGCTCCGCTGGCAACAATTTTTGCCGATGCTGCTGAACTTGCGGTCGCCGAGTTGGACGAATTCACTGCGCGATTAGAGCCATTCAAAAACAAAATCGTGGCGGCGATAAAAGAAACCGCCCCCGATGCGATTTTCAGCAGGGGCAACGCTCCAGGTTTCGTGGGAATCATTCACTTCACATTCCCTGGCTGCAACGGAGATTCCTTGCTGTTCCTTTTGGATTCCGCGGGCGTCGCCGTATCTACAGGATCTGCCTGCCGAGCTGGTGTTACCGAAGCTTCACATGTTTTGATGGCAATGGGCCGCACCCAAGAGCAAGCCAGAGGCAGTCTGCGTATTTCACTTGGCTACAGCACCACCATGGCCGATGTTGATGCTTTTATCGAGGCTTTCCCTGCCGCCTACCAGGGGGCTTTGAAGGCTGGGCTGCCAACTAAGTAGGTGGACCCAAGTTATTAGGCGGGTCCAAAGTTAGACTTGTCTGATGAAGGTTTTAGCAGCATGAAGGTATTAGCAGCGATGTCCGGGGGAGTAGATTCCGCCGTAGCCGCCGCGCGCGCCGTTGAAGCTGGCCATGAGGTTGTAGGTGTTCACCTAGCTCTTTCGCGAAACTCAGGAACCCTCCGTACCGGCTCAAGAGGTTGCTGCACCATCGAAGATTCCATGGATGCTCAACGTGCCGCCAATGTTTTGGGCATTCCTTATTATGTGTGGGATTTCTCTGAAAAATTCAAAACCGATGTCGTAGACGATTTCATCGCTGAGTACCAATCGGGTAGAACACCAAACCCATGTATGCGTTGCAACGAGCGAATTAAATTCGCAGCCCTTTTAGAAAAAGCGCTTGCCTTGGGCTTTGATGCAGTTTGTACCGGACACTACGCATCTCTGCTGACCGATCAAGCGGGAAATCTTGAGCTGCACCGAAGCAACGAGATGGCGAAAGACCAGTCCTATGTGCTTGGTGTATTAACGGAGGATCAACTGAAGCATTCGATGTTTCCTCTAGGCGCCGCTGCTTCAAAGAATGACATCAGAAAAGAAGCAGATCGCCGTGGTTTGTCAGTAGCCAATAAGCCGGACAGCTACGACATTTGCTTCATTCCCGAGGGCGACACTCAAGACTGGCTATCGGAAAAAGTCGGCAAGGCTCCTGGGAAAATTGTTGACCGTCAAGGCAATGTTTTGGGCGATCACTCTGGAACACACGAATTCACAGTGGGGCAGCGCAAGGGATTGTCAATTGGTAAGCCAGCCGCCGATGGCAGACCCCGATATGTTCTAGAGATTAGTCCAAAGACCAAAACTGTCGTCGTTGGGCCTCAGGCAGCACTGGCTATTTCTGAATTACAAGGATCTAAGTACACCTGGTGCGGCAAGTCACCAAGTCAGACTTCCGATTGGGCAGAGGTCTTGGTTCAGGTTCGAGCTCACGGTGACGCGGTTCCAGCAAAGTTCGCAATTGTTGACGACCAGATGGTAATTCGCTTGGACGAACCACTTTTGGGTGTCGCGCCAGGTCAGACCGCTGTTATTTACGCCGGCACTCGCGTTTTAGGTCAGACCACGATTGACAAAACCACAAGCGCGCTTCCGGTGAATGCAGAATGACCCATCCGGCTGAAGCGCAGAAACGCGTTGCTGCACTAGTTGATGAGTTAAATCGTCACCGCCGTGCTTACTACGAGGGCAACTCATCGCTGATTAGTGACGCGGAGTACGATGCCTTACACCTAGAGCTGGTTTCACTTGAACAAAAGTATCCAGAGCTAATAACCGGCGACAGTCCAACTCAAACCGTGGGAGGTTCCGCTAATCAGGCATTCGCGCCGGTGGAACACCTTGAAAAAATGATGAGTTTGGACAACGTGTTTTCTGAACAGGAATTCCGTACCTGGGTTGAACGTGTGGGCCAGGGGCCATACCTTTGCGAATTGAAGATTGATGGGTTGGCTGTAAATCTGCGATACCTAAACGGCCAGCTGGTTTCTGCTGCCACTAGAGGCGATGGGGTAGTCGGCGAGGATGTAACGGCGAATGTTTTGACCATTGCATCGATACCAAAAAAACTTAAAGGCAAGGGTCATCCTAAGCAGGTTGAGATTCGCGGTGAAATTTTCTTTGGTGTTGAAGATTTTGCAAAGCTCAACGAAGGGCTAGTCGCCGAGGGTAAAGCACCGTTTGCAAATCCTAGAAATTCAGCCTCCGGTTCTCTGCGACAAAAAGATTCCACTGTAACCGCGTCTAGACCACTGCAGATGCTGGTTCACGGCATTGGTGCATGGCCTGACTCAGCAGCACTGCATCAATCAGAGTTGTATGAGCTTCTAGCAAGTTGGGGTTTGCCAACCACTGACAAATATCGGGTTGTAAGTAACGCCGACGAAGTAATCAAATACATCAATGAGTTTGAGAAGAATCGCCACAAACTTGAGCACGAAATTGATGGTGTGGTTATCAAGTTAGATGAACTTGCAAAGCAACGCGAACTTGGTTTTACAAGCAGGGCACCAAGGTGGGCCATCGCCTATAAGTACGCTCCTGAGCAGGTGAATACCAAATTATTGGACATTCGAGTATCCGTTGGTCGCACCGGTAGAGCAACTCCTTACGCCGTCGTAGAGCCAATCAAGGTTGCTGGATCGGTAGTTGAGTTTGCCACTCTGCATAATCAAGATGTTGTCAAAGCCAAGGGAATTCTGATTGGCGACACCGTTGTCTTGCGGAAGGCAGGGGACGTAATTCCAGAAATCCTTGGGCCAGTAGTTGAGCTGCGTACCGGCAAAGAAAAAGTCTTTGTGATGCCCAAGGAGTGCCCAGATTGCGGTTCCCAATTAGCTCCTTCTTCCGATGGAGACGTTGATCTTCGTTGCCAGAATTCAAAGAGTTGCCCGGCGCAGCTTCGCGAACGTGTTGCTTATCTAGGGTCGCGCGGGGTTCTTGATATTGAAGCATTGGGATACGTTGCTGCCTGTGCCTTGACGCAACCTATTGATCGAAAGAATGCCCCGCTGAAATCAGAGGCAGACCTATTCGACCTAAAACTGGAAGACCTACTTCCAATTCGCACTGAGGTTTTGGACGCAGACACCGGGCTGGCAAAACTTGATGACGACGGCCATGTTAAGGTCGTCGATTTCTTCCGTAAAAAAGATGGAACGCCAGCTGAGGTTGCTTTGAAGCTTCTAAAGAATCTAGAGGAAGCAAAAACTAAACCGCTGTGGCGTATTCTGGTGGCTCTCTCGATTAGGCACGTTGGTCCGGTGGCAGCAAGGTCTTTGACCGCATACTTTGGTTCGCTAAGCAGAATCTTTGCGGCGTCAGAGGATGAACTGTCTCAAGTCGATGGGGTAGGTCAAACCTTAGCCCTTTCAATTAAGGAATGGATTGCAGTTGATTGGCACCAGCACATCATCGACCGATGGGCTGCCGCCGGAGTTCAACTTGAAATCCCAGGACACGCTGGACCTGGCGCCGCGTCTAACGTTGGCGGAGTTTTTGAAGGTATGAGTATTGTTGCCACCGGTTCTCTAAAATCTTTCACTCGCGAGGAAATTGAGGAAGCGATCATCTCTAACGGCGGCAAGGCAGCATCTTCTGTTTCAAAAAAGACTTCGTTCGTGGTCGCGGGGGAGAACGCCGGCTCTAAATTGGCCAAGGCAGAAGAGCTTGGCATTGAAGTTATTTCTGAAGAAGAGTTTCAGCGACGCCTTCTTGGTTGACGACGTCGCGTTGGCTGATCAGGTGGTGAGTCAAACAAAAAACCTCGAGAATCAGATTCTCGAGGTTTTTATTTGAAAAATGAATTAATCTTCGAGCTGCTCTACTGCTGAGTTCTCGTCAGCGGCAACCATTGACTCGGTGGTCATCAAGTTTCGCAAAGTACCTAGGAAGTCTTCGATGTCGGTGCGCTCAGACTTCATGCGGTTCAGGCGATCTTCGCTTTCCTTTATCGCGTTGGCTGCGAAGCCCTCGGCCTTGCGGCTTAGCATGTCTGCGCGGCGACGAGACTGGTTGATCAAGTTTGTTGCAGTGCGGTTTGCATCCTCAAGCTGCTGAGTTGAGTTCTCGTGAGCGTCGCGCATGATTGCGTCGGCTTCAGAGATAAGTTGTGCTGCTCGCGCAGATGCTTCAGAAAGAGTTGCGTTTGCCTCATCAGTGACCTGTTGAGCCTGAGAAACTGCGTTCTGGTAAAGGCGCAACGCTTCCTGCTCGGTTTCGTCACGCTTGGCCTTGATCTCAGCTTCTAGCTCAACACGAGCCTGAGCTGTCTTCTGTGAAAGTTCTGTTGCAAGCGCACGTGCTTCTTCAGTCTCGCGGTGTACCTGTGCACGAAGTTCTGCGGCGTAGCGTTCACCTTCGGACTTAATTGCTGCAGCCTCGCGCTGAGCGGTACCAATTTTCTCGGCTGCTTCTGACTCACGTGTCTTTGCGCTGCTCAAAATTTCTGCTGCTAGACGCTCTGCATCAATGCGAGCCTCGTTTAGCTTTGCTTCTGCGTCAGCAATGACGCGGTCAGCCTTAGCCTGCGCTTTACGAGTAAGTTGTTCGCTTTCTGCTTTTGCAGTTTCGCGAATTCGGATTGCATCCTGTCCTGCATCTGAAACAAGCTTCTTTGCCTGCTCTTCTGCTAGACGAAGTGTCTGTTCAAACTGTGCACCCAATTCGGCATAGCCCGGAGCGCCACCTTTTTTAACCTGAGACTTAAGCGAGTCAAGCTCTGCCTTTAGGTTCTCAACTTCGCTTGAGGCGCTGAAGTTGTATTCGCGAACGTGCTCTAGTTCTGCACGAAGCTCACCAAGAACGCGGTCAACCTCGTCCTTTTCGTAGCCACGGAATGCAATCGTGAACTGTTCGTTTTCCAAAATATTGGCCTTTGCTGCTAGGGGTAGCGGATAGCAGCCGAGGTGCTGGCCGCTTAGTTTGCTTGTCTGAGTTTACACGCAAAATAGGGGGTTTTCCCCGAAAATCTTGGGCTCTAGCGCGTTTGTTCGGGGAACTGCACATTTGGCCGTTTGGTAGGCTTAGAGGTAATCACCTATTCCCAGCGAGTGGATCTATGTCTGAAATTACCCCCGATCTAGTTAGGCACCTGGCCAATTTGGCCCGAATCGACGTGAACGACCAAGAAGTCGAGCTTTTTGCCGGCCAATTGGGTCTAATCGTTGATTCGATGGCCACAATCAAGGCTGCTGTAGCCGGCGATGTGCCTGCGACCAGCCACCCAATTCCTATGGCCAATGTTTATCGCGAAGACGTAGTTGAGCCGTCATTGACCCAGGAGCAGGCCCTTTCTGCAGCTCCGGACAGTGCTGATGGCCGCTTCCGCGTTCACGCAATCTTGGACGAGGAGTAGGCCCATGTCTGAACTAATCAGAAAGAACGCGTCCGAGCTGGCAGACCTTCTTGCCAAGGGCGAGATCTCATCGGTTGAGCTAACCCAGGCACACCTAGACCGCTCAGCACAGGTGGATGGCGCTGTACACAGCTATCTTCACGTAGGACCCGAGGCTGCGCTCGCTGCAGCCGCAGATATTGATCACCGCCGTTCAGCTGGAGAGAAGCTGCACCAGTTAGCTGGCCTTCCAATTGCGGTAAAGGACAACCTCACTACGACCGATGCGCCGACCACATCGGGTTCAAAGATCCTTGAGGGCTGGATTCCGCAATACGACGCCACGGTAGTAAAAAAACTTCGTGCGGCAGGAATGCCAATTCTTGGCAAGACCAATCTCGATGAATTTGCGATGGGTTCGTCAACAGAGTTTTCGGCTTACGGACCTAGCAAGAACCCTTGGGATCTTGAAAGAATTCCTGGCGGTTCAGGTGGTGGATCAAGTTCCGCGGTTTCATCTTTCCAGGCTCCGCTTGCAATTGGTTCAGACACTGGCGGATCCATTCGCTACCCGGCATTCGTAACCGGAACAGTTGGAACTAAGCCAACCTACGGTGCTGTCTCTCGCTATGGCTTGGTTGCACTAGCAAGCTCGCTAGATCAAATCGGTCCCGTATCAAGAAACGTGCTTGATGCCGCGCTGCTGCAAGATGTAATCGCGGGTCACGATCCACACGACAGCACTTCGCTTCCTGAGTCGCTAGGGTCAATGACCGAGGCCGCCAAGAAACTTGATGTCAAGGGCATGCGCATCGGTGTTATCAAGCAACTGAACGGTGAGGGTTTCCAGCCGGAAGTTTCTGCGCGATTCAAAGAGAGTCTTGAGTTACTCAAGAATGCTGGCGCTGAGATTGTTGAAGTCTCTTGCCCAAGTTTTGAGTACGCAATCGCTGCGTACTATTTGATTCTTCCTGCCGAAGCATCTTCTAACTTGGCTAAATTCGACTCGGTTCGTTTTGGTTTACGAGTTACTCCTGATGGCGCTCCAACCATCGAGCGCGTAATGGCAGCGACCCGCGAAGCAGGTTTTGGTCCTGAGGTTAAGCGCAGAATCATCTTGGGTACCTATGCGCTATCAAGCGGATACTACGACGCGTACTACGGCTCGGCGCAAAAGGTTCGCACTCTAATCCAGCGCGATTTCGATGCAGCTTTTGCCAAGGCTGACGTGCTTGTTTCGCCGACCGCTCCAGCTACTGCTTTCAAGTTTGGCGAAAAGCTAGACGACCCACTGGCGATGTACCTAAATGACATTGCCACTATTCCAGCCAACCTCGCGGGTATTCCTGGAATGTCGATTCCAAACGGTATTGCAGAGAACAACATGCCTTCGGGGATTCAGTTGCTGGCACCTGCTCGCGCTGATGCCCGCCTCTACCAAGTAGGTGGTGCTCTAGAAAAGATGCACGAAGAAATTTGGGGCAAGCGAATGATTGATTTCGCACCTGAGTTGGAGGTGAGCAAATAATGGCTAAAGACGAATTGATGAACTACGAAAAAGCTCTCGAGCAGTTTGAAGTAGTTATAGGTCTAGAGGTTCACGTTGAGTTGAACACAAACACAAAAATGTTCTGTGGTTGCCGCAATGAATTCGGCGATCAGCCGAACACCAATGTTTGCCCAATCTGTATTGGACTGCCGGGGTCGTTGCCCGCTGTAAACAAGCGCGCAGTTGAATCCAGCATCAAGATTGGTTTAGCTCTTGATTGCCAGATTGCGCCTAACGGTCGTTTTGCAAGAAAAAACTACTTCTATCCGGATCTTGCCAAGAACTTTCAAACTTCACAATTCGATGAACCAATCGCATTCGAGGGTTCATTGGCTGTTGAAGTTCCATCAGGAAAGACCTTTACCGTTCAAATTGAACGCGCCCACATGGAAGAAGACGCCGGAAAGCTAACCCACGTTGGTGGTTCCACCGGCCGTATTCAGGGTGCGGAATACTCACTAGTTGATTACAACCGCGCGGGTGTTCCACTTGTTGAAATTGTTACCAAGCCTGTTTACGGAGCGGGGGCTGAAGCCCCTGAACTGGCTGCCGCTTACGTGCGTTCGATTCGTGAAATTGTTAAGGCGCTTGGCGTTTCAGACGCAAAGATGGAGCGCGGTAACGTGCGTTGCGATGCAAACGTTTCACTTCGCCCACACGGCCAAGAGAAACTTGGAACTCGCACCGAGACGAAGAACGTGAACTCGCTGCGATCTATCGAGCGCGCGGTTCGATACGAGATTCAGCGTCAGGCAGCGCTACTTGCCAAGGGCACAGCAATCATTCAAGAGACTCGTCACTGGCACGAAGACAAGGGCGCAACTTCATCGGGGCGACCAAAGTCTGATGCCGATGACTACCGCTACTTCCCAGAGCCAGATTTGGTTCCAGTCCAACCTTCAAAAGATTGGATTGAGGAATTACGTTCGGGACTTCCTGAGAAACCGGCTGAACGCAGAAAGCGCGTTCAAGCCGAATGGGGATTTGCTGATCTTGAATTCCGCGATGTTGTAAATGCTGGCCTTATGGATCAGATTGAAGAAACAGTTGCGGCAGGAGCTAAGCCACAGGCAGCACGAAAGTGGTGGACTGGGGAACTAGCTCGCATCGCCAACAGCCAAGACAAAGACGTGATTGATTTAGAAATCTCTGGAGCGTATGTTGCCGAACTGGCCGCACTTGTTGACTCTGGAAAAATCAATGACCGCTTGGCACGTGAGGTGCTGACTTTTGTACTAGATGGCGAAGGAAGCCCAGCAGAGGTGGTTAGCAAGCGCGGACTTGAAGTTGTTTCTGACGATGGTGCATTGATTGCAGCCATTGAGGCAGCTCTCGCAAAGCAACCTGATGTGATTGATGCGATTCGCGAAGGCCGCATGCAGGCCGCCGGTGCAGTGATCGGAGCCGTAATGCAAGCCATGAAGGGTTCTGCGGATGCCAGCCGAGTTCGCGAGCTGCTTATCGAAATGGCCATTAAGTAATTTGATGGGGTTCACCCAAAAAATAATGGTCCCGGGATTTATTTCCGGGACCATTCTTCATTTATTGGGGTGAGTAACGGGGCTTGAACCCGCGACCCCCTGGACCACAACCAGGTGCTCTACCAGCTGAGCTATACCCACCAAGTGTCATGTGCTTCTGCACAATAACCAAATAAGTCTATCAGGATGAGGCTAGTTAGTGCCCTCGAGGTTTTGTGAGGCAGCCTTGGCCTGCTCCGTGGTAGGTCCGGGAACTGGAACCATTACTGTCTGGCGGTAATAGCGCAGTTCCTGAATTGATTCAAGAATGTCAGCCAAAGCGCGGTGGCCGCCGTCTTTCTTTGGCAGTTGGAAATAAACCCGCGGGTACCAGCGTCTGGTTAGTTCTTTGATGGATGAAACATCGATGTTTCTGTAGTGCAGGTGTTGATCAAGTTGCGGCATGTATTTGTTTAGGAACATGCGGTCCGTGCCAATTGTGTTTCCTGCTAGCGGTGCTTCTTTTGCGTTGGGAACGAACTTCTTAACATAGTCAAGAATGACCTGCTCAGCATCTTCAAGACTGAGGCCGTTCTCAACCTCATTGATCAAACCCGATTCGGTGTGCATGTTTCGAACGAAGTCGCTCATATTGCTCCAAGATTCTGGTCTTGGCTTTATGACTACGTCGAGCCCTTCATCAAGAAGTTCAAGCTCGGAATTTGTGATGACTACAGCAACCTCAACAAGGCAGTCAGTTTCCGGATTAAGTCCGGTCATTTCGCAGTCTATCCAGACTAAATTTTCTGAAATTTCAATCACAATCCAAAACTAGGGGAGGCCCAAGACATTGGCCTTGGACCTCCCAATTCTAAACCTGCGGACTAGCCCAGGCTTGCCTTTCGACGAGCATGCGCCTTCTTAGCCTTGCGAATCTCTTTGCGCTCTTTACGCCCTTCTACCAACCAGTAGAGAACAGGAACAATCACAAGGGTCAACACAGTTGAAGAGAACAATCCACCGATAACAACCACAGCAAGTGGCTGAGAAATGAATCCACCTCCACCGGTTACGCCAAGGGCCATCGGGGTTAGAGCAAAGATGGTAGCCAAAGCCGTCATCAAGATAGGACGCAGACGTTGACGCGCTCCATCCATAATCGCTTCTTGCATTGGGCGACCCTGTCTGCGGTATTGATTGATTAGGTCAATCAAAACAATCGCATTGGTGACCACGATTCCAACCAAAAGCAACATACCGATAAGCGACGGAACACCAAGCGGGGTGTCAGTAATTAGCAGCAGACCAAGTGCGCCAGTGGCTGCGAATGGAATCGAGATCAGAAGTATCAGTGGCTGAATCAAACTTGAGAATGTCGCAACCATAACTACGAACACAATTGCAACAGCGGCTAGCAGAGCTAGTCCCAATTGACTGAATGAGTCTGCCTGGTCTGCACTAATACCACCTAGTGACGCAGTTGTTCCAAGAGGAAGTGTTACGCCGTCTAAGCGCTTGGTAACTTCTGCCGAAATCGCTCCTAGGTTGTCACCATCTGGAGCAAGTGAAACCTTGGCGGTGCGGTCACCCTTTTCGCTGGCAATCGCAACAGGAACTTCTACTAGCTCAATCTTTGCGATGTCGCTCAAAGGTACAAGACCTGATGTTGACGGAATTGAGATAGCCGAAACTTCCTCTACCGTGTCAGGGATTGCAGTTTGCACCACGTAGATGTCGGTCTCAACGTTTTCGATGTTGAGTTTGCCAATGCTGCTTGGGCGAAGCTTAGAAGCAACAATGCCTCCGACAGCTACCTCGGTCAAACCCTTGGCCGCCGCGGCTTCACGATCAACGGTGACTCGAAGTGTGCGCTGCTTATCTGCCAAGGAGTTAGTTACTTCAGAAACATCTGGCGTTCCCTGCATTGCTGATTGAATCGCGGTGATCGCATCCAAAAGTTTCTCGTCATTAGGAGCTAGTACCTTGATGTCAATCGTGCTTGAAGATCCAAAACCTGGACCGCCACCCGAACTGAATTTCACTTCACCAAGCGAACTATCTTTTGCAATCTTTTCCTCGAGTTGGGCTTGGATTGCAACCGCATCCGCACCTTCTTCTAGGGTCACCTGCAGTGAAGTACCGCCTGCAGCTGCGCCAAAGGCCACACGACCATCACCAGATGAACCGATGGAAGTCTGAACAACCTCAACCTCTTCAACGGTAAGGATCACACCTTCGAGCTTTGCAGCCGCGTCATCCTTCTGTTCAAAGGTTGCTCCTGGAGCCATGGTCTGATTGATAACGAATCCATTTGAACCTGAGCTGCCAATGAAGTCGGTCTTCAAGAATGGAACCAATCCAAAGGTGAAAATCAGGATGAGGAACGAGGCAATCATTGTGATTACTGGGCGGCGCTGAGTCCAAGAAAGGATCGGCAGGTAACCGCGCTGCAACCAACTCTTGCGCTCTTTTGCTTCTTCTGACTTACGAGCCGCTTCGGCAAAGACGGACATCTCAAATTCGCTAGCCTGCACTAGCTGAACCGGGTTCTTTAGGAACCAGTAAGCCAAAACAGGAACGATAGTCAGCGAGACCAGGAGTGAGGCTGCCAAGGCAATCGCAAATGTGAATGCGAAAGGACGGAAAATTTCACCAATTAGTCCGCTAACCAGCGCAATTGGTAGGAACACGGCGATTGTTGTGATTGTTGCTGCCGTAATAGCGCCCGCAACTTCCTTCACCGCATCGAGAATGGCTTGTTTCTTTGGCTCACCATATGAGAGGTGACGATTGAT
The DNA here is from genome assembly GCA_041179005.1 of Actinomycetota bacterium. Classification (GTDB taxonomy): domain Bacteria; phylum Actinomycetota; class Actinomycetes; order Actinomycetales; family Microbacteriaceae; genus Rhodoluna. The sequence goes on along the minus strand of JBEGUG010000095.1, from coordinate 5,139 downwards.
ATTTTCAATAACCACAATGGAGTCATCCACCACGCGACCAATTGCAATTGTCAGGGCGCTCAGGGTGAGGATGTTTAGCGAGTAACCGAACTGACCTAGTCCAATAAACGTGATTAGTACAGAGGTCGGAATTGAGATTGCCGTGACAATCGTTGATCTGAAGGAAAGAAGGAATAAAAGAATAATAAGAATCGCAAAACCAAGACCCAAAAGGCCTTCAGTGGTTAGGTTCTCCAATGATTTTTCAACAAAAGGTGCTTGATCAAATACGGTGACAATTGTCACATTGCCGAGCTTCTCTTTCAGTTCAGCAATCTTGTCTTGAACACCGTGCGACACCGCAACTGTGTTTCCATCCTGTGTCTTCACGATTGAAATCGAAAGCGCTTCCTTGCCATTAGTCCTAGCAATGCTGGTGGTCGGTGCGTTCTCTAGAGTCACTGTTGCCACATCAGCAACGGTAAGGACTGCAGGCTTCGCTGGAGTCGCTGTTGGAATGCGGATACCTGCAGGAGCTTGGGTCGAGCCACTAAAACCTGCAAATGGTGAAGATGTAGCCGCACTAGGTGAGGCAGAAGAAATTAGCGCCAGGTTTTTGAAGTCTTCAAGAGTGACAACTGGAGTTCCAACTTCAATAGAAATTGAACCTTGGTTGTCATCAATAGTTCCGGCCGGGATTACAAAGCCGTTTGCTTGAAGAGCACTAACGATTGATTGCTGCGAGAGTCCGTTTGCCGCAAGGACATCGGTCTTCAATTCAAGATTTACGCGCTTTTCTTTAACGCCCGCGATGTTTACATCGCGCACACCCTTGACCTGTGAAAATAGCGGAACGGCGACATCGCTAAGTGTTTGAGCTAATTTCTCATTATTGCCGTCGTTAGCCGATACGCCCAGGGCAATAATCGGAACGGAATCAAAGCTGCCCGAAAGAACATTTGGTTCTACGTCTGAAGGCAACGAGCTTTTAATCTTTGCAAGGGTTGCCGCTAAATCCTCTGCGACTTTGGCGCTAGTGGTTCCGTACTCAAATTCCACGCGAACAATAGAGATATTGCTCTGCGAGGTAGAAGTTGAGTTGATCAAACCATCAATTTGACGAACCGCATCTTCGATAACACGGCTGACTTGGTTATCTACAACTTCAGGTGAAGCACCTGGGTAGGCGGTAACGATGGCCGCCTGGGGAACCTCAAACGACGGGATGAGCTCTTGCTTCAGAGATCCAAGGGAGATGAATCCGAAGACGGCGGTGATGATTGTGATTAGAGCTACAACCGAACGGTTAGCAACACTTAGCTTTGCAAGACGAAACACAGAAACCTCTTTCAGGGATACTTATAGGCTAACGGCCTCCAAAGTAGCCTGATTCCAAGGCCCTAAACCTTCAGGGATTTCTCAGGTTTTCGGCGTTTAGGCCGCTTTTTTGCTCTTCCGGTTTGCCGAGATGATACTTGCCACCGCAGAAACCACGATCGACAGCACGATGACAATCAACGACGTGTTGCTGCTGATTTCCGGAGCCCATTCAATGTGCTCTCCGCCATTGATGAATGGCAGTTCATTGACGTGCATAGCGTGGGACACGAGCTTGAATCCAATGAATCCAAGAATGAATGCGATTCCGTACTTCAGGTACTCGAGCTTGTCCAGTAGTCCGCCCAATAGGAAGTAGAGCTGGCGAAGGCCCATCAGTGCAAATACGTTCGCTGTGAAAACGATAAACGGGTCAGTGGTGATACCGAAGATTGCAGGAATCGAGTCAAATGCGAACATTACGTCTGTTAGTGCGATTGCTGCAAAAACAACAATCATCGGGGTAAAGACCTTTTTGCCATTCACGATGGTGCGAATCTTGGCTCCATCAAAACCATCTGACACCTGGATGCGCTTGCGCAGCATCTGAATCAATTTGCTCTCAGACTCTTCTTCGTCATCATGGCTTCTGAAGGCTTGGTGGTATGCGGTGTAAAGAAGGAAGGCGCCGAATAGGTAGAAGATCCAGCTGAACTGCTCGATTAGAGCGGCACCAATGACAATGAAAATTCCGCGCAGGACCAATGCCAAGACAACACCAACCATGAGAACTTCTTGCTGATACTTCTTAGGCACGGCGAAACGAGTCATGATAATTACAAAGACGAAAAGATTGTCAATACTTAGGCTGTATTCAGTCAGCCAACCAGCGAAGAACTCTGTGGCTTTTGTTGCGCCGAAAAGTTGCCAAATGATGAGACCAAAAATTACGGCAAGTCCGGCGTAGAAGGCAACCCACAATGATGATTCTTTGGTGCTTGGAATGTGCGGACGCTTGAAAACGATCAGAAGATCTGCCAACAAGATGCCGGTGATGACCACCATAGAAATGACTTCAAACCAGAAGTAGGAATTTTCGCTCATAATTTTTCTATTCTATTTGCTTGTTTTCGAGTTCTTTGCCTTCGGCCAGGCGCCAGTTGACCATAGCGCCCAAATCATTAGAAGTGGCTGGAAGAACAATCGAGTTAGACGTGCTTGATCGGAATTCAAACCGAACGCATCGGTTTGGGTTAGAAACTGGGAAATATTTCCAGGAAAAATTGCTAGAAAGAACCCCGCCACAATCCAACCGATAACAGCTGAGCGCTTAAAGACTGAACAGAGCGCTAGTCCTAATGTGATTTCAACTACACCCGAGGCTAAGACTACGAAGTCGGCGTCGAGTGGCAGCCACGGTGGCACCTGCGCTTGGAATTCTGTTCTCGCGAATGTGAGGTGCGAAATACCTGCATAAATTAGAGCAGCGCCTAATAGGAATCTTGCGGCGAGCTTCAGATACTTCACTTGGATTCGCCAATCGATTTCAATAATCTACTTACCGAATTCATCGCACCACCGATAACTGCTGGAATACCGCCGCCTGGGTGCACTGATGCTCCAACTCTCCATAGCCAAGGTTTCGTGAGCGAAGAGTAGCCCGGTCTGTGGAACGGTCCGCCTTGCCAAATTGGTCTAGTTACTCCATAGAGTGAGCCACCCGAAGCGCCAAATTCTGCGAAATACATTGGGTCCAAAATTTTGTGATCAATGATCAATTCACCTAGGTTTTTTTCGAAGCCCATCAAACGACTAATTCGCGCCAGTTCCGATTGCACAAATTCGCTGTTGATATCAAATCTTTCGCCATTGGCCGGTGCAGTGAGCAAAATGGCCGCAGTTGCTTTGTCGTTTGGATATATGTGCCCAGGTTTGTAGTAATTCAAGAAGGCCATAGTTTCGCTTGGGACCTGAGTCTTATCGAGTGACTTATGCAAATCCTTTGGAGAGCTAGGCATGATCACCGAATGCGTGGCCGTACCCTCTGGCAACGGCTCGCTGAGAACTGCAAACAGGGCCACGCCGGAACAGGAAACGCGCTTTGGGATTTTAGCTCTCTTGCCCAAAAGTTTGTCGATGACTTGAGCGTCAGCCGCGCCAATAACGATGTCAGCAGAAATGATCTCGCCTTCGAGCTCTACCGAACCTTTCGAAATTTTCTTGACATTAGTTTCGGTTCTGATTTCAGCACCGGCTTCGACTGCAAGTCTTGCCAGCGCCAAACTGATTTCGTAAACGCCACCCTCTGGAACAAAAATCCCATCGCGAGCCATAACCGCTGGCATGGTTGCGTAAAGCGCAAGAGTTCTCTCTGGTGCGATTCCCGCATTGAGAGTATGAATTGCAATTACTTCTTTCAAGCCATCTGGCATCCAGTTGAGGTGCTTTATGTAACTGCTGGTGGAAAGTCTGATTCCATAGTTTTTAGTGAGAGCGGTTACGGCCGGTAGCGTCTTGGCTGCAAATGGATCTGCCGTGAGTAGGGCAACAATTTCTGGGCCAAGAGAGCCATGTTCCTTATCAAATCTTTTCCAAGCCTCGTGCCAGGGGTGATCCTCTTCAACTGGAATGTTAACCACATCATCGCGAAAAAAATATTTTCCAACTTCACTGAGTCGCTGGAGTTTTAGTGCTGCGGTTTTCTTGGCATCTGATGACTTGCCCAAACCGTCGTAGCGACTGAATAGTTCCTCTAGAACTGCAGGAAATGTGACTAACGACGGGCCAGTATCAATTCTTTGCCCGGAGAGCTTGATTCTGCGTGATTTGCCACCGATCCATGAGTTTTTATCTAGCACGGTTACCTTGTGCCCAGCCTTGGAAAGCAATGCCGCTGCCGTTAAACCACCCAGCCCAGCACCGATGATGACAATTTTTTTCATTAGTTAAGTAGTCCAAAAACTACAGCGACGACAAGCTGAAATCCGGCAACGGTTCCAACTACATATGGAAAGGCAACTGAGTATTTGTAAACTCGCTTGGCGTTGCTACCAGAGTCATCCTGCTGAATTAGCCAAACCAACCAACCCGCGTACAACAGGTTCGCGATTGCCAATGGAATATTCACAAAAGCAAACATCACCGATGAGACAATCCACCAGAAGCTAACCCAAACTAAGGACTTTTTAGCACCAAGGTGAACCGCAGTTGTCTTTATTCCCACGAATGCGTCTTCTTCAATATCTTGAATCGCATCGTAGGTGTGCTTGGCGAGACTCCATGCCATCAGTGCAAAGACTGCTAACCATGCTGGCTCTTCGGCTAGCGCGAGAGGGACAATTGCCAGGGGAAAGGCATAGTCGGCATTGCTAATGGAATCTAGATACGGTCTGCCCTTAAATCTCAGTGGAGGAGCCGAGTAGAAAAGGAAGCAAAGGCTGTATGCCCAAATCCAAAGGTTGGCCTCAATCGAATAGTTGAGTGCAAAGAAAATCAGGAAGGGCGCATTGAGTAGAACTACGCCCCATGAAATCCAAGGGACTTCTTTGGGATCAATTTTTGCTCCGCCAAAGCCACCCTTACGAATGTTGATGTTGTCTGTTTCTTGATCGAAGATGTCATTGATTCCATAGATCAAAAGATTGAATGGAAGAGTAACCCATAGAAGCAACCAAATGGCATCCCATCGCCACAACTCACCAGTCAACCAAACTGCCATCATTGTGGTTCCAATGGTGTTGATCCAGAGAACTGGTCTTGAAATGGTCAGTAGGCGCATAATCACGCTCTAACTCTATCTCCGCAGGACCGAGTGCAGTTTTTGAGCTTAACCGCTGGCTGGAG
>JBEGUG010000094.1:0-5816 GCA_041179005.1 Actinomycetota bacterium | reverse complement strand
AGTTGGGGCTAGACGGTTCGGTACGCCGGGTAACGGGGATCCTTCCGGCATTATTGGCAGCTAAAAAAGCCGGGCTATTGAAGGCCGTGGTTCCTAACGCAAATTTGTCTGAAGCCCAATTGGTTGAGGGAATGCAAGTGGTTGGTGCGTCTCACTTGCGACGGGTTGCACAATTGCACGGATTAGCAATGGTTGGTGTGAACCTAGCCGACAATCCCGCCGTTGCCACTGAAGAACTTTTCGCAAGCTCTCCGATTGCCGAGATAAAGCGTTCGTCGGATTTACCTATAGACATGTCTGATGTAGTTGGGCAAGAAGAAGCGATTCAAGCATTAACTGTTGCTGCGGCGGGTGGGCATCATGTTCTCATGGTTGGTCCGCCCGGCGCAGGTAAAACCATGATGGCTGAGAGGTTGGCAACCATCCTGCCCGATCTAAATATTGAAGATGCACTAGAGACGACGGCGGTGCTGTCGATTGCTGGTAATCGGAACATAACTTCGGATTCATTAATTCTTCGACCACCTTTTGAGTCTCCGCATCACAGCGCATCGGTTTCATCTTTGGTGGGTGGAGGTATGGGGCTGCCGCGTCCGGGAGTCATCTCATTGGCCAATAATGGTGTTCTGTTTCTTGACGAAGCGCCCGAATTTCAAAAGCCGGTTCTTGAAGCTCTTCGTCAACCATTGGAGTCGGGCGAGGTGATTATTCATCGCTCTGGCGGGGCAGCAAAATTTCCTGCCAAATTTCAACTAATCCTTGCCGCCAATCCTTGCCCGTGCGGTCACGGTTTTGGTTCCGGCAGGCACTGTCGTTGCAGCGATCAAATTAGAACGCGCTACTTGGCAAAGCTGTCCGGACCATTGCTCGACCGAGTTGATATTCGCTTGTCAATCAGCCCCGCATCGAAGGCAAAGTTAGCGGCGTCCAGAGGTGGCGTGGAAGGTTCTGTAAATTCTGCGTTGCTCCGCGAACGGATAACCGCAGCCAGGCAAAAAGCACGGACTCGCCTTGCGGGCACTCCATGGTCCGTCAACGCTCAGGTACCTGGTTCTTTTTTAAGAAAGCACTTTCCACTTCCTGCTGCGAGTTTGGAGAAATTGGAACGTGCTTTGCTCTTGGGCAGATTGAGTATGCGCGGCTACGATCGCTGCCTAAGGTTGGCCTGGACAAATGCCGATTTAGCGGGCACTGAGTACCCAACTGCTTCTGATGTATCGCAGGCCATGTATCTTCGCGGACCAGATAATTTCTTTGATAGAGCTGCCGGTGCTGCAATTGAATGATCTGAAAATTTCTAGAAGTGAACTACAAGAATTGCTTCCGTCGCAGAGCGCTGAAGATATTGAGGAATACTTTTCACACTTGGCTTGGAGTGTGATTTGCGAACCTGGCGATGGCTTTGCGGGTCTGCTGGTTAGTGCACTGGGCGCTACCGCCGCACTGAATTCAGAATTACAAAATCTATCGAGCCAATCATTGAAAGAGAGCCTCTTAGAATCGGGTATCTCTGCATCAGAGCTAGACCGATTTGGAGTATTCGAAGTGGCACACCATGCCGCTAGAGAACGATGGCAACCAAGATTTTCCTTAGGTTCAGTAAAGCAAGCCATATCGAAGATGCACCAAATCAGAGGATTCATGCTGACCCCTGTAAGCGCGGGCTGGCCGGAGCAATTGTGTGACTTGGGTTACAACGCTCCAATGGCTCTGTGGGTCAGAGGTTCACAAGCATCTCTTGATCGCTTATCAAAATCAGTTGCGGTAGTTGGTAGCAGGGGAGCTACTACCTATGGAGAGTTTGCCACCGAGGCGGTAGTTGCTGCACTGGTTGAGAAAGGCATAAGCATTATTTCTGGCGGAGCGTATGGGATTGACGCCATAGCTCACAAATCCACTTTGGCACTTCAGGGAAATACTGTTGCAGTGATGGCCGGCGGAATCGATAAACTTTACCCCTCAGGAAACAGTCAATTGTTGAAGCGAGTGACAGAAACAGGTGCGGTGGTGAGCGAGATGCCACCGGGCTCGATTCCAACCAAGTGGCGATTCTTGCAACGCAATCGTTTAATTGCTGCGCTTTCTCAATCAACAATTGTGGTCGAAGCTAATTGGCGTTCAGGAGCACTCAATACCGCAACTCATGCACAAACTTTAGACCGTGAAATATACGCCGTGCCCGGCCCAATTAGTTCGCCGAAGTCTGCCGGCACAAACAAGTTGATTGCCGATGGTAGGGCCCAACTGATTGTTGATCCGGCTGACCTATTGGAACGCATGGGTATTCAGGCCAAAGTGCCAACTCAACTAGAGCTTTCGGGACTTGGTGCAATTGAGGTCAGGGTTCTAGACGCCATAGGTTTTGATTCGTTGGAGATTGCCGAAATCTGCAGCGCTGCTGGCTTGACTCGTGATGAAGCCAGATTTGGTTTGGGAAATCTGGAATTGGAAGGTTTAGTTGCGAGGCGCGGCAACGTCTGGGCTAAAACTCAAACTACGCTTTAAAGCGTGAGCATTAGTTTTGAACGAGCGCTTCTTGGTTATCGAGACCATTTAGACGCCGGTCGCGGCTATTCGGCCAATACCGTCAAGGCATACCTAACTGACGTCGAAGACCTTATTCAGTTCCTCACCAAGCAAAACCTTGAGTCATTGAGCGAAATCAACTTGGAGCAACTAAGGGACTGGTTGTGGCAAGCAACTCAACAGGGCTTAAGCAAGGCAACAATTGCAAGGAAAAGTGCGGCGATTAGATCTTTTACTGCTTGGGCCTTGAAAAATAACCTCACTGAAACAGATCCTGGCCTACGTCTGCGTTCACCTAAAGCATCGAGGGTACTGCCTAAGGTTGTATCCCGCGATAGTTTACAAATTGTTTTTGAAAAACTAAAGTCACTTGCAACTCCGGATAACCCAACCGGAATCCGTGACCTTGTAATAGTTGAACTCCTCTATGCCAGCGGGGCGCGTGTAAGCGAACTCGTGGGCCTGGATTTGGAAAGCATTGATTACAGTCGCAACATCATGAGGGTGTTGGGTAAAGGGTCAAAAGAGCGTATGGTTCCTTTTGGTCAGCCGGCCCGCGACGCGCTAGAAAGTTGGATAAGGATTGGCAGACCTGCATTTAGTCACGACGGCTCTGGTCAGGCCTTGCTGCTGAATTCAAAAGGTTTAAGAATTGGCGTTCGACAGGTCTACGGAGTGGTGGCTAAATTGCTTGAGGCCACACCAACCGGTACCGCAGGCCCGCACTCCCTGAGACACAGTGCCGCGACTCACTTACTAGATGGTGGTGCGGATTTGCGCGCGGTTCAAGAACTACTTGGTCACGCCAGCCTAGGCACAACTCAGATTTATACCCATGTGTCGATCGAACGACTTCGCGATGGGTACAAGAACGCACACCCACGTACCTAATTAGTTTGTGCCAATAAACGGCTTGGGTTGATGCCTCCGATACACCCCTGCGGTGAATGATACTCGCCCAGTTGTCTTATTGAAAAATGTAGGCAGGTAGTTTCTGTGCAGTGTTGCCGATAGCCCAAATCGGCTTCACAGATCTGACCAATTTCTTGACCAAGAAAAACGGGCTCACCTTTTTGAAGATCCGTGCACACGGGTTCGAATTCGGTGAGATTGCCATCGGGGTGTTTGAGTGAGATCAGCTGGCGATTGACAACCTTTCCCGAGAACCAAACCTCGCCATCGGCCGGAGCTAGAACGGATTGCCCCAGCGTGACCTGGTAATCGATACCCCGATGACCCGCGGAGTAGTCGCTGTTGGGTTGCCTATATAGATTGATCAGATTCAATGGCGGCTCCAACGGGGGAGCCCAGTTGATTAGGGGCGTCTCTTGGGCACTGGATATGCCGCCGTGGGCAGAAACTAGGGCAGCCAGGCTCAGCAATCCTGCCAATACGGACTTGGGTAACGATTTCGTCATATTTCAAGCGTGCACCAGGGACAGTCTCGCGGTCCTGGGCCAGAAAAAGTGGTGGATAACCCGTGGAACCCGCTGCTAGACTGTCTTTTAGCGGCAAGCTCGCGAAATCCCCAATTTGAGGCCTTCGAAAGCATGCCGACTTCGCGTGCTGAATCAGATTTACCTTTCACTCAGTCCAAAGAAATTTGGCGAAAGGGATCCGGCACCAGGTGTGTCAATCAACCGATTGAAACAAAAAAAACTGAGTGGCGCCTTCGCGCGCCAAAAAAGGAGACACTGCTCATGGCAGTAGTAACTATCCGCCAGCTGCTAGACAGCGGCGTTCACTTCGGGCACCAGACCCGTCGTTGGAATCCAAAAATGCGTCGTTTCATTTTGACCGACCGTTCAGGTATCTACATCATTGACCTTCAGCAGTCACTTGCTTTGATTGACAAGGCATATGACTTCGTGAAGGAGACTGTTGCACACGGTGGCAGCATTCTTTTCGTTGGTACCAAGAAGCAGGCGCAGGAGTCAATTGAGACTGAGGCACTTCGCGTAGGCCAGCCATACATCAACCAGCGTTGGTTGGGCGGTCTATTGACCAACTTCCAGACCATCCAAAAGCGTCTTTCACGCTTGAAGGAACTTGAGGTTATGGACTTCACCGGAAAGACCAAGACTGGTCTTACCAAGAAGGAACTACTTATTCTTCGTCGCGAGAAGGACAAGCTTGAGAAGGCATTGGGTGGTATTCGTACCGTTACCAAGACTCCTTCAGCTATCTGGGTCGTTGACACAAACAAAGAGCACCTTGCAATCACCGAAGCTAAGAAGCTTGGCATTCCAGTTATCGGAATCTTGGACACTAACTGTGACCCTGATGAAGTAACCATCGGTATTCCTGGAAACGATGACGCAATTCGTTCAGTGCAGCTTCTTACCCGCGTAATTGCAGATGCAGTTGCAGAAGGTCTGATTGCTCGTCACTCAAAGCCAGAGGCAGCAGAAGAGCCACTAGCTGAGTGGGAGCGTGAACTTCTTGAGCAGGGTAATGCCGCTGCAGAAGCGAGTGCCGCAGCAGTAACCGCACCAGCAGCAGATGCTGCAGTAGAGGAAGCAAAGTAAACATGGCTAACTACACAGCACAAGATGTAAAGACCCTGCGCGAGCGCAGTGGTGCAGGAATGATGGACTGCAAGGGTGCGCTAGATGAAGCTAATGGCGATCTAGACAAGGCCATGGAGTTCCTACGCCTAAAGGGCTTGAAGGGTGTTACCAAGCGTGAGGGACGCACAACCAGCAATGGTTTGATTGTTGCTCGCGTTAACGGTGGCACCGGTTACCTAATCGAACTAGCTTGTGAGACAGACTTCGTTGCTAAGGCAGAGAAGTTCATCGATCTTGCTGACAAGGTTGCAGACGCTGTTGCAGCTGCAGGCGCAACCACTTTGGAAGCTGCACTTGTTGCAGACCTAGGTGGCAAGACCGTTCAGGATGCAATCAACGATGAAGCCGCAATCATGGGTGAAAAGGTTGAGCTTCGCAAAGTTGGTTCACTAAAGGACGCAGCTGTTGATGCTTACATGCACCGCACCAGCAAGGACCTTCCACCACAGGTTGGTGTTTTGGTTGCATACTCTGGTTCAGATGCAGAGACCGCTCACGACGTTGCAGTGCACATTGCAGCTTTCTCACCAACCGTTCTAAAGCGTGAAGACGTGGATGCAGAAATCGTCGCTACCGAACGTCGTATTGCCGAAGAGACCGCTCGCAACGAAGGTAAGCCAGAGGCTGCCCTTTCAAAGATCGTTGAAGGCCGTGTAACCGGATTCTTCAAGGAGAGCGTGCTTCTAGAGCAGGACTTCGCAAAGGACACCAAGCAGACCG
>JBEGUG010000093.1:0-2720 GCA_041179005.1 Actinomycetota bacterium | reverse complement strand
ACCTAATGGATGCGACACCGGTAACCCTAGGTCAGGAATTCGGCGGTTACGCTGCCCAGATTCGCTATGCAATTGAGCGCGTGGAATCAACTATCGGCCGCACCGCTGAAGTTCCGCTTGGCGGCACTGCAGTTGGCACAGGCATCAATACTCCAAAGGAATTCCCACAGGAAGTAATTCGACTACTGGCCGAAGAAACAAAGCTTCCAATCACCGAAGCACGTGACCACTTTGAAGCCCAGGGTGCACGCGATGGCTTGGTTGAGGCCTCGGGAGCTCTTCGTGTGCTTGCTGTTTCACTCACCAAGATCAACAACGATCTTCGCTGGATGGGCTCAGGACCTAACGCGGGTCTTGGTGAGCTAAGCATCCCTGATCTGCAGCCTGGTTCATCAATCATGCCTGGAAAGGTTAACCCGGTTATTCCGGAAGCTGTGATGATGGTTTGCGCTCGAGTGATCGGAAACGATGCAACAGTTGCTTGGGCGGGCGCCACCGGAAACTTTGAGCTAAACGTTGCTATCCCAGTTATGGGAAATGCCTTGCTTGAGTCGATCCGCTTGCTTTCGAACTCAATGCGATTGCTTGCAGACAAGACCATCAAGGGACTTGAAGCAAACGAAGAACGTGCTCGCGCACTAGCGGAATCAAGCCCTTCTATTGTGACACCGCTAAACAAGTACATCGGCTATGAAGCCGCAGCAAAGATTGCAAAGCACTCGGTAGCCAAGAGCATCACCGTGCGCGAGGCAACTATCGAGCTTGGCTACGTAGATGGCGAAAAACTCACCATGGAGCAGCTAGATAAAGCTCTTGACGTGCTGTCGATGACAAGCCCTGGACTCTAGTTCTCCGCCAATTCATTCGGCAGGTTTGCTATTTCTAAATTAATCACTGCAAAGATCGGCGGTCGCTGGAGAGAAGTTCCTCTTTGGGCGACCCGCCTTTCCTTTGAGGTTAGACCCGTGCCAGGATTTCAAAACGAAGCCTGGGACCTTTGGAAACCTACGCTGCTGCTGCTAAATAAAGTTCTCCAAGAGAAAAAATGGAAACTCAACTGGGTTCGCATTCATTCACATCTTGGAGCAAAGCGCTCCCCTCGTCATTCAATGGCCTGGGTCGACAAAGACACTGACACCATGCTGCTTTGTCACTTCGATAAAGAAACAATGCTCCATGAACTAGCCCACCTGCCAAAAGATGATGCACACTCAGATGCCTGGGTAAAAAGACTTTGGGAATTACAAGAAAAGTATTTACCCAAGAGAGAACTCGTCGCCGCGCAACTTGAGCTAACTAGATACCTTTCTGGTCGCCGACTCTACATAAAGAAGTACGGAGTAAAGCCACCAAAGTACGTTGACCAAGTAAGTATTTGGGTAACCGCAAAACCGGCCAGTAAATAGGGTCCGAGCGCTATTGAATTGCTGAGGGTTGTCTTCTGCAATATGAGCATCACGAAAACAACCGCGGATGCAATTACAAAGCCTAGAAAAACAAAAAGCACTGGAGAAACCAGGCTGTACCAACCAAGGGACATCGAAGCGGCCGAGATTAGTTTCACATCGCCCATTCCCAGCGACGCGAACCGATTGGCAACCAAGCCGATAAGTAACGCAACAATCGAGGCCGTTATTGAGAGTGCCAATCTCTGCCATTCAAGAAGAATCCAAGAACCAATGACTTGGCCCATCAGAGTAATCGGGAAAGCTGGCAGAACCAGAACATTCGGCAATCTATGTTCGCGAATATCGATTCGCACCAGCGGATGCATAACGGCCAAGATGTAGATGCTGCCGGCTGCTGCAAAAAGGTTAGCTAGAACTTCCATGCCCGAAGGCTAGGCGATACCGACTCACCAAGCTGGTGTTATCAACAACTACCAGTAGTTTGAAAAACTACTGCGAGTCGCCGACGCGCTCCCACATCTTGGCCAGGATCCACCACTGGCCATCGATAAATACGATGTTGAGGTAGTCCTGCATTACGCCACCAAACATCTCTAACTGCACTTTGACAAGTGCCAGTGTCGGAGAAACCTGGTCAAACATCAAAACTTTGTCTCGCCTTGCGTTTCCAAGGCTCGCCGGAGACTCGCGATTGGCAACGACCTCACGGTAGACATCGTAGGGACGTAAGCTCATTTCACCCGTCTGGGTTGAGTACAGGCAGCAGTTCTTGTGAAACACCTTGTCGAACACATTCATGTCCTGGTGGTGCATCACGTCAAAATAATCGGCCAGCAGCTTTTGGATGGCTGGGTCTGCTTGTTCAAAATTCATGTTGAAAGCCTAGCTGTCGAGCAGGTCTGTCACAAGTGCAGCAATCGCCGAGCGCTCTGAACGCTGCAGGGTGATGTGGGCAAATAGTTCATGATTCTTGAGCGATTCAATTACAGCCGCGATACCGTCGTGACGCCCAACGCGTAGGTTATCTCGCTGCGCAACGTCGTGAGTCAGAACAACCTTGGCGTTCTGCCCGATTCTTGAAAGAACTGTCAGCAAAGTATTGCGTTCTAACGACTGCGCCTCATCAACAATCACAAAGGCATCGTGCAGTGAGCGACCACGAATATGGGTCAACGGTAAAATCTCAAGCAGGCCACGATCAACGATGTGATCAATTACTTCCTTAGAAACCAATGGGCCGAGGGTGTCAAAAATTGCTTGGCCCCAAGGGTTCATCTTTTCGTTCTCACTTCCAGGTAGGTAGCCAAGCTC
>JBEGUG010000092.1:0-6667 GCA_041179005.1 Actinomycetota bacterium | reverse complement strand
TTTGTGACCCGCGGTTCTGGTGTATCCGTCCACAGAAACGACTGTAAGAATGTAGAGCAACTGATGCTCGAGCCGGAGCGTCTGATGGATGTAAGTTGGGCGCCGACCTCTAAGACTTTGTTCTTGGTGCAGATACAGATTGAAGCTTTGGATAGAGGGGGTTTGTTGTCAGACGTCACCCGCGTGCTATCTGAACATCACGTCAACATCCTTTCGGCGTCTGTTTCAACAAGATCTGACAGAGTCGCGCTGAGCAGATTCGTTTTTGAAATGGGCGATGCGCAATTGCTTGAGCACCTCTTGAATGCTGTTCGAAGAATTGAAGCCGTTTACGATGTCTATCGCGTAAGCAACGCTTAGCTGCTTATTTACTTAGACAGTTGGTTTACGCCATCGATGCTTTGACTACTTCTAGCCAAGCTTTTCTAGCATCCAGCGCCTCAGTTGCGTCCTTGATTTTCTTGTCATCGTTTGACGCTTTTGCTTTTTCAAGTGCTTCAGCAAGTTTTCTGATTGAGTCTTCAAGCTGTGCGGTCACGCTGTTTGAGCGCTCGATCGCCGCTGGGTCGCTCTTGCGCCAGTGGTCCTCTTCAACTTTGCGAACCTTGGCTTCGATTGCTCGGAGCTTGTCTTCAGTCTCACGCAGTTTTTCCTTTGGAACCTTGCCGGCTTTTTCCCAACGCTGTTGAATTGACTGCAAAGCCTTTTTGGCAGCAGAAAGATCCTTTTCAGGATCTATTGATTCAGCCTCTTTGAGAAGCTCTGTCTTTGCAGCAAGGTTCTTTTCCATTGATGCATTCTCAACAACGGCTGTTTCAGTTTTCTTAGAGAAAATAGTGTCGCCGGCAGCTTTAAATCTTGCCCAAAGCGCATCATCGGATTTTCCTGGAGTGCGACCGCTGTTCTTCCATTCATCTAGAAGTTTGCGGTATGCAGAAATGTCGTCGGATCCCTTTGCTGCAAGTGCCTCGGCTGCCTCAACGATTGAATTCTTCTTTGCCTTAGTTTGCTTGTTAGTTGCATCAAGTCCAGCGAAGTATCCGCGCTTTGCAGTTTCAAACTTCGTTCTGGCACTCGAGAATCTCTTCCAGATTGCATCCGCTTCAGATTTTGGAACCTTCGACCCGTTTTTCTGCAGCGCTTGCCACTGTTCGAACAGGCCGGTCATTTCGGCGCCTGAGGTTTTCCACTGGGTTTTTGCTGCATCTTGATTCGCAATTGCTTCGGCACGTTCGGCGATTGATAAACGGGCCTTCAAGGCCTCAGCGGAAGCTTCTTTGCTGGATTCAGATTTCTCGGAAACCAACAATGTAATTTTCTCGTCTAGGTTTGCCACGCGCCTGCGAAGATCACTTAGGTCTCCAACTGCTGCAGGCTCCTTTAGATCCTCAGCAAGCTTGGCGGCAATCTTCTTCATGCCGTGTGAATCAACTTTGTTGGCAACTCTTTGCTCAAGAATTCGAACCTGTGCGGCCAAATCTTCAAACTTTCTAACAAAGTATGAAAGAGCCTCTTCGGCAGTTACGCCAGGGTACTGGCCAACCTTACGTTCAGTTCCGTCAGTGACGAATACATTGTTTTCCGCGTCTACGCGACCGAACTGACTGGTTAACATTTCTGGCTCCTATTTTTGTTAGGCGACTAGTTTCCTAGACCGATGGGCTACTTGGTTTATTTTAGAGTGATGGTGCCTAGCTTGGTTTCGATCGCTGGTTTGCCGTCACCTGAGCCATCGGCAGTACCTGCCTTGATTACTGGATCAAGGCCAGAAAGGCCCTTGGTGATTTTTCCGAAGACTGTGTAGCCGCCGGCAGCATCTGAAGGAATGGTGCTGTCTTGGTACACGATGAAGAACTGACTTCCCATGCTTGAGCCATCGCCACCAACGCGAGCCATTGCTAGATAACCCTCTTTGTAAAGATTATCGACGGGCGCATTTTCAATCGGTCCCCAGTTGTAACCAGGACCGCCACTGCCGTCGCCATTAGGGTCGCCACATTGCAAAACGAAAATCCCAGCAGTTGTTAGACGGTGACACGAGATGTCCTTGTAGAAGTTCTTGCTATTGAGAGATAGGAAATTCGCAACCGCCTGAGGAGCATTTACGCCATCCAAGGTCAACTCTAGGTTTTTGCCGCCAACTTCCATGGTCGCTGACCATTCGCGGTTTTGAGATATCGCAGGATCTGGAACCACCGCTGAGTTTGCAGAAACAGAAGGAGAAGGTTCGGCTATTTGGCTGGTTGCTCCGGGCCCGAAGCCGAAGTAGGCGAGTTGCAGGAGAATTGCGGCAGCAACCGCACCACCTGAAACCATCAGCGCAAATCGGTTGTCGCTCTTTCGAACGTTTTCAACACGTGCAAGCTCGGCTTTGTGAGCCTCAAATTTTTGCGCGCTTGCCGCGGCTGAGGCATAGATGTTCTGTGTTTTTTTCTTCGAAGACAATTTTCAATCCTTTATGTTGCTACCTTCCAACGATTTTACGCAGGTTTTCAAGCCCTAAAAGCAATCATTAGAAGCCCAATCGGCTAGCCTGAAAACATGGTTGATCAATCGGGACTTTTCAGCGGGTCAATGCCTCTCGCAGCCAGGATGAGGCCAAACAGTCTTGCGGAATTGGTTGGACAACAGCATTTACTGAAGCCGGGTTCACCCCTGCAAGCTTTAGCAGCCAAGGCTGTTCCAGGTGAAAAGAACTCTTCGGTGTCCGTCATTCTCTGGGGACCACCTGGCACAGGAAAGACCACTATCGCCCAATTGGTCGCCAGGTTGAGCGGCCGCCGATTCGTTGAGCTTTCGGCAATTACCGCAGGAGTCAAAGACGTTCGTGAAGTTATGGAACGCGCCAGGGCAGATAGAGACGCCTACGGAGTCAATACCGTCTTATTCCTAGACGAAATACACCGATTTTCCAAAGCTCAGCAAGATGCTCTTTTGCCAGGGGTTGAGAATGGCTGGATAGTTCTGATTGCAGCCACCACTGAGAATCCAAGTTTTTCCGTGATTTCGCCGCTTCTATCCAGATCACTTCTTCTCACGCTTACATCTCTAGAGGATTCAGACATAATCACTCTTTTGAGCCGTGCAATCAGCGCTCCTCAGGGACTAAAGGATTCAATTAGAGCCAACCCCGATGTGCTTGCTCAAATTGCACTACTCGCCAACGGTGATGCCAGACGAGCCCTAACCGTTCTCGAGGCATCGGCCACTGTCGCCGCAGGCACTGAATCGAAGCCCGGTCATGTTCCCGACTTGCTACCCGAACACATTGAGGGAGCTATGGATCGAGCTCTGGTCAGGTATGACAAAGACGGGGACCAGCATTACGACGTGATCAGTGCCTTCATCAAATCTGTTCGTGGCTCTGACGCCGACGCGGCCACGCACTACTTGGCACGCATGATTGAAGCAGGGGAAGATCCTCGTTTCATAGCCAGAAGGCTGATTATTCTTGCAGCCGAAGATATTGGTCTCGCAGATCCTCAAGCTCTGCCTTTGGCTGTTGCTGCCGCCGAGGCCGTTGCCATGATTGGCATGCCAGAGGGGCGAATTCCATTGGCTGAAGCAACTATTTACCTAGCCATGGCCCCAAAATCGAACTCAGCCTATAACGCTATAAATGCTGCCCTGGATGATGTCCGCTCGGGTATCTTTGGCGACGTACCAAAGCCCCTGAGGAGCTCAAATCATGCTGGGGCCAAAGGGGCTGGGGCCGGTGTCGGCTATTTATATCCCCACGACGATCCAAAATCAGTGGTACCACAACGCTATTTGGCTGACAAGACGCTAAACCGAAGCTATTACCAGCCGAAGGACATCGGGGTTGAACGTGAACTGGTTGAGCGCTGGTCCAAACTCAGGTCCATCATTCGTAGCTTTATAAATTAGCCGAACGCCCTTTATTCACAGGCGCGTCGCTGTTAGGATAGACAGGTTGCCGACTGGAGCATTTGATCGCGGCTGAACATTTGCTCAATTCACGGTGCGACCTTCTTATAGCCAGAAGGTCCGTGGCAGAGGATCGCCTCGATCCGACTTGTGAACATTTACCGCTATAGGAATCTACGGATTCGATGAAAGGAACACGTGTCAAAGACAACACGTACCCGCAGCAAGACTCGCTTGTCGCGAGCTTTGGGACTAGCACTAACTCCAAAGGCTGCAAAGTATCTAGAAAAGCGCCCTTACGCTCCAGGTGAGCACGGCCGTACCAAGAAGAAAGCCGACAGCGACTTCGCTGTTCGTCTTCGCGAGAAGCAGCGTCTTCGTGCTCAATACGGAATTCGCGAGGCTCAGCTTCGTAAGACTTTCGTTGAGGCAAAGCGTGCCGAGGGACTTACCGGTGAAAACCTAGTTGAACTTCTAGAAATGCGTCTTGATGCAATCGTTTTGCGCGCAGGTTTCGCACGCACAATTGCTCAGGCACGCCAGATGGTTGTGCACCGTCACATTCTTGTAAATGGGGAGCGCGTTGACCGCCCTTCATTCCGCGTCAAGCCTGGACAGCTCGTTCACGTACACGCAAAGAGCGAAGTTACCGAGCCTTTCCAGGTTGCAGCAGCTGGTGGACACGTAGATGTACTACCTCCGGTTCCTGGTTACCTTGATGTTTCGCTAGACAAGTTGCACGCAACTCTTGTTCGTCGCCCAAAGCGCGCTGAAGTTCCAGTTACCTGTGAAGTTCAGCTCGTTGTTGAGTACTACGCAGCCCGTTAATCACCGGTAAAAGTTCTTAGGAGTTTAGATGAGCGGTGGAGACATTGCAGCATTGATAGCGGCCGGGGGATTCATCCTCCTCGTGCTATTCATTGCAGTGCCCTTGCTTAAGCTAGGGCGCGTACTTGATGAGACTCGCAATTCAATTCGCGATCTCAACGAGAGCGTTGCTCCACTGCTCACTGAACTTACTCAGACTGTCACTGCCACAAATAAGCAATTGGCCCGCGTGGATGTGATTACTGAAAATGTTGCTGAAGTCAGCTCAAATATCAGTTCACTCGTTGCGGTGTTTTCATCGGCTGTTGGTTCGCCCTTGGTGAAAATCGCAGGTCTTACCCAGAGCCTTCGTTCGGCTCTAATCGGCAAAAAGAAGTAGGAAGCAAAATGAAGAAGATCTTTTGGCTAATCGTAGGTATTTTCGCGGGAATGGAAATCAAGAAGCAACTTGATAAGAATCCAAATGCCCAAGCACTTCTTGCTGATGCGACCGCACGAGGCAAGGAACTTGCTGAAACTGCAACTGAAGCTTTCCTTGACAGAACAGCTGAACTAACTGGCACACCTCGTCCTGCAAAGTCAGCTGCGAAGAAGGCAACTTCTCGTAAGCCTGCGGCTAAGAAGCCAACTGTTGCTAAGAAGCCTGCTGCCAAAAAGTCTCCAGCTACAAAGCCTTCAACTAAGTAAAAGTGCAGACCGCCGAAATTCGCCGGCGCTGGCTCGATTTTTTCGAGAGCAAAGGCCACACAGTTGTTCCTTCTGCCTCACTAATTAGCGAAGATCCATCACTTCTTTTCACTGTCGCAGGTATGGTTCCGTTCATTCCATACATGAGTGGGCTCGTTCCATCTCCTTACAGTCGTGCTACCAGCGTTCAGAAGTGCGTGCGGACCCTTGACATCGAAGAAGTTGGAAAGACCACGCGCCACGGTACTTTTTTTCAGATGAATGGAAATTTCTCATTCGGTGATTACTTCAAAAAAGAGGCAATTGCTTATGCGTGGGAGTTCCTAACCGGATCTAAAGACCAAGGTTGCCTAGGCCTTGATCCACAATTGTTGTGGGTTACCGTTTTCCAAGATGACGATGAATCTATTGGAATCTGGCGCGAAGTTGCAGATATTCCAATGGAACGCATTCAGCGCCGAGGTATGAAAGACAATTACTGGTCTACCGGTCAGCCTGGCCCTGCAGGCCCGTGCTCCGAGATTTACTATGACCGAGGCCCGGCATACGGTCGCGAGGGCGGCCCAGAAGCCGATGAGGATCGCTACATCGAGATCTGGAATCTAGTTTTCATGCAGTATGAGCGCGGCGCAGGAACAGGAAAAGATAGTTTCGAAATTCTTGGCGAACTTCCAAAGAAAAACATCGACACGGGAATGGGTCTTGAGCGCGTTGCGTTCCTGATGCAAGGTGTCGAGAATCTTTACGAAATTGATCAGGTCCGACCTGTTCTTGACTTAGCAGCAAAGCTATCCGGCAAGACCTATGGTGCAAGCGTCGAGGATGACGTACGAATGCGCGTCGTTGCTGATCACGTTCGCTCCGCATTAATGCTGATTGGCGACGGGGTTACTCCTGCGAATGATGGCCGCGGCTATGTCCTACGCAGATTGCTTCGCAGAACTGTTCGTTCGATGCGCTTGCTAGGTGTTGAACGCCCGGTATTCACCGAACTCTTCACTGCATCCAAAGATGCGATGAAGGCCGCGTATCCAGAGCTAGAAGCAGAGTTTGAAAGAATTCTGCGTGCGGCTGTTGGCGAAGAGGAAACGTTCTTGCGCACACTAACTGCCGGAACTGTTTTTCTAGATCAAGCGTTGAATGACGTTAAGTCGGCTAAGTCAACTGAGTTGAAAGGAGACGCTGCGTTTCTTCTTCACGATACCTACGGTTTCCCTATTGACCTGACACTAGAAATTGCTGAAGAGAATGGCCTCACCGTTGA
>JBEGUG010000091.1:0-5778 GCA_041179005.1 Actinomycetota bacterium | reverse complement strand
TTGATTTTGTCAGCGGTAACAAAGAACTTCGCAAAGCCACCCACACCTTCCTGCGCGATTTTGGACCGCTTATCGAGGGCTTCAAATTTAACGTTGGCGTTGCAAAGATCATGGAATTGGTAAACGCTCTGCGAAAAGCAATCGATGGTGACGCGGGCGCAAAGGACCCTGCGGTGCGTGAAGCTGCCGAGACTGTGGCCAAGGCCCTGTCATTGTTTGCCCCATACACCGCAGAGGACATGTGGCAGCAACTAGGTCACCAACCAGGCGTCGCACTTGCTCAGCTTGCTGATGCCGATCTGTCACTTCTAGTTGAAAGCAGCGTAACTGCAATCGTTCAGGTGGATGGAAAACTTCGCGACAAGTTTGAGGTTTCAATGGACATCTCTGAAGAAGCCCTTCGTGAGCAGGCCCTAAACTCCGATGTGGTGAAGCGTGCAATCGGTGAGAAGAACATTGCCAACGTAATTGTTCGCGCACCTAAGTTGGTGAATATCGCAACGAAGTAAATGTCAGTTTTCCACAGTTTCTAAAGTTGCGCTCTGCCTTCTGGTGGGGCGCATTACTTTTGCTCAATGAATTGGTTGAAACTAAAGCTCGCCGAAGCTATCGGGGGACAGCAACCACTCAGCAAGAAAGTAATACTCACCTTTGGTGCAATCGTCGCGCTTGTTGCTTTCCTAATTAACGGTGCAGTTTCAAATGCGGGCCAAAGAGTCACCGTACAGGAATCTTCAGCACAGTTACAGGACGATCAGGTTGCCGTCGTCCCGGCAACGATTTTCGTGCACGTTGTGGGAGAGGTGCTGGAGCCTGGAATTTATCAACTGGAGTCAGGCTCAAGAGTGGTTGATGCGGTCTTTGCGGCTGGTGGCATTACCAAGTCCGCAGATCAATCCAGCGTGAACTTAGCGCGAGAGATTTCTGACGGCGAACAGGTAATCATTTTCAAACTAGGTGCCAATGGTGAGTCACTCGCAATGGGCTCTGCACCAAGTTCTAGCAGTGGTATTGGAAACGCTCTCATCAGCTTGAATCGCGCGAGCCAAGTTGAGCTTGAGGCACTTCCCGGTGTTGGCCCCGCTCTAGCCGGCAGGATGGTCGACTGGAGAACCGCAAACGGCGGATTCAAAAAGAAGGAAGACCTGCTGAACATAAGCGGCATTGGCGACAAGCTGTATGCCGGCATCAAAGACGAAGTGACGCTTTGAGTACTTGGCTAGCAGCAATCACGCTTTGGCTCTCAATCGCAGTGGTGATCTTGTATTTGAGTCTCACTTGAGAAGAATTTGGCTAATGCTGGCTTCATCGCTGATCCTGGGTTTAGGTTCCTTCGCAATTCAATACAGCGCAGCTAGGCCCCTCGCTCTAGATGCAGCAAAATCAGAATTCGCCGTTGTGCCGGTCAAGTTCGTTGCTTTGGAATTGCCCAGGACCTATACAAAAACGCAAGGCTCGTCCGTAGCCATAAAGACTATTGAAGCGTCGATGTCAGAGTTTCCGATTGACTCACAATCCCTTTCAGCTAGAGGACTCCTTAGAGGTGGTGAAGAACTGAAGGGGCTTTTGCCTAACGCGACCTATTCATGCGCAATGGAATTGCGGTCTGCACCACGCGAAGATCGCGCGGGTTTCTTTGGAAGTTGCAAGAGTGAAGTCTCGCAGCTTGCTGAGCCGCCACAAGCCAATCAATTGGTGCAAAAGATGCGCACCGCATTTATGCAGAACCTGGTTGGGGTTTCCGAAGATGCCGCTGGATTGGTTGCCGGTCTAGCTATTGGTGACACCACTCAAATTAGTAGCAATCTTCAGCAGAACATGAAGGCAGTCTCGCTGACTCATCTCACCGCTGTTTCTGGGGCAAATTGCGCAATCGTCCTTGCGATGTTTTATCTCTTAGTCAGAAAACTTGGCGGCGGAAGAAAGACTCGCTTATTCGTCGGCTTGACGGCACTGGTCGGTTACGTGCTGCTTGTTGGAGCCCAACCCAGTGTGCTCAGGGCAGCGGTCATGGCAGGTGCCGTGCTCATCGGTATCTCACTTGGCAGAAAATCAGGCGCACTTAATGCTTTGGCAATATCAATCATCATCTTGCTTATTGCAGATCCATGGCTGGCAGTGGATTTTGGTTTCTCTCTTTCTGTGGCGGCAACCCTGGGTTTGTTGATTTTTACGCAGCCTATAAAGAATGTCTTGGCCAAATACATGCCTAATTGGTTAGCGATCGGTTTGTCGGTCACGATTGCAGCGCAATTGATGTGTCTGCCAATACTGCTTCAGTTGCAGTCGGGTTTGGCCACCTACTCAATTCCAGCAAATCTTCTTGCGGAATCTCTAGTTCCACCAATTACCGTTTTGGGTATCGCGGCTTGTTTGGTGGCCTGGGTAATTCCTTGGGCCGCCATTCCGCTCGGCTACGTTGCCTCCGTATTCAGTTGGTTTATTTGTTTGATTGCAAATTATTTTGCCGAACTTCCAAACACAACTCTTAGTTGGCCATCGGGAATACTCGGAGCTCTCATTGCTGTGTGCATGATTTTGGCTGCTTTGCTTTGGTTGAAAGCAGAGCCAGCAATCCTACGAAACTTTGGGCTCGGAGTCATCGCTCTGATAGCAGCCAGCAGCATCGGCTCCATCGGCTTCACGGTAATCAAGTCAGCCAATTGGCCACTAAAGGATTGGTCCGTAGTTGCCTGTGATGTTGATCAGGGGGATGGTTTCGTTATTCGCTCTGCTGGCAAAATTGCTGTGATTGATGTTGGCAGAGACGATAAATATATCGATGCGTGCCTTCGCAAATTGAACATCGATGTTATCGACCTGCTGGTGCTTACTCACTTCGACATGGATCACATCGGTGGATTACGCGGAGCCATAGAAGGTAGGCAGGTGAAACTTGCAATGGTTAGCCCCTTCAAAGACGAGCGCTGGGGCGCGACCGGTACTAATCAATATTTGGCTGACTCGCAGATTCCCATAGTTATCGCAGAGAAGAACATGGCTGGGCTGTTAGGTGAAGTTTCTTGGCGGGTACTGTCACCAGTTAGAGATGCAGCCGGGGCGGAGGACTCCAACGATGCCAGC
Organism: Actinomycetota bacterium; assembly: GCA_041179005.1. Lineage (GTDB taxonomy): Bacteria > Actinomycetota > Actinomycetes > Actinomycetales > Microbacteriaceae > Rhodoluna. The sequence continues at coordinate 2,694 of JBEGUG010000091.1, read as the reverse complement.
ATCGCAATTCTTTGGCAGGCTTCGAACTATAACTTTTTGTCGATGGCAGATACCGGAGAGCGTGCGCAGATGCGAATGGCTGCGGATTTGGGTTGGATCTATCAAGTGGCAGAAGACTCCGCGCCTTTGATCCTAAAAGTTGCGCACCATGGATCGGCAGACCAATTTGGCGAACTTATTGAAGCACTGGATCCCGAGGTCAGCATTATTTCTGCGGGCAAACAAAATAGCTACGGTCACCCTACGGACCGCACGCTAAAAATCCTTGAATCCACTGGTTCATCGATAGTGCGAACAGACCGGCTAGGTTCAATTGCCCTAGCCCATGTGGATGGCGCGTTAGTCATGGCAAACTCACCACGGGGTTAGGCTGGTCAGGTGGGTAAGGCAAAACAGGGTGATTCGCGCAAGGCTGCGGCTGCGCCAGTTGTTTTTATTTCGGGCCCTGAAGAGTATTTAGCCGGTCGTGCAATTCGTTCAATTCGCGAGCAACTAAAGAAACTCGACTCTGCCCTAGAAATTCACGAACTTGATGCTGCCGATTATTCTGCGGGCACGCTCCTAAACCTAACTAGTCCGTCACTTTTTGCTGAACCTCGACTTGTGATTATCCGCGGTCTTGAAAAATGCAGTGATGACCTAATCACCGATGGAATCGAATACCTAACCAACCCAACAGATGACACAACCTTGGTCCTTCGCCACAACGGATCAAGTGTTCGGGGTAAAAAATTCGTTGAAGCAATTAGGGAAACAGAATTAGCCACTGAGATTGCCTGCGCAGAAATAAAGAAAGACTCAGATCGCCAGGCATTTGTAGTGGGGGAGTTTGCCCATGCCGATCGCAAAATTGCACCGGGTGCCATCAGAGCTCTACTTGATGCTTTTGCCGATGATACCGCTGAGCTAGCGGCAGCCTGCAGTCAGTTGCTAATGGATAGTGCAGACTCAATCAGTGAAGAGATTGTTGACCGCTACTACGGTGGTCGCGTAGAGACAAATGCATTTAAAGTAGCCGATGCAGCGCTTGCAGGTCGTTCGGGAGAGGCTATGGCTTTGCTTCGCCACGCACTTGCTACCGGAGCAGACCCAGTTCCGTTAGTTGCCGCCATCTCAATGAAAATTCGCCAGATGGCAAAAATTTATGGCAATCGTTCCGCATCTCCACAATCGCTAGGGATGGCGCCTTGGCAACTGGATCGTGCCAGAAAAGATCTTGCAGGTTGGAGCGATGATGGTTTAGCTGCAGCCATCCAAGCTATGGCAGATGCTGACGCCGCTGCAAAGGGTGCTGAGCGTGACCCAATCTATTCCTTAGAGAAACTGGTCAATCTGATTTCGAAAAAAGGATTAGCAAATCACTAAATCAAAACTCGGGTTAACCGGCATATTGGCAATTTTTGTAATAGCTCTGGTGCTTCGCCCACCTGTTGCCTCGATCGGCCCATTGCTCGAAGAGATTCAACTTTCTCTTGGCGTTGGACCAACACTTATTGGTTTGCTGGCTGCCGCCCCGGTTTTATGTTTTGGCGTCGGAGCTTTTGCAAGCCCGTGGTTAGTGAGTCGGCTTGGCTTGAATCAGGGCATGTTGGTGGTTTTGATTCTTCTTGCCGCTTCTTCGGCCTTGCGAATGATTTTTGGGTATCCAGGACTTCTGATCGGAACTATCGGTGCTGGTTTATCAATAGCAATAGCCAACGTGCTACTGCCTACCGTTGTGCGATTGAGTTTTCCAAATCGAGTAGCACTTGTCACCGGGGCATACACAACTATCCTCGCAATCTCGGCTTCACTTGCTGCATCGATTGCTGTGCCGTCTAGCAATTTGCTTGGTGGTTGGAATCCGGCACTTGCAATTTGGATTCTGTCGATGGTTTTGGCTATCGTTCTGTGGCTACCGCAAACTCGTGGGCAGGTAACGCACGTTGCTCAGCCTGCGCACGCAGCCGCACAAGAGAAACAAGCCGTGCTTAGATCATCAATCTCCTGGGCAATAGTTGGTTTCTTTGGAATCCAATCTTTGGGATTCTATGCGCTTCTAGGTTGGATGCCTTCGGCGCTTACCTCAATTGGCGTAACACCTACCGATGCAGGTAACTATCTTGGCTTTGCCAGCGGTATTGGAATTCCAACCGGCTTGCTAATTTCTTCGGTGTTGGGAAGATTCAAGAGTTTGGCCTGGTGGTCTGCGGGAACCAGCATGGTGACACTGAGTGGAAATCTTTTGTTGACCCTCGTAGTGGTCAGCCAAGATACTTCCTGGCTAATTCTTGCCTGTGTGTTAATCGGGCTTGGCATGTCAGCAACTTTTCCAATTTCACTTTCTCTAATTAGTACGCGAGCATCCACCAGCGCTCAAACGACGCAACTTTCTGCGATGGCACAGGGTTGGGGTTACCTCGTTGCTGCAGCCGGAACATTTGTCGTGGGCTACATCGCCAATCTCGTTGGCAACTGGGGTGCAAGCTTTGTGCTGCTGTGTTCGCTGACGTTGGTTCAAATTGCCATTGGCTTCTATGCCGGAAGACCGGGGCTAATCCCAGCCAAATAAAAAATCCCCAGCCGTAAGGCCGGGGGATTCTTTTTTGCTCTTGATTTACAGAGCTGAAACTTTCTTTGCAAGAGCAGACTTGCGGTTAGCAGCCTGGTTCTTGTGGATTACTCCCTTTGATACTGCCTTGTCTAGCTTCTTAC
>JBEGUG010000090.1:0-4002 GCA_041179005.1 Actinomycetota bacterium | reverse complement strand
CAATGTGTCCGGATTGCTCGCCGCCTAACAAGTTACCCGCGCCACGAATCTCCAGGTCTTTGAGCGCAACCTGCATGCCCGCACCAAGTTCATTGTTTTGAGCGATGGTGGCTAGACGATCGTGAGCTGTTTCGGTTAGCGGCTTGCTTGGGTCGTAGAAAAAGTATGCGTAGGCACGTTCGCGACTTCGCCCCACTCGGCCACGAATCTGGTGCAGCTGACTCAAACCAAAATTCTCTGCTCGGTCAACAATCAAAGTATTGGCATTTGGAATATCGATTCCGGTTTCGATGATCGTGGTTGAAATCAGTACGTCAAATTTTCGCTCCCAAAAATCAACGACTACCTGCTCCAGTGCGCCCTCGGCCATTTTTCCGTGCGCCACGGCAATGCGAGCCTCAGGAACTAGTTCAGCAATCTGATTCGCCACAGCCTCGATAGTGCTGACCCGGTTATGAACGAAGAACACCTGGCCTTCGCGAATCAATTCGCGGCGAATGGCTGCGGCAACCTGCTTCTCGCTGTAGCCACCGATGTAGGTAAGGATTGGGTGACGCTCCTCCGGCGGAGTTGCCAAGGTAGACATTTCACGAATGCCCGTGATTGCCATTTCAAGTGTGCGCGGTATAGGTGTTGCCGACATCGAAAGAATATCCACGTTGGTCTTGAGTTCTTTCAATTTCTCTTTGTGCTCGACTCCAAAGCGCTGTTCCTCATCGATGATTACCAGGCCGAGCTGGCGGAACTTCACATTATTTGAAAGCAGACGGTGGGTGCCAATCACAAGGTCAACGCTGCCGTTGGCAAGTCCCTCGAGAGTTTCCTTGACTTCTTTTGCAGTTTGAAAACGCGATAGCGAACGGACGGTAACCGGAAAGCCGGCGTAGCGCGCCTCGAAGGTATCGGTGTGTTGACGAACCAGCAATGTAGTCGGCACCAGCATGGCCACCTGCTTGCCATCTTGAATCGCCTTGAAGGCAGCGCGCACGGCTACCTCAGTCTTGCCGTAGCCAACATCGCCGGCCAAGAGTCGATCCATTGGAATTTCTTTTTCCATGTCACGTTTGACGTCTTCGATGGTGGTCAATTGATCCGGAGTTTCTACGAAGGCGAAAGCCTCTTCAAGTTCGTGCTGCCAAGGAGTATCCGGGCCAAACGCATAGCCGCGAGATTTCATTCGCGCTGAGTAAAGCTTGACCAGGTCAATCGCAATTTTGCGAATTGCCTTGCGAGCGTTGCCCTTAACCTTGGCCCAATCACTGCCACCCATCTTGGATAGCACGGGTGCTTCCCCGCCGATGTATCGGGTTAGTAAATCAAGTTGATCAGTTGGCACAAATAGCGTGTCGCCCGGATAGCCGCGCTTGGATGGTGCGTATTCGATTAGCAGGTACTCGCGCTGATGCTGCTGTCTACCGACGCCACTGGTGCGCTCAACGAGTTCAACAAAACGACCAATGCCGTGAGTTTCGTGCACTACGTAATCGCCCTGCTTCAGGCTGAGTGGGTCAACTGCTTGCCCGCGCTTGCTGGCTAGTCTGCGAACCTGAGGGCTTACATACACCGATGACTTGCCGTAGAACTCGGCCTCGGTGATGACAATTACTTTGCTGTCGGGCGCTGTGAAGCCTTTGCGCAAACTTCCCTGAGCTACATCTGCAGAAATTCCAACTGCGTTGAGCTGTTCATTCAAACGCTCAACAGTGCCATGACCCTCGGCCACCATGATGATTTTTTGCCCCTGCTTGGATTGATCTTCAAGCCACTCGAGTGCTGAAGTATCTAAGCCCTTGAAGTTTGGAATTTCATAAAGATTTAGATTCACCAAAGAATCATCGTCGGCGCCAAACTGAGAGATTGTGAAAAGGGCGCGACCGTTGAGTGCGTCCTTGAACTGGGAAAGATCAACGAAGCCGCCATCGCTAAGATCCAGCGGAGCCTGCGCTCCTTCCACAGCAGCGTCCCAAGCAGCGTGTAAGAATTCTTCGTTAGTTTCAACCAAGCTGGCTGCGCGAGCCGCAGATTTCTCTGGAGATAACAACACCACGAGAGTTTCACTCGGTAGGTAATCGGTAAACGGCACCATGGCATCAACTAGCACCGGAGCGAGCGACTCCATGCCGTCAACTGGAATACCCTCGGCAATTTTTGCGAGCATCGTGGAAATGTTTGGAAACTCGTGCACCATCTCTCTTGCCCTGCCAGCGACACTTGGCGTGATGATGATTTCGCGTGCTGGGTAAATCTGAATGGATTCGATTTTTGACCCTGCTTCATCGCCGGTAATCGTGCGCTGGTCGCCGACGCTGAACATTCTTATGTCGTCTAGCTCATCGCCAAAAAACTCAATGCGCATAGCGTGCTCTGCAGTTGTTGGGAAGATGTCCAAGATTCCGCCGCGTACAGCAAATTCACCACGCTTGGTGACCATGTCGACGCGCTGATAGGCAAGTTCAACGAGCTTGAGTGAAAGTTCAAACAGCAGGTAATCCTTGCCGCGCTCTAGTTGTAACGGCGGGTGGTTGGCCAGTCCGGCCACTACCGGTTGCAGCACAGCTCGCACTGAAGCGAGAATGAAAATTGGGTGGTCAACTTTGTGATTTTCTAGTTGCGCAGAAATTTCATTTAGTCGATGCAAAACTTTGAGTCTTCGGCCAACGGTTTCCGGGCTAGGACTTAGGCGCTCGTGCGGAAGCGTCTCCCAGGATGGAAACTCTAGAATCTCAGCATCGGGCGAAAGTGCTTGAAGTGCAGCTGCTGTGTCTTCAGCCTCGCGACCGGTGGCAACCACCACCAGCTGCACCTGTGCGAGCTTTGCATCCAGGCGCAGCTGATTGAAAACCTCAAGCAGCGTTGCGTGGGCTCCCTGCGGGGCAATAGCGTCAATCCGCTGGGATTTGATCTTGGATTGCAGTGCTGCGAAGGGATACCCTTCCGAAATGAGCGCGGCAAGGCGCGACAGGGCCTTGAGATTTTCTGCACTCACAGGGGTAAGTCTACGTTGCGCTAACCCTTTGGGTTAATTTTGTTTTGCGCTTCTAGCACGCCGGAGCGAACGATTTCTTCAACCGCATCCGCAGCTAGCTCCAGAGTGAGCGGCAAATTTTTGCGCTCGGTTGAATTGAAATCCTTCAGTACGAAGTCAGCCGTATCCATGCGGCCCGGCGGACGGCCAATACCAATTCGAACCCTGGTGAAATCATTTGAATCACATGCAGCGATGATGTCGCGTAGGCCATTGTGACCGGCGTGGCCACCACCATGCTTGATGCGAATGGTTTCGGCATCGATGTCCAGTTCGTCGTGCAGCACGATTAGATTGGATAGCGGCAGATCGTAAAACTTGAGCAGTGATGAAACTGGGCCGCCACTGGTGTTCATATATGAACCGGGCTTAGCCAAAATAATTTTTGCTCCGCCGTAGCCAAGACGAGCTTCGGCAACCGCGGCATTTGATTTGTGACTTTTGAAAGCTGCGCCTAGGCGATCGGCCAAGACACTCAGTGCCATCTGGCCAACATTGTGCCGGTTAGCAGAATAGTCGGGCCCAGGATTACCGAGCCCGACTACTAGAAATGCTGAAGAAGACAGATTAAGCCTTTGGAGCCTCGGCTGCAGGAGCTGCAGCAGCAGGAGCGTCCTCTGCGTGACCAGCCTGAGTCATTACAACAGAAGCGATTAGCTCGTTGTCTGCGAACTCAAGCTTTGCGCCCTCAGGCAACTTGATGTCGCCGGCAACGATGTGGAAACCTGCACCGTTGTCCTTGGTCACGAAGATCTCAACGAAGTCAGGGATGCTGGTTGCAGCAACTTCTAGCTTCACAGTCTTGTGCTCAACATCAACGATTGTTCCAGACATTGACTCGCCAACAACGTGAACAGGAACTTCAACGTGTACGCGCTCGCCCTTGACAAGCTCAACTAGGTCGATGTGCTCGATTACCTGAGTAACCGCATCCTTGGTTGCGCTCTTAACAAGAACTGACTCTTCCTTGCCATCGA
>JBEGUG010000089.1:0-3617 GCA_041179005.1 Actinomycetota bacterium | reverse complement strand
ATTGGGCCGGTGAGCCGGTTAAATTCGTCTGGGCTGGGGCAACCTATGCCATTACCGCCAAGCCTGTCCGCTGGTATGACCGCCGGCAGTGGTGGGCTGAGGCTGGCCGTGTCCAGCGCGGCATAGGAGCTCAAGTACTTGAGGTTGAGATGTGGCAGGTTCAGGCCGAGATTCAGGCTGGGGTTCAGGATGCCATCCGAGCCACTCTCCCAAAGTTTGAATTTGAACTGATGCATTCCAAGAATGCCTGGCAGCTGGTGCGAGTGGCAGAGCTGGCCGATAACGCACGCGCATCATGAGCCAGTTACCTTTTTCGCACCTGCACGTTGCCTCGGCCTTCTCCGGTCACTACGGAGTCACCAGACCTGAGGTCATGGCAGAGGCTGCGGCCGCCAGCGGATTCAACGCTTTAGCCATAACCGATCGCGATGGTCTCTACGGCGCGGTCAAACATATCGGTGCCTGTCTGAAACTTGGGCTGTCGCCGATTATCGGGGTTGATCTAAGAATGTTTGATGACGATGGAACAAATCTTGGTCGCTGCGTAATTTTGGCGCATGGAAATAATGCCGGTGCTGGTTGGGCAACGCTCTGCAAAATTGTTTCGGTTGCGCACGAGCAAAGAACATCTACTCGCTCGAGCAAAAAAGATATCGGTATCGGTCGGCGCAGACTGGCCGAACTTTTAGCCAACGGAAACTGCACGCTACTGCTTGGTCCAGATAGTGATGTTGGTCGCGAGGTTGCCGCCGGCAACAAAGACACAGCACAGCTGCTGCTTGAGTATTGGCACGGGCTCTTTGCGTATCCCGGAAGTTTTGCGATTGAAATAGTTAGCCACCTGACCGCACCGGGTAGCGTGTTTTCAAGTTCGCAGGTCAGACGCATGGTTGAACTTGCCGATGCGAATAAGATTCCCGCGGTACTAACCAACGCGGTTAGATATTTACAACCCGATGACGCACTCACCGCTGATGTGCTTGATGCGGCCAGAAACATTGAAGCGCTTGGTTTATTCGAAGCGCAACCAAATGCTCAAGCTTGGATGAAACCGGCTGAGAAAATGTTTGCCCTTGCCATAGAGATAACCGAAGATCGTAAGCGCGCAATTGAATTATTTGAAACCACCGCCAAGCTCGCCAATCAGTGCCGACTAGATCCGCCAAAAGATTGCGGCTGGGGTAAACCAAAGACACCGGAGCAATCCGCTTTGGGTATTGATGGCAATCCGTTTGAAGTGCTCTGGCAAAAGGCACACTCCGGAATTGAGCGATACTACCCAAACGCTAACGGTCGGTTATTGCAACAGGTTCAACATCGGCTTGGACAAGAGCTAATCACCATCAACAAGCTTGGGTTTGCAACATACTTCTTGACCGTTGCCGATGTGGCGCAGATGATTCGCGATATGAAAATTCGAAGCCAAGCCAGAGGCTCCGGTGCTGGTTCGCTGGTGAATTACCTGCTCGGCATCAGCGGGGTTGACCCAATCGAACACGATCTGCTTTTTGAACGTTTTCTAAGCACCGAGCGCTCAAGTTTGCCCGACATCGACATAGATGTTGAATCGGCCAGGCGGCACGATATCTATCGAGCAATTTTCAAACGCTACGGTAGCGAGCGGGTAACACTGCTTTCGATGCAGAGTACCTATCGGGGTCGCGGAGCGATGAGAGACTCTGGGTTGGCGCTTGGTCTGGATGACGATCAGATTGATGAGATTGCTAAAAACATGTGGCGCTTCAGTGCCAGAAGTTTTCGCGGAGCGCTGGCCACGAAACCGGAGCTAGCTAGCTTTGCGGCGGCGGTTGAAGAAGATCGGCGGATGAACCTGCTGGTTGATATCACCGAACGGCTAGACAGGCTGCCTCGGCATATCTCCATGCACCCGTGCGGTGTGATTCTTGGTGATGCCAGTTTGCTGAACCTAACCCCGGTAGAGCCATCGGGAGCTGGTTTGCCAATGAGTCAGTTCGATAAAGACGATATGGACCCAATGGGCATGCTCAAGCTAGATGTTCTTGGTGTTCGCATGCAAAGCACCATGGCGTATGCGGTGCGCGAGATTGAGAGAGTGCACGGAAAAGTGCTCGACCTTGATGCCGTTGCTCGCGACGATGCCGAGACCTTCAAGGCAATACGAACCACCAACACTCTGGGTATTTTTCAGATTGAAAGTCCTGGGCAGCGAGAGCTCACCGGCAAGCATCAGCCCACCGAATTTAATGACCTAACCATTCAGATCTCGCTGTTTAGACCTGGGCCAATGAAGGGCAATATGATTGCCCCCTACCTGGATGGCCGTCACGGTTTTGCGAAACCAGATTTCATTCATCGTGACCTAGAGCCGATTCTGCGTGAAACCTGGGGCATAGTTGTTTTCCACGAACAAGTGATTCGCATTCTGAACCAGATGACCGGTTGCGGTCTAGCCAAAGCAGATGAAATGCGGCGATCGCTGGAGGACCCTCGAGCGAATCATCTGGTGCAAAAATTCTTCAGAAAAGAAGCTGCTGCAAGAAACTATCCGCAAGCAGTAATCGACAGGGTTTGGTCAATTCTCGAAGGGTTCAGCAGTTTTGGTTTCTGTAAAGCACACGGCGCCGCGTTTGCGCTACCCACATATCAAAGTGCTTGGCTAAAGACCCACTACCCCACCGAATTTATGGCCGGGCTGTTCACCCACGACCCCGGCATGTACCCAAGAAGACTGCTGCTCTCCGAAGCCCGCAGGCTTGGCGTAAATCTTCTACCGATTGATGTCAACAAATCAACCGATGAGTACGTTGTCGAAAAAAGCAGTGCTAAAAAGGGCACTGTTGAAAAGGGAAGTGTTGAGAAATACGGTGTCCGCATGTCACTGACCGAGGTGCAGGGAATTAGCGATGCCGAGGTTGCCAGAATTATTGCCGAGCAGCCATTCATTGACGTTGCAGATTTCTACTTGCGAGCCAAGCCAACTAGGCGAACGCTAGAGAGACTTACCTTGGTTGGCGCGCTAGATGAACTTGCTGGACTGAGTGCGGGCGATGGAGTCACCCGCGGCGATATTCTTGCGCGAGTAAGGCAGCTGAACGCAGTAAAAAAGAGACCGATGATAGATAAGGATCAGCCGACTCTGGATTTTTCCGAATTGAATTTTGATGACCGCGAACAATTGCCAATGGGAAACGCTGAGATGACCTTGGTAGAAAGAGTGAAGCACGAACTAGAAATACTGAACCTTGATGTCAGCGAGCACGTTCTTGAGCAGTATCGACCAATGCTGGATCAAATGGGAGTGGTCAACAGCAACGAATTGGTTGGGCTCAGAAATAAATCCGACGTGCTAGTTGCCGGTGTCAGAGTAGCTACGCAAACCCCGCCAATGCGATCCGGTAAGCGAGTGGTGTTCATTACCCTCGACGACGGTCAGGGTTGCAGTGATGCCACGTTTTTTGATGAAGCTCAAAGCAGATGCAGTCACGTATTGTTCAACACCAAGCTGGTTGTAATTTCAGGTAAAACCAGGCGAACCGGCGTTCGAGGTGTCTCGATTATGGCCGAGAACGCCTGGGACCTAAAAGAACTTTGGAATCAGTGGTTAGTCGCGGTTGAAAATCGCAAGCAAACGCAGA
>JBEGUG010000088.1:0-10636 GCA_041179005.1 Actinomycetota bacterium | reverse complement strand
ATACCGCACCAGAAGGGCTTTAGTCTTACTTCGCCCGGGCCAACGTTCTGCGGCTCAGCCACATTTTCAACACGGATATCTTTCGCTCCGTAAAAAATTGCTGCCTTCATGATTGCTCCTTTATATCTGTGTTTTTAGAGTGATGGATCAAAAAGAACTTTGCCTTGAATCTTGCCCGCGCCCAGCAGTTCCAGTTGAGCACTAATTTCAGAGAGTGGGTAGACCCCCTCAATCAACTCTTCTGCAAGGGCGGTTGATTCCAAGATTTCAAGGGCTGGGGCCAGGTCTTCGTCGCAAACGTGAGCCAATGTGGTCTGAATATTAATCTCGCTCAACACAATCTTGTAAACGTCAAGTTCTGGCTTCACGCTTGGCAAGCCAACCTGCAAGATGTTTCCGCCGCGCTTTACTAAGTTGATGGCAAAAGGCAGCTGCCCCGGTGCACCACTGGCTTCAATAACAACATCGATGCCCGCGGTTCCGAAAATCCTCTGGATGTCTGCTTCTGCGCTGTCGCCCACCTCAACGGTGTGATCGGCGCCCAAACGCGTTGCTCGTTCTAGTCGGCTACCACCAAAGTCCATTACCGTGACTTCAACTTGGAAAAGCTTCTTCAAGCCGGCAAGAACAAAAGTTCCGATTGCACCAGCACCGATCAAAAGAACCTTGTCGCCATCCTTTACACCTGAGCGGCGAGCTGCGTGTAATCCAACTGCAAGTGGCTGAGCGATTCCCGCGGCATCCAAACTCAAACCTGCCGGAACCTTCACCAACGTGCTGGTTGGCACTGCTACGTATTCCGCCATGCCGCCATCCCGGTTCAAACCAAGAGTCACATACTTCTCACAAAGATTGGTGCGCATCTCTTTGCAGCGCTTGCACTGACCGCAAGAAATTCCGGCACCGGAGGCAACGATGTCGCCAACTTTGAATCCGCCAGAACCATCAGTGATTGCTGCTACTTCGCCAATGAACTCGTGACCAAGAATCAACGGTCCGTGGTGACCAGAGATTGGGTGCTTGGTTTGAGTCGGAAACATTTTTGGACCCGACTTGTATTCAGAAGCATCGGTGCCGCACATTCCCGAACGCAAGACCTTCATCAGAACTTCGCCAGCAACCGGGGTTGGCATTTCGCGTTCTTCAATTCGAACGTCACCACTTGCGTGGTAAACGGCGGCTTTCATTTTTGCAGACATGCTGTTATTTACCGCCGCGACCTTCGAAGGTGTTTAGGTGTGACTGAGAATCACGCTGCAGCGGCAGTGGTCCACCAACTGAGTAGTAACGCTGACCGGCAACTAGAAGATCTTCTGCAGGGAACTTTGTAATTACCTGGCAGCCGGTTGCTGTAACAACAACCTCTTCTTCGATGCGAGCCGCACCCCAACCATCGGCTGATGGCCAATAGGTCTCAAGTGCGAACACCATTCCTTCTTTAAGTTCTTCTGGGTGATCGAATGAAACCAGACGCGAGAAGATTGGCTTTTCCCAAATCGACAGGCCAACACCGTGACCGTACTGTAGAGCAAAGGCTGCTTCTTCATCGGCGAAACCAAACTCTTCAGCCTTTGGCCAAACAGCAACGATGTCTGCGGTGGTTGCACCTGGCTTGACCAGTGCAATTGCGCGGTCCATGTATTCGCGGGCGCGCTTGTAGGCATCGTGCTGTGCACTGCTTGCAGAACCAACTGCAAATGTGCGGTAGTAGCAGGTGCGGTAACCCTGGTAGCTGTGCAAAATGTCAAAGAATGCAGGGTCTCCCGGACGAATCAAACGGTCTGAGTAAACGTGTGGGTGCGGAGAGCAACGCTCACCTGAGATTGCGTTTACACCTTCTACATACTCTGAGCCAAGGTCGTAAAGCACTTTAGATACAAGGCCAACAGCCTCGTTCTCGCGAACGCCTGGGCGTAGGAACTCGTAAAGCTTTTCGTATGCAGCATCAACCATCGATGCGGCTTGAGTTAGCAAACCAATTTCTTCACCGGTCTTGATTGCACGAGCGTTCAAGAAAACCTGCTGCCCATCAACAACTGTGATGCCTGCGCGCTGCAGAGCAAAAAGAATTGGCAACTCAACGATGTCAATACCTAGCGGCTCGTTTAGCAAACCAAACTTTTCAAGTTCGCGCTTGATCTTTGCGGCTACTTCGTCAGCGATACCTGCATCGGGGTTGAATGCACCGCGAAGAGTTGAGATACCTGCGCGAGCACCAGACTCAGCTCGAGGCTTTACGGCACCGTGGTGCGGAGCGTGCGGATCAGCATCTGCTTCAGCGGTGGTGGTTGCCAGCCATGGGTTGTAAAGCTTGTGGTGCTTGGCTGCAGAACCAAAGTCCCACACGATTGGGTCAGAGTTGCGAGTGACAAGAGCAAAACGAATTGCCTTATCAATTGCCCAGGTACCAATGTGAGTTGATGACATGTAGCGAATGTTTGCAAAGTCAAACGCAAGCAAAGCGCCCACATCTGATTTGACCAGCTCGGCCTTTAGTTTTGCAAGACGCTCGGTGCGTAGCTTGTCAAAATCTAGTCGCTGTTCCCAGTCAACTTGATTGGTTCCAAATGTTGCAGTTGTCATTTTTGCCTCTCGCTTATGACTCTGGTTAAACCAGAATCATTCCGCCATCAATAGCCATGGTCTGGCCGGTTACGTAATCTGAATCACTGCTTGCAAGGAACAATGCAGTTGGAACAATGTCTTCTGGAAGTGCTGCGCGGCCAACAAGAATTCCCGATGCCATGGAATCAAAACCTGAATCGCCTTCGCCAATTTCTTCAAGATCTTTGTCGAGCTTTACCCAAAGCGGGGTGTCCACAACGCCCGGTGAAAATGCGTTGACAGTGATTTTGTGTTCGGCAAGTGCACGCGCTGCAGCCTGTGTGATTGAAATAACCGCAGCCTTTGATGCGCTGTACGGAGCGAAGCTTGAAAAACCTTGACGACCTGCAATCGATGCAGTGTTAACAACTTTTCCGCCGCTACCTTGGCGAATGTATTGTTTGGCGGCTTCTTGAGTGCCAACAAATACTGCAAGAGCATTTACGTTCATGATTGCGTTGAAGTTATCTTCAGTTACATCCAAGAACTTCATTGGTTTGTTGAAACCAGCGTTATTGAAGTAGCAATCCAACTTTCCGTAGGTCTTCACGGCAAGTTCAATGCCGGCCGCCACAGATCCACGCTTTGTTACATCTACTTGTGCAGCAATTGCCTTGCCGCCAGATTTGGAAATCTCAGCCGCGGTTGCCTCAGCTGATTCAAGGTTTAGATCAGCAATTACGACATTGGCGCCCTCATTGGCCAAGCCCTGGGCTATTCCCTTGCCAATACCCGATGCGCCACCGGTGATGATTACCGTGCGACCAGCCATTCTGGATCCCATCATGTCCTCCTCGACACATTGCCCCAACTAGGCGTTTTCAGTGTGTTTAGTCTAGATGAACAAATTAACGAGAAACAACAATCGATTGTTGGCCAAATCGGGCCAATCGGGCCCTGAAATTACTGAAAAACCGCCTAAATACTGGGCTATCGGGGTTCTGGGCCAAAAACCCTGAGCGAAACGTTTTCAAACCGTTATGTCAGGCCATTCTGAACACTTGAGCCTTGGTGTTGACTGTGAGTGTAAATCAGATGAAAGGTTCCAAGCTATGTCATTCACAGTCAAGGGCGTCCACCACTTCGGCATCACCGTTCGCGACATGAAAAGGTCGTTCGAGTGGTACACCAAGATGTTTGGGCTACAGCCTGGGCCGGTAAACCATGGCCAGGGCAAGGAGCTATCCGATGCCGTCCAGGTTGAGGGAACTGAGCTTTCCTTCTCAATGATTGACATCGGTGGCACCCGAATTGAGTTCCTTGAGTACCACAACCCACCGGGCAAGGACTTTTCGCTCAAAAACGGCGATGTTGGGGCCACCCACATTTGCCTGCAGATTGATGACATGGATGTTGCCTACGCAACTCTTCTAGAGCGCGGAGCAGTTTTCAACGCTCCGCCGGTAACCCTCACCGATGGAGATCTCGCCGGTTCACGTTGGGCCTACCTTCGTGACCCAGATGGAATTCAGTTGGAAATTTGGGCAAGCCCTAAATAAAAAGAACTAGTTGCGACTAACGCGAACCATTTCATCGCGATCAACGACCTTGACGCGCTCACGTTCTACGTGTGACGTATCTGCCGCACCAAGGGCTAGCTCGTGCTCATTCAACTTCAACCAACCAGACCAGTCGGTGAATTGAACGCCGCGCTCGGCAAGACGAACTAGAACGTCATCTGCAACCGGATCAACGAAATTGTTGATGTCTGCAACCAAGTTTGTGATGGTCTCGGTGGCATCTGACTTGGTGTGGCCAATTAGACCAACTGGTCCACGCTTAATCCAACCGGTGGCATACAAACCGTCAACGCGCTTGCCGTGCTCATCAACCACTCGGCCACCATCGTTGCGAATCACGCCGTACTTCTGGTCGAATGGGATGCCTGGCAATTCAGAACCAAAGTAACCAATTGCGCGGTACACGGCTTGCACTGCAATCTCGCGGAATTCACCGGTGTGAGAAATAGCACCTGCGCCAGCATCAGCGGTGCGTTCAAACTTCATGCCGGTAACTTTTCCTTCGGCGCCCAGAATTTCAATCGGCTTGTGCCAGAAGTGAAGGTGAAGTCTGCGCGGTGCGCCGGTTAGTTCGCGCTCGCGCCATTCATTCATGATTCGCGCCATTACCTTGTGCTGATTGGTAACGCCTTCGGCATCTTCATCGAACCAAGAGTCTTTGCCTGGCAAAGCGGCAAAGTCTTCTTCGTAAACTACGATGTCTACATCTGCAATTTCACCAAGTTCACGCAGTTCAATCGGGGTGAATTTGATTTGCGCCGGACCGCGACGACCAAACACGTGCACATCGGTGACCGGCGAAGCCTTGAGTTCCGCGTAAACATTGGCTGGGATGTCTGTGCTCAACATGTCATCCGGTAGCTTGGCCAGAACTCGGGCCACATCTAGCGCCACATTGCCATTGCCAAGTACGGCCACTTCCTTGGCGTTTAGTGGCCAGGTGCGTGGGTAGTCAGGGTGGCCGTCGTACCAAGAAACAAAATCAGCCGCTCCATAGGAACCATCAAGGTCAACACCCGGAATATTTAGCTCGGCATCCTTGATGGCGCCGGTTGCAAAAATGACCGCGTGGTAGTGCTCGCGAATATCCTTTAGGTGAAGGTCAGTGCCGAATGTCACGTTGCCGTAAAAACGAATTGTTCCCTCGGCCAGCATCTCGTGAAGCGAATTCACGATTCCTTTAATTCGAGGGTGATCAGGGGCAACACCGTAGCGAATCAGACCGTACGGTGCAGGAAGCGAATCAAAGAGATCGATTTCTACATCGGGGTGCTGGGTTTTCAAAATATTGCCGGCATAGATACCAGCAGGGCCGGCGCCAACAATCGCAATTTTCAGGTGTTTAGACATTACCTACTAATTTACAGCAAGCGGGTTGGGGCCTGCTCCCCTTTATTTTCTTGGGCGAGAGCATAACTGGCCCTTGTTCAATGACATCTGTTGAATTAGATTGGAAGACGGTCCAATCGGGCCAAAAAACAGACGGCTGGAATTACCATCCAGTACGAAACTGAAGGAAAAAATTGAATATTGTCACAAATATTGCGCCCAAATCTAGGCTCTTCAAGATTGGCGCCGCGGCCCTAATTGCCGCCATCGCAACCACCGCACTAACCGGTTGCGTAAAAGAATCAACCCCAACCACCGGCCAAGAATCAATCACTGTTTACTCAGGTAGATCAGAAGATTTGATTGCACCACTACTTGAACAATTCACCAGTGAAACCGGTATTGGTATTGAGGTCCGCTACTCAGACTCCGCATCTCTCGCAGCGCAGATTCTTGAAGAAGGAAGCAACGTACAAGCAGACGTTTTCTTCTCACAAGATGCAGGCGCACTTGGCGCGGTTAGCGAAGCTGGTGGATTCCAAAAACTAAACGAAGATATCACGAACTTGGTCGAAGCTAAGTATCGCGCTACCGACAACACCTGGGTAGGAGTATCTGGTCGCAGCCGTGTGCTCTCATACAACCCAGAAAAGATTTCAGAATCAGAATTGCCAAAATCCATTTTTGATCTTGCCGATGCACGTTGGAAGGGAAAGATTGGAATTGCGCCTACTAACGCATCGTTCCAGTCAGCCGTCACCGCAATGCGGGTTCTAAAGGGTGATTCAGAAACTTCAGCTTGGCTCAAGGCCATGAAGAGCAACGCCGTTTTGTTTGAAAAGAATGGCCAAATTCTTGAGGCCATTGAAGCTGGACAAATCGAGGCCGGTCTAATAAATCACTACTACTGGTTCGAACGCGCTACCGAAGTTGGGGCTGACAAGATGATATCCAAAATGCACTGGTTTGAAGCTGGCGATGCAGGAAACCTAGTCAACGTTGCCGGTGTGGGTGTAATCAGCAAAAAAACCGAGGCACAGACCTTTGCAAAATGGTTGTTAGGAAAATCAGCTCAAACATTCTTTGTTGAGAAAACTTCGGAGTACTCGCTGACTGGAATTCCAGCCCAGGCAAACTTGCCGGCACTCAGTGAGATTCCTGCCCCAAAAATTGACCTAAGTCAGTTGGCTCCACTGGCGGCAACTCTTGAACTGATCCGCGATGCAGGACTAACAGACTAGGCAACTACTCTGAAAAACTCACTACGGCAGCGACCACCGGTTCTCTTAGTAGGACTGGCAGTCGCTGCCGTACTTTTTTCCCTTGCGCCTATCTCCTACCTGGCTATTCGCCTTATGGAATTTGGTGCAGACAAAGTAATCGCAAACGTATTTCGTGCACGCAGCCTGGAGTTACTAGCGAACTCGGTATTACTGGCAGCATCGGTGTCTATTGCTGCAGTTGCAGTTGGCGGGTTCCAAGCTTGGCTAACAGCGCGCACATCAATAAGAGGAAGAGCGGTGTTTGCAATTCTTGCCGCGCTACCTTTGGCAATGCCAAGCTATGTAACCGCATATTCATTCACCGCGCTATTCGGCGGGTTCAAAGGTTTCTTCGCAGCCTGGCTTGTGTTGACCATCGGCACCGCTCCCTATGTTTACCTTGCAGTTTCTGCAGCACTTATCAGATCTGATGCAGCAACAGAAGAAGTAGCGCGCTCCCTTGGCTCTGGTCGTTGGCGAGTATTCAGCCGAGTTACCTGGCCAACAATTAGACCCGCCGCCGTTTCAGGTGGATTGCTCTCGGCGCTTTATTCACTTAGTGATTTTGGTGCAGTTTCAATTCTGAGTTTTGACACCTTTACTCGCGCAATCTACGGAGCGTATCGCTCGAGCTTTGATAGATCTGGGGCCGCAAGCCTCGCAGCCATTCTTGTAGTTCTGACCGTGTTGCTATTGGTGATTGAACCAATGCTGCGCGGTAAAGAAATAAACACCGATGCCCGAGTTCGCCGCTCATCATTGATAAACCTTGGCTGGTTCACGCCTGTGGCTGTAGCCATTGCCAGCGCTTGGGCTTTTGTAAGTTTGGTGATCCCAACGTTCAGCTTGATTCGCTGGAACCAAACCGGGCTTTCGCAAGTTGATTTGGGTGAGGTCACCCGCGCACTGATTAATTCCATTGGCTATGCATTCGGTGGCGGATTGATTGCGGTTGTTTTCGGATTCGCAGTTGCAATTCTTACCGTGCGCTGGCGTTCAAAGATTACAGTTGCGTTTGATCGCACAATTTGGTTGACTCACGCGGTTCCAGGAATTGTTGTTGCGCTGGCACTGGTGTTCCTGAGCAATCGTCTATTGCCACAGATTTATCAGACCAGCACACTGGTACTGATTGCCTACCTAATTTTGTTTTTGCCAAACGCAATCGCGGCCATGCAAACTCCAATCAGCCAAGCACCGCGTGCACTGGATGAAGTTGCGGCCAGCCTCGGTGCCAGCAGATTGCAAACCATTCGCCGCGTGCTGATTCCAATCGCCGGTCCCGGAATTCTTGCTGGTGCTGCGTTGGTTTCGTTATCGGTGTTGAAGGAATTGCCAGCAACCCTGTTGCTTCGCGAAACCGGAGTTGAAACATTGGCCACCAGGCTTTGGAACGAGACCTCTGTTTCTGCCTATGCCGCGGCCGCTCCCTATGCATTACTTTTAGTAGTGGTTGCTGGAATTCCGGCATGGCTACTTAATCGTCAGGTTCGTCAGAGCGTGCGATTTGATTTGAACAGCAGAATGGAGCGTGAATAGTGTCAACTGTTCTTTCGCTTCAGTCGATCGGTAAGGCAATTGCCGGCAACCAGATTCTGCAGAACCTAAGCCTTGACGTTCAAGAGCACGAGTTCGTGGCAATTCTTGGCAGCAGTGGTTCGGGTAAAACCACGCTGTTGCGATTGATTTCTGGCTTCGACTCCCCTGACTCCGGTGAAATTGAAATTGGAGGCCAGCCAGTGTTCGGTAAAGGCCTGAATGTTTCTGCCGAAGAGCGCCGAGTTGGTTATGTGCCGCAGGATGCGGCACTGTTCCCGCACCTATCGGTAGCAAAGAACATTGAATTTGGATTGAACAAACTGTCGGCAGCTCAACGCAACGAACGAGTTACCGAGCTATTGAAACTGGTTGATTTGGTTGGCTACGAAGAGCGCATGCCAGATCAGCTATCTGGTGGGCAGCGTCACCGCGTTGCCCTTGCCCGTGCCCTTGCCCCAAAGCCACAGCTGATTCTGCTTGATGAGCCGTTTTCATCTCTTGATGCCGAACTCAGAGTTCGCCTTCGTGAAGATGTGCGTAATGTAATTGCCAAGACCGGCACCACAGCAATTCTGGTTACTCACGATCAAGAAGAGGCTCTGTCTATCGCTAGCCGCGTGGCAGTTCTTCGCGATGGCGAGTTTGCCCAAATCGGAAACCCAAGCGAGATCTACCAGGCCCCGGCCGATGTTGAGATGGCCACCTTCCTTGGTGACTCGGTAATCATCAACGGAGTGATCAAAGATGACAAGGTGGTCACCGATCTTGGTCTGCTTACTCCGCTAAATAAAGTTGCCAATGGTGCAACCGGTCGCGTTGCGATTAGACCGGAGAATTTCTACCTGCAGCCGAATCCAAAGGGTGAGGGTGAAGTTATTGGTCGCCAATATTTTGGCCATGACGCACTAGTTGAAGTGAAACTTCCGAAACTTGTAATTCAGGCTCGAGCAAATGGTCCGTTTGCTCCAGAAATTGGTATGAAGGTTACCGTTTGGGTTCGCGGCCAAGTTAATTTCTACACCGATTAATTGGCGCAGAACTTGTTATTTGTACTTGTTATTTAAAGCTTCCAACTAGGCGAACAGCTCCGCCGTCAACGCCCTTGGCGCCTTGAACATAAGAAGACAAGTCAGCAGGTGCTGCTTCAATCTCACCAAGTGTCCAGGTGTGCACGCCCAACTTGGTTAGCGCAGCAGAAACTTCATCGGCCTTGGCAGCATCAACCACAACTGCCTGACCAAGACCAAGGTTCCAAGTTGATTCCACACTCTCAAGTGAGAATTTGCCCCAACTAGCTAGCACTTGGAAAACTTCCTGTGGTGTCCAGGTTGATCGGTGAATATCAACGGCAACACCCTGCGGCAATACGCGCGCGATGTTGGCCGCAATTCCGCCACCAGTTATGTGACTCATCGCGTGCACAGCGCTACCTAATTCAGATTCCAAAAGTGAATTCAAAACGCCGGTGTAAAGCTTGGTTGGCTCAAGTAGAACTTCACCTAGTGAAAGCGTTCCGAACTCTGCAACGTTCTTTGTGTAATCAAGTTTGCTGTCGCTTACGATTTTGCGAACAAGTGAATAACCGTTTGAGTGAAGACCAGATGATTCCATTCCAAGAATCACATCGCCAACGCGCACGTTCTGTGGGCCAAGCAACTTAGCCGCATCAACAACACCAACGGCGGCGCCAGCAACGTCATAGTCATCAACACCTAGTAGACCTGGGTGTTCAGCAGTCTCGCCACCAACCAGTGCAACACCAACTGCGCTACATGCTTCTGCGATTCCGCGAACGATATCCGCAATGCGCTCTGGCACTACCTTGCCACACGCAATGTAATCGGTCATGAACAAGCTCTTTGCGCCAACCACAACGATGTCGTCAACAACCATGCCAACAAGGTCCTGGCCAATGGTGTCGTGCTTGTCGATCGCTTGCGCAATAGCTACTTTGGTGCCAACTCCATCGGTGCTGGTTGCAAGTAGTGGGCGGTCATACTTCTTTAAGAACGAAACATCCATCATGCCGGCGAAGCCACCGAGGCCACCCATCACGAGGTCGTTGTGAGTTGCGCCAACAGCGCGCTTCATAAGTTCTACGGCTAGATCGCCAGCTTCTGTGTCGACCCCAGATTCTGCATACGCATTACTCATGTAGGTGAACACTCTCTCCTGGAATACTGGCCACGCCTTTTTCAAGCAGGTTCTTACCAAGTCGATCAGCCATCGGAAGTTCAATTGGGTACTTGCCGGTGAAGCAGGCGGTGCAAAGCTCGCGCTCTTGCTGTCCGGTAGCGGCAACCATTCCGTCTTTGGTTAGGTAGCCGAGCGAGTCAGCACCAATAGAAGTGCGCACATCCTCAACACCAAGACCAGTGGCAA
>JBEGUG010000087.1:0-8857 GCA_041179005.1 Actinomycetota bacterium | reverse complement strand
CTCATTGTGAGCGCGCCAAAGCAAATGGCGCATTTAATTAATTTCTAGGGGGTGCAGAACTGCATCTTTGAGCCCCTGCCCTTTTATTCTAACGGCGAAACCCCCTTATTTAGATAGGCAGAGAGCAAGTAGCCTATTTAGGTGAAGACTTCGGCGCTCCTTATATACGATGGCGATTGCGCTTTTTGTAAACAGAGTTTGCGCTGGGCACTGGATACCCTCCCAGAGTTTTGCAGGTATGCGGCCTTTCAGAAGCTGAATTACCGTGATTATGGGCTGACAGACACCGATGTAAAAAGCCAGGTTTGGCTAATTGATGGATCCGTGCAACTTGGCGGTCATCGAGCGGTGGCCTGGCTATTTCGACAGCAACCTGTACTTGGCTGGCGTATTGCGGGGCTAATTATCGAATTGTTTAGCCCGCTGTCCGCACTTGTATATCGATGTGTGGCGAATAATCGGCACAGATTGCCCGGTGGAACCAAAGAATGTGTAATCGATGACAAACCGTAAGCAGATAAAGGCGGAAATTCTTATCGTCTTGGCACTTAGCCTTGGCGCTTCGGCAATCTATTCGATCGTTTCATTGATTGCGAAACTAACTGCAAAAGCAGGTCTTGCTGGTCAAACAACATTAATCAACGGTTCCATGGCAACCCGCGAGTGGTTGGACGCTGCCTACCAATTGCTTTCCATCACTTTTGGGCTGGCCCCAGTGGCTTTGGCTCTCTACTTAATTTGGCAATCCGATGGCCAACCTTTCAAGCGCATCGGTCTGCAGTTAGAAAAGCCTCAGTTTTGGGCAAGCAGAGGGTTGCTGTTGGCGGCCGCAATTGGAATCCCCGGATTAGGGCTTTATGTAGTTTCTAGATTGCTCGGGCTTTCATCAAAAATAGTTCCAGCTGAACTGCCAGATTATTGGTGGGCGGTGCCTATTCTTTTGCTGGCCGCGGTGAAGGCGGGACTTCTGGAAGAAGTCTTAATCGTTGGCTATTTATTTGATCGACTAGCCAAGCTTGGCTTTTCCGACCGATCGCAAATTCTAATTAGCGCCGCAATTCGAGGCAGCTACCACCTTTATCAGGGCTTCGGCGGCTTCATCGGAAACTTCGTGATGGGTTTGGTATTCGGTTGGGCATATAAAAAATGGGGCAAGGTTATGCCGCTGGTTTTCGCTCACTTCATTCTGGATGCCGTTTCGTTCGTGGGCTACGCCCTAATTGGAAATAATCTTCAACTTCCCTAACCGAGAGCGTGCTGCTTCGGCTGATACATTTGAGTTGTTGCCAGCAATGGCAATTCATTTTGCATTTTGTAGGGAAAGTCGGTGAAAATCCGACGCTGACCCGCAACCGTGATCGAATTTATTCGAAAGTCGGATTGCCTACAGAGCCGCAAATGACTCCATTTTTACCGTCGTGGTCTGCGGTTGGAGTCGAATTAGTGCTGAGCACTATTCGCCTTCGCACGCCGATTGCACCTGCGAAAGGCAACATTGTCGAAATTCTATTTCTCAAAAATAAAGACTGCGACGGCTAATTCGCTTGCAATTGCACTTTTGGTCACGACTACTCCAAGTGCAACCGCTGCTGAAACTTACCCAACCACCGTTTCTTTTCTAGCTAAATCATTTGTGGCTGGAAAAGCGATCGAAGGCGCAACGCCAGGGTCATATGAGTACGGCTTCACTCTTGATGCGATGATGCAACTAAAAGCCGGTGGCAGATCACTAGTGCAGCAACTTCCTGCTGTGAATTTCATGTTGGCTACTAGATCTCAGCCGATGGGAACAGCTTCATCGGGGTATCTCTTTAATCAGGACGCTGAAAAATCAATAAACGTAGGTCGCGCCGGAAAGTTTCTATTTACCAGCCAGGTCATCAATGTTCCAAATAATTCAATTCGCTACGACATCTTCAAGAAGTTAGCTGCGCGAATCAATAGTCAAACCGGTGAAATTTCAGGCGTTGCCTCTGGCTCAATTGATTACGCCTGGGTTGCGCTTGGTCTTAACAGCTATCAGGAATTCACGCTGGCAAACAAAGTCGTGCAGAAAATGCTGACTTTACAAAACGCCGATGGCGGATTTGGTGAGGTAGATCCCCTAGTTTCCACACCTGATGCAACCGGTCTAGCCCTGCAAGCAATTAACTTGAGACAAGACTTTGGCACCGATGCACAAGACAAGAAACGTGCAGCAGCAGAAAAGAAGGCGGTTGCTTATCTACTAGCAACTGATGTTGATGGAAATCACTGGGATGCCTATGGCGAAGCCTCGATAAATTCAACCGCTTATGCAGCGATGGGCTTGAAGGCCGCCGGAAAGAAAATCAGCGTTTACTCAACTTGGCTGAAGTCCAAGCTGGCCCCTAAGGGAGGATTCACAACCTCATGGTCCAACGGTTTAGGTGACAAATTTGCCACTGCTCAGGCCTATGCCCCGCTGGTTGGCAAAAGCTATTTGGACCTGCTTCCATAAATGAAATCTGTTCCGTTTCGTGCAGTGCTCCTTATTTTGTTGGCGATTGTCGCCATCGGGTCCGTCACGACAACGTCGAACAATTCGTCATCGACTGAGTCGCGAGTCGTTGCTGGCCCCTGCTCAGAGGACGGAACAACGCTGGTCATTGAATTCGGACCGCTAGAACAAGGGTCAATCGTTCGTTGCGTGCAGGATTTCTCAGGTAACGGCTGGGAGCTATTTGAAGCTGCGGAACTATCCGTTGAAGGTACAGCGGACTATCCGAATTCTTTTGTTTGCAGAATTCAAGATTTACCTAGTGCAGAAGTAGAACCCTGCGACGGAACTCCAAATATCCAAACCGGAAGCTGGATCTACTTTGTTGCCAACGCGGATGACGAACCGCGGAACTGGCAGCGCAGTCCGGTAGGTGCAGCTAGCCGAACTCCAAAGTGTGGTGATTCCGAAGCGTGGATATTCAGCAAAGACGCCAATGCATCTCCGCTAACAATGCCAAGCCGCAACGAATGCCGGTAATCCCGTGAAGTTGAGCTCACTTCATCCAATTACCTGGTGGATTGTAGGTCTGTCCCTAAGCCTGTCCGCTACGTTGACCCAAAATCTTGCGACCTTACTTTTCATCTGCGCTATTGGCTTATTGCCACTAGTAGGCGGAAAAGCAATCTTCAACAGGATGAAGCTTTACCTTCTGGTTGCTGTAGTCATTGCTTTATCGAGAATTATTTTCAGAATGATTTTCAATCCAGTTACTAACGCGGGAAATGTTTTGATCTACTTTCCAAAGCTAGAGCTCGATTTAGGTTTTGGATCGGTCATCGGCATTTTGGGAAATTTCACGACTACCGCACTGACACAATCCCTAAACGAAGGACTCCGACTCTCCGCAATAGTTCTGGGAATTGGTTTTGCAGCCGGCATGGCGAATCCTCGACAACTTCTAAAATCCACGCCTGCAGCCCTTTATGAAATCTCGACTGCCGTCTCGATGGCACTAAACCTAGCTCCGCAGTTAATAAAGAGCAGTGAAAGAGTGCGGTTAGCGCGCAAACTTCGAGGGCGAAGCAACAGGCTTGGGTCTATGGCGGGAGTCGTAATACCTGTGCTTGAAGATGCAATCGATGCCTCGCTTGAACTTGCTGCAAGCATGGACGCACGCGGTTTTGGTCGGGTCATCAGTAAAAAACTTAGCCTTTTAGTTGGCACCATGATTCTCATGGCCATTGCTTTGGCCGGCATCGGCAGTTACTTACTCGTTGCTGTTGATTCAAGCCAAATCTATTTTCTAGTCACCGCGGTCTTGCTGTCTTTGGGAGCGTTGATAGTTGGCTCGCTAAATAATGCCAAAACGCAACTGATTAGAAACCGGTTCGGGAAATACGATTTGGTTGCTTTGGTTTGCTGCCTTATTTTTTGGCTTTTTGTCGGGAGCCGAGGTGGTCAGTTTTGATTCAGCTAAAGCATTTTTCTCTTGACTATGGTTCCGAAGATTCGCAGGTTTTTCGTAGATTAAACTTGGAATACAAAAAAGCAGAATTTTCCGTGATCTGCGGCCCCACCGGCTCA
Source organism: Actinomycetota bacterium (assembly GCA_041179005.1). Classification (GTDB taxonomy): domain Bacteria; phylum Actinomycetota; class Actinomycetes; order Actinomycetales; family Microbacteriaceae; genus Rhodoluna. The sequence continues at coordinate 4,812 of JBEGUG010000087.1, read as the reverse complement.
GGAAAATCAACTCTGCTTAAGAGTTTGATTGGCCTGGTTCCTGCTTTGACTTACGCCAGAGTTGCTGGCGAGCGGATTCTGAACGGAATTGAAATTTCTGGAAAAAGACCGCAGCAACTTGCAAATCTAGTTGGCTACGTTAATCAAACTCCAGAATCAGCATTCGTGGCTGAAACCGTAGTTGAGGAAATTGCATTCGGCATGGAACAGCTTGGTTTTCCCGTGCCAGAAATGGAGCAGCGAGTTAGACAAATCAGTAGCCAACTTGGTATTGAAGACTTACTCGAATCCAAGATTGACCGGATCTCTGCTGGGCAACAGCAACGAGTTGCAATTGCAGCATCACTAGCTGCCGGCCAAAAAATTCTCTTGCTCGATGAACCGTCTGCGGCACTCGACTTTGATTCAGCCGCCAAGTTATGGAAACTTCTTAGAGAACTGGTGGACAAGCACGAAATCACAGTTCTAGTGGCAGAGCATCGACTAGAGGAAGTGATTGACTTCGCTGATTCCGTCACCTTGCTTAAGGGCGATGGTTCTGCGGTAAAAGTGGGCGCCGCTTGGACTGAAGTTCTGAAGTACTTTCCAGATTGGAATCAGAGCCAAAAGTTGGCGCAAGCTTCAGCCATTAGCAGCCAAGCGCCAGCGCTCCGCGTTTCCGAACTGGATGTCACATACCCAGGATGCAACCACCCCGCACTCCGCAGCGTCTCACTTTCGGTAAACAAGGGTGAGGTTGTGTCGCTTCTTGGTCCAAACGGGTCAGGAAAGACGACGCTTCTCATGGCAATAGCAGGCGCGCTCAAAAAAACTCGCGGCTCAATTACGTTCAATGAACGAGAAATTTCGGACCTGCCTAAAAAGGACCTTCCATCGGTCTTGGCGGTAATCCCCCAACGGGCCAGCGATCTACTTTTTCTTGGCACTGTTAGTAAGGAACTGGTTGAGGCAGATAGCTACGCGTCAGTTACACCAAATACGACTTCATCTATTTTCGAAAACCTAATTGGTCGTATTGACACAAACATCCACCCCCGTGATCTCTCAACCGGACAGCAACTAGCCCTTGTGATTTCACTGCAACTATCCGTGGGCGCCGAACTTATTCTGCTCGATGAGCCAACTCGAGGGTTAGATTACGAAGCTAAAGCAGCCTTGGCTGAACAGCTAAGGATGTTGGCATCCCAGGGAAAAACAATTTTGGTAGCAACCCACGATGATGCTTTTGCAAAAAGAGTTGCCGATCGAACCATAGGGATGAATTTGGGACAGCTTAGTGAGGTGAGAATATGAGGATTTTGAAATTAGTAAACTCACTTATTTTGCCAATCACTGCCCTGACAGCGCTGGCAATATTCTCCTGGCCGCTTTATGCAGTGAATGAATCGCAAACGGAATCGAGTTTGGCTCAGACGGTATTCGTCATCCTGATTCCTCTATTGATAACCGTGGTTCTCTCTACCTTCACTTCCACGGGCGTGGATTCAAGGCAACTAGCACTCCTAGGAGTACTTATTGCCATCAACGCCGTAATTCGAATGCTAGGCGCTGGCTTTGGCGGCATTGAAACATCATTTTTTCTAATTGTGATTTCCGGCTTTGTGTTTAGATCAAAGTTTGGGTTTGCTGTTGGCTCGCTATCCATGCTTGTCTCTGGCCTCCTTACTGGAGGTGTTGGTCCCTGGCTACCATTCCAGATGATGGCCGCAGGTTTAGTTGGTGCTGGCGCCGGCATATTGCCACGCTTGAAACATCGATGGATGGAGACAGCTTCGCTAATCGTTTATGGCGTGATTGCAAGTTATGTGTATGGGATTCTGATGACGCTCTGGAATTGGCCGTTCTTGGCTGGAGTGGGCACAAGTCTTTCTTATGAACCTGGCGGAGGTTTTGAGACGAATGTCGTGAAGTTTATTCAGTATCAATTGCTGTCTGGTGGTTTGGCCTGGGATACCGGAAGAGCGATCACAACATCGGTGCTACTTGTCTTGACTGCCCCAGCGTTGTTGGCAGCTTTGGATCGGGCTGCTAGACCCGGCAGGTTGGCAATCACCACCTAAAAATCATCGCCAAGAATCTAAGCGAAAAAACCGGCCCTGATTACCGCGCCATAAGGAGCGGGAACCAGGGCCGGCTGTTAAAGTTCGAAATTAGAACAGTGGCAGCACCACTAGAGCCTGAAGAACAGTCGCAAACAAAGCTCCCGCAAACAGACCAAGATTCATCTTCCAGGTGTATTTAGCTTCGCCACGCAAAGCGTGCATAAGAAAAGCAACGACCATGGTTATCGCAAGTCCGGCACCGGCTGCGATGCCAACCCACTGCGACCAGACAAAGCCGGTCAGGTATGAACCGATTGGGGCAATCACAACGCCGATCGCGCCAAGAATTTCAAGCCAAGCGATTAATCGCACTACGCCCATCGGCGTCTTTTCTACCCAACCCATGCCCGCACCCAGCAGAGTTTCTTTGGATGCTTTGGATTTGAATGAGCCAGCTTTGAAGAAGCCACGTGCGCTGAAAAATGAAACCGCAAGTGCGGCGATTGCTATAACGATGTTCATGAAATTCCCTTAGTGTCTTGATTATCCGAGGTTTCGGACTTACAGTTATTTAGTAAAGCACGGGTTGACAAGATTTGTCAAGTGGCCCTTGACAGAATTATTTTAGGAGGGGAAGCCATGGAGATAAAGGCTCACGCCGAGCGCCAAGATAACGGTTGGCTTATTGCTGTCCCCTCGCTTGGAAACTTTAGGACCACCTCAAAACGCCTAGACAAAGCCACCGAGCAGATCAAAGAGTTGGCTGAGAAGTCATCTGGAGAATCTAAATGCGACATTGTCGTAAAGGTTGAAGCAGTAATGCCTGGAATCATCTGCGATATTGAGGCGGCTCAAGAAAAAATGCGCAACGCGGCGAAACTTCAAGAAGAAGCCTCCAATGAGATCCGCGATGTCGTTTCCCGGATGCGCGACGAAGGCTTAACAATGCGCGATATTGCAATTTTGCTTGGAGTTACTCCACAGCGCGTGGCGCAACTAGTCCCTTGCTCAACTGAATAACTGACTAGACCCGCCAGGTTGGCAGTCGCCAACTAAATATCATCGCCAAAAATCTGAGCGAAGTAATAAATAGCGCACCAAGTCCAACAGCGATAAACGCACTCACCCCAACTGCATCAAGCACCACGACCAGCCAACCGCCGGTAAATGCCAAAACTGAATATGGTTGATAGTCGGCAAAGGCTCTCGGCAATTCGTTGACTACTACATCTCGGAGCACTCCACCAAAGACCGCAGTTATAACTCCCATAACTACTGCAACGATGGCAGGTAATCCTGCATCGATTGCTAGCTGGGTTCCACCGGCACCAAAAATTCCAAGCCCAAGCGCGTCTGGCCAAGCTGTTGCACGCTCTGTAGGTTCAACATGTCTTGAGCGCATAAACACCAGAGCCAAAACGCATATCGCCAAAATTACCCAAATCCAAATGTGGTTTTCTACCCAGAAGAATGGCCTCCGGTCAAGAAGTATGTCTCGCAGGGTACCCCCACCGAACGCTGCCAAAAAGGTGACCATGGCCATGCCAACCAAATCAAGCTTCTTGCGTGCGGCTTCAATTAATCCAGAAAGTGCGAATGCAAGCGTGCCAATAATTTCGAACGCAGTGCTTCCATAAGTTACAAGCCAATCAGCTATCGGCACTTCGGATTCCATGGTCTAATTATGCCAAGATTGCCGAGTGGATGTTTTATTTGCCGGCGCGATAGCAGGACTTGCCCTAGCTATACCGCTCGGGCCGATGGCGATACTGCTAATCAGCACGACGCTTCAATACGGACGAAAAATCGGATTTTTCGGGGCTCTAGCAATGGCAACCGTTGACTTCTCTTACGCCGCTCTAGTCTTTGCCTTCGGAAACGTAATTATTGCGACCCTCACCGATTGGCTAATCCCGCTAAGAATCTTGGGTTCGTTAATTTTGGTACTTGTTGCGTTCAAGATTTTTCGAGATGCCCTGCGAAGCGGAAAGATCGAGAATTCAGAATTGCCTACCTCTTCCGGATCACGCGCCAAGACTTACGCAAAATTCTTTGGGCTTACAGTTATCAATCCAGCAACCGCGTTTTACTTCGTTGGGGTGACACCGTCCGTAGCGACTTTGGCCCAGGGTTCGGCGCAGGGTTTGGCGGAGGGTTCAGCCGTTTCAGGAATAGCGCTCTTTGCCATCGGTGTCTTTATTGGCTCGTTTATCTGGCAAATCTCATTGGTATTCGCTGCCCAACTAACCAAAGCCTTCACAAATGAAAGAATCCAGCACCGAATTCAATATTTTGGTGCCGGACTCATTCTCTTGCTAGCAATCGGCTTACTGGTTAAATAAAAAACCCACCGTCTCCGGTGGGTTTTTCAATGGGATGAACACTTCAGAAGATTTCTTTCGAAATTTTCTGTAGTGGAGATGGGGGGAATTGAACCCCCGTCCAATACAGAGTTTCTAGCTCTTCTACGGGTGTAGCTTCAATAAGGTTCTACTTGGCCCCGGTGCTAGCTTGAAGCAACATAACCGACGGGCCCAGTCCTAGTTTGAGTCCCTTGTAGCCCTAAGGCATAACTACAAAGCAAGATTTCTAAATGACGCTAGGGTCCAGATCGAAATCACATCTGGTCTAACGGACTTCAGGCTAGGTGCTATTAAGCAGCTAGGGCGAAGTCAGTGCGTGATGATTTAGCACTTATAGTTTGCAGCGGACATTTACGAGTTGACGCTACATTCTCGACCCGCTTCATCCAGTTACACATGCACTGTCG
>JBEGUG010000086.1:0-5162 GCA_041179005.1 Actinomycetota bacterium | reverse complement strand
ATCACTACAGCAATTGCGGTGGCAATCAAAACCAAAAATGAGGCGGGCAGCAATCGCCTAATGCGCTTAGCCCAGAATCGAACGACTGAGAATCTTTCACCCTCCACATCTCGGAGTATGTGGCTTGTGATCAGGAAGCCTGAAATCACAAAAAAGACGTCCACGCCAACGAAACCGCCAGACAAGCGATACGGCCACAGATGAAAAATAACTACGAGAGATACGGCAAGCGTTCTGAGTGCTTGAATATCGGTTCTGTAAACCTTTTTGTGAGGCTTTTGGGGTGCGAAAGACATAGTTCTAAGTATTGTTCGAATATGCTAGATATCCGGAACGTTTTGACCAAAACCAGGCAATCCAAATTACTGCGGAGAGATAGGTGATTTGCGAAGTCGCGATGACGCGCTCAACCAGGCCCACATTTGTGGAATCTGGGTTGGTCCAGGTGCTCAAAAACCAAAGCGAAATAATCGTAAAACCCAACGTTGCAACGATTGCACCGAGTGGTCTCAATACCCATGGGTAGTTCTTGCCAGTTCTCATGGAGAAAAGTGGCCACGCTGAAAAAAGCACGAAAGAAGCGATTGCAAAGTATCGGTGCATATCTGAATGCCCGTCTTGGCTTGGGGTGGTGAAATAGGCAAAACCAAATGTTGCGATTCCTCCGGCAAAGATAATGACCCTGCCTGGCATAGCAAAACTGCGGGCGTAATAGGCTGCCAAAAGACTTAGGACTCCACCGAGAATAAAGAATGATGTCTGAATCCACTGCACGGGAGAGTCATCCGCGGCAAGGTCACTTATGGTTTTGCGGATTGGGTCATAGCCCGGCCAGAGTGAACCAGCAATGGCCCAGCCAAGGACCGATTGAATCGGCCCGAGTGTGGCGGCAAATAACGCTGGTTTACCTATGAGGTTCATCACTCAAGGCTAGACCAAGTAGCAATTTCATAGAGCGATGCGATATCGTTTATTGAATGACGCAGCGATCTCGCCCTTGGGGTTATCAGAATCCAGTTGATGGCAAGAAGCCAGGCTGGGAACTTCACCCTGACACCCTTGCGGTTAGAGCGGGTCTAGCAAGAAGCGGGTTTGGCGAGACTGGCGAGGCTCTCTACCTAAGCAGTGGCTTTACCTATGACTCTGCAGAGCAGGCAGAGTCAGCGTTCAAAGAAGAGACCGCTCACCACCTCTACAGCCGCTTCTCGAATCCAACCGTGAGTATGTTCGAGGAACGCCTTGCGGCCCTTGAAGGCGCTGAGGCTTGTTTTGCAACCGCCACCGGCATGGCGGCAATGTTTTCATCGCTGGCCTGCTTGGTGAAGTCCGGCGATCGAGTTGTTGCATCAATGGCGATGTTCTCTTCTTGCTATGTGGTGCTGACCGAAATTCTTCCGTCCTGGGGCGTGGAAGTAGAACTGGTTGAAGGAAATGACAAAAAGACTTGGGCCAACGCGTTAGCCAAGCCAACTAAAGCTGTTTTTATTGAATCGCCAAGCAACCCGATGATGGAAATCGTTGACATTCGAATGGTTAGTGACTTGGCCCACAAGGTTGGCGCGACAGTAATTGTTGACAACGTAATGGGAACCCCGGTTCTGCAAAAACCACTCGAGCTTGGCGCCGATGTAGTTATGTATTCAGCTACCAAGCACATTGACGGGCAGGGTCGCGTACTTGGAGGAGCAATCTTGGGAAGTCGCGACTACATCAAGAATTCTGTGATTCCGTTTACCCGTCACACTGGCCAGGGCATGAGCGCCTTCAATGCCTGGGTCATGCTGAAATCTCTTGAGACAGTGACAATGCGCGTTGAACGCATGGCCTCGAACGCGCTTAAGGTGGCTGAGTTCCTAGAGGGTCACAAAAAAATTGAGCACGTCTCCTACCCATTCTTGAAGTCAGACAAAAACTACAAGCTTGCAAAGAAGCAGATGCGCGGCGGCGGCACCACAATTGGCTTCAAGATCAAGGGCGACAAATCCAAGGCCTTTGCAGTTATGAATCAGCTAAGAGTGATTGATATTTCAAATAACCTTGGCGACAGCAAATCTCTAATTACTCACCCTGCGTCTACTACGCACCGACGCGTGGGTCCAGAGGTTCAACTGCAGATGGGTATCACGCCAAATCTGGTGAGACTTTCTGTTGGCCTTGAAAACGTTGATGATTTGATTGCGGATCTAAAGCAAGCCTTAGGTAAATAGGTTTACTTCTCGTAGGCGGCTAGCGCGTCAATCGCTCGCTCTAAGGATTCTGGGTGGCAGCCCAGATTAATCCTCAGGTACTGGGAATATTGCGGACCCAAATCTTGGCCGGGAACGAAAGCCACTTTTTGCTCTTCCAAAATTCGGGCACCGGGATTTTCACCGATTTCAAGCTTTGAAATATCTAGCCAAGCCAGATAACCAGCCTCTGGAACCCAAGTTTTAACCGACGGTAACTTCTTGGCAACCAGCTTCACGAAGAGATCGCGACTGCGTTTATTTAGTTCATTGGCTTCATCCAGCCATTCCGAGCAACCACCAAATGCTTCTCCCATGGCGAATGCTCCCAGTAGGCCTGACCTCCAGTGCATAGCCATTGGTAAGTCGTTGAGCTTGGCTTTCATGCCCTGGTTCTGAGTGACGATGATTGAAGCTTTTAGTCCAGCCAGGTTAAAGGACTTGCTAGCTGCAGTGATGCAAATTCCTGTTTCACGAGCGGGATCAGACACCGATAGGTACGGCACAAATTCGTTCTCTGCGAAAGTTAGTGGTGCGTGGATTTCATCGCTAATTACAATTACGTCATACTTCTTGGCTAAATCGGCAATCTTTTTTAGTTCTGCTCGTGTGTAAAGTTTTCCAATTGGATTGTGTGGGCTGCAAAGCAGGTAGAACTTAGCGCCGGCAGCAAACGCCTGCTCAATACCAGCGAGATCTAGGTTCCATGTGTCACTGTCCGCGATTAGTGGCACATCATGGATAACTAGTTTCGCTTCTGGCACCCAAGAGAAGAAATTTGTGTAGACCGGGGAGTTAATTACGACTTTGTCTCCCGGCTTACCGAGTGCCCTAAAGATCTCAACTGCCGAGACACCAACATCGGTGGCTAGCTTAATTTGGTTTGGGTCAACGGTCCAACCCCAGCGCTCCTTTGCAAACTTGGTGAACCCCTCGGCAACCTCTGGGACCGGACCGGTATAGCCGATGTCTGAATTCTTGATTTTCTCAATTAGGAGCTGCTTGATGCTGTCTGCAATCTCGTAGTCCATTTCGGCCACGTGCATCGGAAGCACGTCGGGGGCAAACCTGCGCCATTTGGAGCTGGTGCGCCGTCTGACCTGATCAATTGGGCCGAGGATTTTTGAGCTGGTAGCCATGTCTTGATTATGGCATTTCAGGGACTTTTTAGGACCCAAAGCGAATTGTCTATGTAGAGACTGGAAGACAGAGGATTGGCATGGAACTAACAGGCAAGCGAGTATTGGTAATTGGCGGCTCTGGGGTGCTGGGGGCAGAATTCTGCAATCAACTAATTGCCCTTGGCGCCGAGGTGTTGGCGACAGCTAGAAATGCAGAATCCTCTCTAAAGATTCCAGCGGCGGTGCAGACGCGTCTGCTTGTGGACCTTGAGTCCCAGGCCAGCATCGATACTCTCGGCAATTACCTAAATGAGCAATTTGACTCGATTGATGTGGTGATCAACGCGGCCGGTGTGGTTGGTTTTGGCACCTGGGAATCAGCCGGCGCAGCTGCCAGCCAGAAACTAATGCAGGTCAACTTTCTTGGACCCGCTTCTATCTTCGCAAAACTGACTCAACTGTTGAAGGCATCAGCCGCCGCGGGTACTGGAACGTACATCGTGAACATCAGCGGTGTGGTTGCAGAGAAAACTTTTCCAGGCATGGCCGCCTACACCGCATCTAAGGTTGCGGCATCTTCGTTGATGAAGTCACTTACCTATGACCTAAGACGTGACGGGATTAAGACTCTTGATGCTCGCCCTGGTCACACAGAGACCGGACTTGCTGGACGAGCAATTGTTGGCACTGCGCCAGCTTTTCCAACCGGCATGACGGCTGAACATGTTGTCGGCAGAATCATAAAGGGATTGCAGGAAGACAGCACTGACCTAGCCAGCACTGAGTTTTAAGCAGATTACTTTTTGCTTTTTGATTTCTTCTTGAGCACTAGTGCCTGAGAAACCATTGGGTAACCGCGCAAAACATTGAAAGTCATTGCTGGGGAACCGTATAGTTCGTATCCCTGGTCCATGCGATCTGAAACTCGCTGGCAGAAATCTGCGTCATCTCGTCCTGATAGCAAAACATAGTTCTTCTGTTTTGGCTTTGACTCTTTCTTGCTGTCCATGCTGTCCTTCTTATTTTCGTTTTATTTTCTTAGCGAATAGTCCTGGCCAACCAATTATCGTGGCTCTAGTCCAAACCGATGACGGGGTGTAAATCAGTCGCCATAGGCCACCGTGTATTGCAGCATCGGTGTGCAGGGCAGTTGAACCGCGTTGCGATCTAGGACTGTGCAAATCTCTAAGCAGCAAAGCCGTGGTGGCTAGAGTGGCATCTTCGACAGCGAATGGCTTCAGGCCAAACTTCGGAGCACCCCGATAGGTTGCGTTCAGAACCCGATGGCTCAGAACCGAGTAGGTTCTGGCTGGCGGTGCCACCACGTAGGAGACTTTCACGCCTGTGCTGTTTGCCAGGTATGCACGCCAGCGCTGGGTGCGCTTGGCAAAGGCATAGCTGGAACCCTGCACGCCAGAAGTTGGGTCAATGAGTGCAAGTTTCTCGCCAAAACGGTTCTCAAAGAATTCACTCTGAATTTTGCGCATGCCCAGCAACAGATCGCGGAACTTGGTAAAAACTGAGCGGCTAGCAAAGCGATCTAGCGAATCCTGCAGTACCTCGGCTGGAACGGCGGTGGAGTCTGTTGGGGTGGCAAGCCAAGCAAGTGCAACTTTTGTAGCCGGCAGCTTCTGGCAAATAATGTTTGCCAGTGCATCTTGAACCGCCTGCACGAAAATGTGCTGAGCACCGGGAGCGTAGGCGTATTGCCCCAGCACGATTCTTTCTTTGCGGACCACAGCCAGAGCAGCAATCCAAGCCGCAAGTGCTTCGGCTTCGTCACAAATATCCAACCCTGCGTTTTGAGCAATAGCCT
>JBEGUG010000085.1:0-4787 GCA_041179005.1 Actinomycetota bacterium | reverse complement strand
TGCCAAACCTTTCGGTGGGGCAGAAGCTAAAGGCAATCGATGTGGTTGCAAAAGACCACCAGACCTCGCCACCACCGCGCTACACAGAGGCATCACTGGTAAAGGCCCTTGAAGAAGACGGCATTGGCCGCCCTTCAACCTACGCGGCTATCCTGTCGACAATCATCAACAAGGGTTATGTCACCAAGCGCGGGCAGGCACTTGTGCCGGCTTGGATTGCGTTCACCATCACACGCTTCCTGGAAGAAAACTTCGGCAACCTGGTTGACTACGCTTTCACCGCGCAGATGGAAGAAGACCTCGACAAGATTGCCGCCGGCGAACTTGACCGAAGCACCTGGTTAAAGAAGTTCTATTTTGGTGACGATGGCAAGGTGCTGGGACTCAGGGCAACCGTTGAAAACCTTGGCGACAGCGACCCACGCGCAATCAACTCAATTGAGATCAAAGAAGGCGTGACGCTTCGAACCGGTAAGTACGGTCCGTACATTGAAATTTTTGGAGAACCAACCGATGAGGGTCACGACGAAAACGGGCGTCGTATCGTAAACATTCCTGAAGGCCTTGCTCCAGATGAATTGACTCCGGATAAAGCTCAGGAACTAATTGATGCGCCAATCATCACCGACCGCGTGATGGGTGTTGATCCGTCAACTGGTTTCGACATCTTGTTCAAGGATGGTCGCTACGGTCCGTATGTCTTGCTTGATGATGAGCACGCACCAAAGCCAAAGACTGCTTCACTATTCAAGTCAATGAGCCCGGAGACCTTCACTCTTGAAGAGGCAATCAAGCTGCTGTCTTTGCCACGCGTAATTGGTAAAGATCCTGAAACTGAAATTGACATCACTGCGCAAAACGGAAAGTTCGGCCCATACATGTTGAAGGGTAAAGAGTCTCGTTCGCTGCAGACCGAAGATCAGATTTTTGATCTTGATCTAGCTGGTGCTCTTGAGATTTTTGCGCAGCCTAAATACGGCGGTCGTCGCACTGCTGCAACTCCGCTAAAGGAATTTGGTGAGGATCCAGCATCGGGCTTGGCAGTTGTTGCAAAGTCTGGTCAGTTTGGACTTTACGTAACCGATGGTGCAGTGAATGCAACCGTGCCTAAGGATGAGAATCTTGAAGAGATGACTCCGGATACAGCGTTTGAACTTTTGGCAATTCGTCGCGAGAAGCTTGGTCTTGAGCCAGGCGAGGCGCCAGCCAAAGCGGGCAAGCCAAAGAAGAAGTTGGTCAGCAAGACCAAGGTCGTAAAAGCCGGAACTAGAAAGAAAAAGTAATGTCTGGTTTGTTCATCTCGTTTGAAGGCATCGATGGAGTTGGTAAATCAACTCAGATTGACCTGCTGACCAAACGCCTTGATGAACTTGGCCGCAAAAGCATTCGCACCCTGGAGCCGGGCGGCACTGATTTAGGTGTTGAGATTCGTCATCTGCTCTTGCACCGTAAAGGTGAGGTTGCTCCGCGAGCAGAGGCATTGCTTTACGCAGCCGACCGCGCACACCACGTAGCCACCAAAGTTCGCCCAGCGCTAGCCGAGGGCACTGATGTGATTATCGATCGCTACCTAGATTCATCGGTTGCCTATCAGGGTGCTGGTCGCGAGCTTGATTCCACTGAGGTTCGAAACCTTTCGCTCTTTGCCGTTCAAGGGCTATTGCCACACCTAACGATTCTTTTGGATCTTGATGCCACAGCATCATTGGCAAGACGCAGCAAGACCGGCGAAGAACCAGATCGCCTAGAGCGCGAAAAGGTTGAATTCTTTGAGGCCGTGCGCCAGGGGTACTTGGCCTTGGCCGCCGCTGAACCAGAGCGATTCTTTGTGGTTGATGCTCGCCAAACCATTGAAGAGATGGCGGCACAGATTCGCGTTCGCGTAGATCAGCTAATCAGCAAAAATGACTAGCAACTCCGCAACTCCATCTTCCTATGCACCGGTATGGGCAGAACTGCTTGGCCAGCCAGAGGCTATTGGGCAACTTGAGATTGCCATCCGCGGCAAGGCCGAAGGTGTTTATCACGCTTGGCTAATCACCGGCCCACCGGGGTCCGGTCGTTCCAACATGGCACACGCATTTGCCGCCGCTCTGATGTGCGAGCAAGACGGTTGTGGTGAGTGCAAGAGCTGCCTCATGGCCGCCGCCGGAACCCACCCCGATATTTCAAGCCTGGTTACCGAACGCGTTCAGATTTCAATCGATGAAGTTCGCGAACTGGTAGCTAGCTCGCAGTTTGGCGGATCGCTCGGAAAATTCCGCATCATGATTATCGAAGATGCCGACCGCATGCAGGAGCGTTCATCGAATGTTTTGCTAAAGGCTCTTGAAGAGCCACCTGCCGGAACTATTTGGTTGCTGTGTGCACCTTCAGAAGCTGACATGCTGCCGACTATTCGCTCACGCGTTCGCCGAGTTGGCTTGAAGGTTCCGGCCGTTGAAGAAGTCGCCAGAATTTTGATCGAACGCGATGGCATTGAAAGCAAGTTGGCGCATCAGGTTGCTGCTGAAGCGCAGAGCCACATTGGAATGGCAAGAAGACTTGCCACCAGTTCTGAGGCGCGCAGTCGTCGTCGTGAGACTTTGATGGCTGCGCTTGCAATCAACGGGGTAACCACCGCAGTGAACACCGCAGAGCGTTGGCTGGACATCGCCAAGAAAGATGCTGAAGCTCTAACCACTGAACGCGATGAATTAGAAAAAGCGGCGATGATGCGTTCGCTTGGTCTAGCACCGGGCGATGCAATTCCGGCAAATCTAAAGTCAGATATTCGTGCACTTGAAGAAGGTCAGAAGCGTCGCGCCACCAGAAGTGTGCGCGATGGCCTAGATCGGATTTTGGTTGACTTGCTTTCGCTGTATCGCGATGTGCTCACACTGCAAATTTCAGCAAACGTGCCACTGGTTAATGAAGACCTTCGCACTGGAATCACAGAGGTCGCCACGACAACCTCGCCGGCCGAGACGATTCACAAACTTGAGGCCATAGCGCAGGCAAGAATTCGAATTGATTCAAATGTGCGCGATCTAATGGTGCTGGAATCTTTGGGCGTTCAACTTCGCAGAAAGCCAAACTAGGTGGCCAAGCGAAGTTGGTCGGTGATTGCTGCAATCAGCTCGCTTGCTCTTGCCCTTAGCGCCTGCACTGGTTCATCTCTTCCATCGATTCCGTTGGGCCCCGTCGAAGGTGGCCCACAACCATCTGCCGACTCAGCCATCCCCGCGGACCTGCAACCCTTCTATACCCAAGCGGTTCAGTGGTCTACCTGCGCCGAGCCAGACATCCTTTGCGCAGATATTGAGGTTCCAGCCGATTGGTCTAACCCAAGCGGTGAACGGCTCAAGGTGGCAATTGCCTATCGCAAGGCTGATAACGAAACCGCGCTGGGCTCGGTAATTTTCAATCCGGGTGGCCCAGGTTCATCGGGTGTGGATTGGATAAAGAATTCGGCAACACAAATTGGCACCACGAACCTGCGCGCGAATTTCAATCTGGTTGGTTTTGATCCGCGCGGTGTTGGGGACAGCGAGCCAAAGATTACTTGCCTAGATGCAAAAAACACCGATGAGTTCCTCTACTCAGATTCAGAGTTCGGAATTGGGACTGACCGGGACATCGCTGCCACGCGCGCAAGCATAAAAGAATTCACCGATGCTTGTTTGGCGAACACCGGTCCAAATCTTCAGTTCGTTGACACCGCTTCGGCGGCGAAAGACCTAGATGTAATTCGCGCAGTTTTCGGCGATGAGAAAATAAATTACCTTGGCTTCAGCTACGGAACATTTCTCGGCACCATGTATGCCGAACTATTTCCTATACGAGTTGGCTCAATGGTGCTTGACGGTGCAATTGATCCAACCGTCACCGAAGATGCGCAAAACATTTCACAGCTGATTGGTTTTGATCGTGCTCTGAAGACTTACCTAACCAGTTGCCTGGAGAGTCAGGACTGCCCGTTCAGTGGTTCGCTACCAAATGCTGAGAAGCAAATTCAACAGCTGTTGTTGCAGATTGAAAAGAAACCACTGCCTACCGATTCTGAGAGAGATCTAACTATTTGGTCGGCGATAACCGGAATCATCATGCCGCTCTACGGGCAGACTTGGTGGCCAACACTCACAGAGGCATTTGCTGAAGCTAAGCGCGGGGACGGAACGATTCTGCTTGCGCTTGCCGATATCTATAACGATCGCCTTGAAGATGGTAGCTACGGTTCCAACATGCTTGAGGCAAACATTTCAATCTCGTGCATGGACGGTCGACAGTCAGCTGATGCAGAATCAATTGCGGCACAAAATAAATTAGTTTTGCAAACCAGCTCAACCTTTGGCCGCTACTGGCAGTTTGGTGCGCTGACCTGTGAGCAGTGGCCATTCCCGGTTGCTGCACGTCCGAGTGAGTTTGCCGCCAAGGGTTCTGCTCCAATACTTGTCATCGGCACGACCGGTGATCCGGCAACGCCTTACGAACAAGCGGTAGCTCTAGCCAACGAGGTTCTGGAAAACGCACAATTGGTGACCTTCAATGGCGAGGGCCATACCGCCTACGGGCTTGAGAGTAAGTGCATAAATCGCACAGTTGATAACTACTTCATCAAGAATGTTGTGCCCAGCGAAGACCCTGACTGCAGCTAATTCGCTCTAAATAACGAAATGGTTACGCCGGGAATAAATGGAAAATCTGTCTAGTTCGCGTGGCTAGGCTCGGACTCAGAGTGTGAAAGCACCCCGAATCTGGCAAAGGTGCCAGGTTCTGTTTTGAACATTGGAGTTCGATGAGTTCGC
>JBEGUG010000084.1:0-3964 GCA_041179005.1 Actinomycetota bacterium | reverse complement strand
GGAAGCCATTTGTCCTGGATCTCGAATACGTTGTATTCGTTCTCGTTTGCTACGTCAGTCATTCTTATAAGGTTACCAACTACTCGACTGCGAGAGGGCTAGTCGCGTGCGAGAACTAGGCCCAAGGGTCAGGGGCATTAAGCGCCCTCAGCAATGCTCCAGCCTTGAGTTTTGTCTCTTCCAATTCAGCCATCGGGTCTGAATCACTAGTAATTCCACCGCCAACCCCGATGTATGCGCGGTTGCCATCAAAGACGATGGTTCTAATTGTCATTCCAAAATCAGCGGAACCATCGAAGCCAAAATAGCCAAGGGCACCTGAATAAACCGAACGTCTGCCCGCTTCTAGTTCTTGAATGATCTCCATGGCTTTTGCCTTTGGTGCCCCGGTCATCGAGCCACCCGGGAACGACGACTCAAACGCGCTGAAAGCGTCGTGCCCATCAGCCAATTCAGCTTCTACTGTGCTGACCAGCTGATGCACGGTTGCATAAGATTCGATTTCAAAAAGTTTGGATACTCGCACTGTATCCGGCTTAGCCACTCTGCCAAGATCGTTTCGCATCAGATCAACGATCATTAGGTTTTCTGCGCGCTCTTTTTCGTTTGCCTTCAACTCTTCAGCGTTAGCCAAATCTACTTCAGGGTCTGCTGCGCGCGGACGCGTACCTTTAATTGGTTTCGTGCTGATAGTTCCGGCTGCAGAAACCTGCAAGAACTGTTCCGGTGAAGAACAAACAATTGATTGACTGCCGATTCTCATGAAGGCTGCGTAGGGTGCCGGGTTTGCTTCACGCAGGTCCAGAAACACCGATAGCGGATCAAGCTGATGTTCAATCTGAATTTGATTGGTTAGGCAGATTTGATACACATCTCCACAAGCAATGTGTTGTTGAGCCTTCTCAATCATTTGAACATATTGCTGTGAACTGTGACGAAGTGCAGCGCTCGATGAATTGCCCTGGGTTGAATGCTTCAATCGATAGGCAGCCAACTCTCCCCCGATTAGACCCAGCCTAAGGAACGCCGCATTACACCAGTGTTCAAAATCTTCTGAAGAATCGAAAACACCCACTAAAAACATTTTTCGATTAGCGTGATCAAAAACCATAGCTCTATCTACAGATAGAAACTGCGGTTGCCCCTCGTACTCAAAAAAACCAACCAGGCCAGGACGCCAGTCAAAGGGCAAGTCTGCGTTCTCGTGACTTTGAACTTTCAAATCCCGAGTTGGCACACCAGCACCAACAACGCTGACCGGTGTACTGAAGTGATGTTCTCGATCTAGCCAAAAAGCGTTGGGTTCATTGGCGAAGAACTGCAAAAAGGCATTGGCTGGATTAATCCAGCCGCGCAACTGCCGGCTGAAAAGGCGCATGTGTGGCTCCCTCTCAGTCAGGTGGTCTCGTCCCGATTTTTGGGCGAACGGATTCTTAATCTAGATTAGAGGCAACTTACAGATTGGGGGTGGCAAATGACAGATCAGGAACAGCTTTACGCTTTTATCGATTCTGAAATTAAGCCCATCAGCCCCAACGATATTGCGAACGGAAGACTTGCCGTTGCCGACAGTTGGCTGGTCGAAGAAGGTCGAGCCAGACACCACCAAGAGCACTTCGATAGATTTGCCCTCTGGGTCTCTGCAATTAATCCCAACTTGCAACTAGACGAGTTCTTCAAGCAGGTCACCGCACTGATTCCTCGCGAAGGCGCATGGTTTCCAAGAATTGAATTTCTGGTCAGTGACTCGAGTGGTGATTCGAGTGGCGATTTTCAGTTAGTGCTGCGGATGCGCGAAGCACCAGAGCGAGAACAAACCATCACACTCTGGAGCTATAGCGAAGCAGACCCAAGGGTGTCCCCAACCATAAAAGGTCCTGATCTAAGCCTCGGCATGCAGATGCGCAGGGCGGCACAAATGCACGGCGCAGATGAGGCAGTGCTGTTAACTTCTGACGGCTACATCGTTGAAGGTGCGCTGAGTTCAATAGTTTGGTTTAGAGGCGATGTGCTGTGTGCACCAGGCGATGATCTTGAATGGATTCCAAGCATTACCAGGCGCGAAGTTTTTGCAATTGCCGAGTCTATGGGTTTGCAAACCAGATCAGAGCGCGTAAAACCGGCTGACCTAGTAGATCTTGAAATTTGGGCACTCAGCTCGCTGCACGGAATCAGGTTGGTTGATGAGTGGATTGACCTAGGTGGACCTGTTGGTCCGGCAAGACACCTAGAGGCATTCAATAAACGTCTCAGGATGCTTTCAACTAGCATCGACCAATAAATGCGAGAATAATCTCGTGAACGAGATTCTTGACTGGGTAATTAGTACCGTGCAGGGCGTAGACCCCTCACTGAGGAACATTCTCGCCGGACTCGCCATCATGCTGGAGACTTCTCTTTTTGTGGGGTTGGTTGTTCCTGGTGACACCGTAGTGCTGGTTGCTTCAACCGGAGTTCAAGGACTACCTGACTTTTTCTTCCTGCTTGGCTGCGTATTGCTTGGCTCACTACTTGGTGAATCCTTTGGATTCTGGATTGGCCGCCTCTTCGGCGAGCGCATTAGGGCAAGTAAATTTGGCCAAAAGATTGGCGAAAAGAATTGGCAGATGGCTGATTCCTTTATTGAGGCTCGTGGCGGGCTTGCGGTAGCTATTTCAAGATTCTTGCCGGTTCTTCACTCGCTAGTGCCGGTAGTTGCTGGTGCCACCAAGATGCGCTACAAAATCTTTATTCGCTGGACCCTTGGCGCCTGCGCGATTTGGGCTTCTGCCTATGTGAGTATCGGCTACCTGGCTAAAACCAGTTATGAGCAAATTGGTGGCACTTTAAAGTTTGGTGGCTTCATATTTGTCGCCGTCATCCTGATCTTTGTGATTCTCGTTCACTTTGCCAAGAAGCGCCTTGAAAAGACTGCAGTCAAAATGGTTGAGGAAGATAAGGCAGCCAAGTTCAAGAAGCTTGAAGGCTAGTCCGTGTGCGGTCGCTTTGTTGTAGCTCGCGCCGTTGGCGAGATTCAGACAATCTTCGAAGCCGATGAGATTATTGGCGAGGTTCCAGGTATCAGCTATAACGTTGCCCCTACACAGCCAATTGCAATAATCGTTGACCGCGCGTTTGAGAAAGCACCCGATGGTTCTCCGCTTGGTGAGTTGAGCCGTGAGATCCACTCAGCGCGTTGGGGTTTGGTACCCCGATGGGCGAAGAGTCCTACCGAGCACGCTCCCCTTATCAATGGGCGCATCGAGACCATTCTTGAGAAGCCATCCTTCAAGGATTCCGTGGTCAGACGTCGTTGCGTGATTCCGGCATCGGGGTATTACGAATGGCACGTATCTGCCGATGGCACCAAGCAGCCGTTCTACATTTCTGCCGGGAGCGACGGCATGTTTGCCCTGGCCGGGCTTTATGAGTGGTGGGCTGATCCGACTAAAGATGCCAAGGACCCTGCTCGCTGGCTGTTATCTGCCACCACCCTGACCAAGCACACAGCCCCCGAGTTGGCTCACATTCACGACCGAAACCCGGTGCTACTTTCCCCAGACACCTTTGAGGCTTGGCTTGACCCGCACATTGAGGGCGATGCCGACCTGTTGAGTGCCGTGGCCCTTGACTCCGATATGGTGGCCGGCGAGGCAGAGTTTTTCAAGGTGGGCGCCGAAGTGGGCAAGGTCAGCAACAACTCCGAGAGCCTAATCAGGGCCATTTAGCCCAAAAAATCAGTCAAATTTGCACCGAATTTGCTTTGTCGGCAGAACCCCATACACTCTTAACATTCGAACAAGTGTTCGAATCGCGAAAGAGGGGTCGCAAATGGTTTCCGTTGATGAATCGGTGACTGTGTCCGTGAATTGGGCCGGTGAGCCGGTTAAATTCGTCTGGGCTGGGGCAACCTATGCCATTACCGCCAAGCCTGTCCGCTGGTATGACCGCCGGCAGTGGTGGGCTGAGGCTGGCCGTGTCCAGC
>JBEGUG010000083.1:0-3965 GCA_041179005.1 Actinomycetota bacterium | reverse complement strand
TAATGAAGATGATTGGTGAATCAACCGATGTCTCAGTTGGTAAAGAGCACCGCATTGCTGGTCGAAGCGCGTATCAATTGATCGCAAAGCCAAAGGCGCAGAACTCGCTGATTGAATCGGTGTTTGTTTCTGTGGACTCAGAAACCGGAATGGCTCTTGATGTAAAGGTCTACTCAGTTGAGCAAGACACTCCTGCGTTCCAGGTTGGTTTTGAATCAGTAAGTTTCGAAACTCCTGATGCGTCACTGTTCAACTTCACTGCGCCGGCCGGTACAAAAATTCAGAAACTTGAAATACCAACTGAACTTGAGGCCGAGCTAAAAGCTTTGAAGAAAGACTATGAAGCTAAGCCACACACCAAGGCCGATTTCGCTGCCAAGAAGGCAGAGCTAGAAGCTAAGTATGCAGACCAGCCAAAACCAGAACTAATTGGTGAGGGTTGGGAGAGCGTAATTTATCTTCCTGCCATGCCAAAAGAAGTTCCAATTCAAATGCTTGAGAACGAACTGTTTGCTGACCTGCTAACCCAGGTTGCTGGCGGAAAAGTATTTTCAACCCCGGTTGCAAATGTTTTGATTACAGACGCTGGCAAGGTTTACGCCGGAGCCGTGACCATTGAGTTCCTTCAGCAAGTAGCGTCTCGCTAAGTGTCAAAAGCTGTTCCACTGGCCATTGAAACCCATGGCCTGATAAAGGCTTTCGGCGAGCAGAAGGCCGTTGGTGGAATTTCACTCGTTGTTCCCAAGGGTTCGGTATTTGGTTTCCTTGGCCCCAACGGGTCTGGAAAGACCACCACAATCCGCATGCTGCTTGGCCTAGCCGAGGCAACCAGCGGACAAATCAAGTTACTGAATTACCAAATCCCTAGGCAACTTCAAGAGGCGCTGCCAAAGGTAGGCGCACTGGTTGAGGGCCCAGCGTTCTATCCGTACATGTCTGGCAGAAACAATTTGCTCAGAATGGATTCAGCCGATCGCAATTCAAGTTCGGCTACCAGAGCGCAACGAGTTGATGCCGCACTTGAGCGAGTTGGTCTAAGCAACGCTTCAAATAAAAAAGTTCACGCCTATTCGCTTGGAATGAAACAGCGATTGGGTCTGGCCAATGCGTTACTAAAGCCCAGAGAACTTCTAATTCTTGACGAACCTACAAACGGTCTAGACCCGCAGGGAACCAGAGAAGTAAGAAACTTGATTCGCTCTTTGGCTGCTGAGGGCATCACAATTTTTGTTTCAAGCCACCTGCTTACCGAAATCGAGCAGCTCTGTGACCACGTAGCCGTTATGTCTGCTGGAAAGATTTTGGCGCAGGGTTCGCTCGAGGAGCTTCGCTCTCACGGTCAAAGCAGATTGATTTTGAAAGTCGATAAAAAATCGGAAGCAAACGTTGTTTTGAAAGAGCAGGGTCTCAAAAAAATTAAGAGCGTTGCAGGAGCATTAGTTGCCCCGGTGGAAACAGATTTTGATGTTGCAAAGTTAAATGCAATTTTGGTGAAAAAGAAAATAGGCGTTAGCGAACTGCGACTTGAGCACCCAAGCCTCGAAGAATATTTCGTTGACCTAACCGGAGAGGGGTTTGAAGTTGTTCGCTAAATCACTCAGCCTCTCGCTAATGATTTCTGAACTCAGAGTCATGTTCACCCGACGCAGAACCTGGGCCATGCTTTTTGCAATTGCCCTAATTCCAATTTTGTTGGCAATCGCGGTGTCACTATCTGCAGAGCGCTTGGCACCAGGGGAGGGCCCACCCTTTCTTGACCGAGTAACCCAAAATGGACTCTTCACCGGTTTCACCGCAATGCTTCTAGCCATGCCACTCTTCTTGCCACTCACGATTTCGGTTGTTGCTGGCGACACAATTGCTGGCGAAGCTGGCCTCGGAACCTTGCGCTACCTATTGATTGCTCCGGTTGGCCGAGCAAGACTTCTGATTGTCAAATACCTAGGCACCCTGGTCTTCACCCTGGCAGGAACATTTACCCTGATGATTGCCGGCGCAATTATCGGTGCCATTCTGTTCCCCGTTGGTCCGGTTACCCTGCTCAGCGGGGATGTGATTCAGGTACCTGAGGCCCTGGCCCGTATGGCGCTGGTGGCAATTTACACAACCGTCTCGATGATGGGCATGTTGGCGCTGGGGTTGTTCATTTCAACCCTCACCACAATTCCGGTGGGCGCGATGACCGGGGTGCTAGTTGCCAGCGGAGTCAGCCAGATTCTTGATAATTTGCCCCAGCTGGCTTGGCTGCACGAGTGGCTGTTTACCCACTATTGGCTAGATTTCGCCGATATTCTGCGCCAACCTATGGAACTTTCGAGTCTGGGCTCTAATTTGCTGCTTCAACTGGGATATGTGGCCGTTTTTGGATCGCTGGCCTACGGCAGATTCACATCCAAGGACATCCTCAGCTAACGAGCCCCAGCCGCCACCGGCAAATTGAGCGCTTAATTTACTTCTAAATTGCCGATTTAATTTGCTTTGACACGCTGAACTGTGGCAAGATTGACAAGTTCGTGAGTAGTCGCGCCTTTCTTGGCGTGAACCACTCCAGGCATGTGCCCAGAACCCTTATAAACAAAGGGAAGCAAGCCCCCTGGAGCAAGAACAAAAATGTATCTGATTTACGTTTTAGGGCTGTATTTCTCTAAGGAATACGACACGCCCGACAGCGTGGGTCGGAGCTTTGACAAAAATATAGGAGAGCGAGTCAAGATGGCCGGACAGAAAATCCGCATTCGACTTAAGTCATATGACCACGAGGTTATTGACACTTCGGCACGCAAGATCGTCGACACAGTTACACGTGCCGGCGCTACTGTGGTTGGCCCAGTGCCATTGCCTACCGAGAAGAACGTGGTCTGTGTGATCCGCTCTCCTCACAAGTACAAGGACAGTCGCGAGCACTTCGAGATGCGCACCCACAAGCGCGTCATCGACATCATTGACCCAACTCCTAAGGCAGTTGACTCATTGATGCGTCTTGACCTTCCTGCCGATGTCAACATCGAGATCAAGCTCTAAGGAAATCATGTCTGTAAATAGAACCGTTAAGGGACTTCTGGGCAAGAAGCTCGGCATGACTCAGGTATGGGATGAGAACAACAAGCTTGTTCCTGTCACCGTAGTTGAGGCTGGCTCGAACGTTGTCACCCAGATCAAAAACGCTGAAACCGATGGCTACGAAGCTATCCAGGTTGCATACGGCGCCATCGACCCACGCAAGACCACCCAGCCACTAGCTGGACACTTTGCAAAGGCTGGCGTTACTCCTCGTCGTCACATCGCAGAGATCCGCACTGCTGATGCAGCTGAGTACTCAGTTGGTCAGGAACTTGGTGTTGAGACTCTAGAGGTTGGCTCAAAGATTGACGTAGTCGGTACCTCAAAGGGTAAGGGCTTCGCAGGTCACATGAAGCGTCACGGCTTTGCTGGTGTTTCTGCATCTCACGGTGCGCACCGCAACCACCGTAAGCCTGGATCAATTGGTATGTCATCTACACCTGGTCGTGTTTTCAAGGGTAAGAAGATGGCTGGCCGCATGGGTACAGACCGCGTGACCACAATGAACCTAACTCTTCACGCAGTTGATGCTGAGAAGGGTCTTCTAATCATCAAGGGCGCAATCCCTGGTCCTAAGGGCCAGTTGGTTTTCGTTCGTAACGCTGTGAAGGGAGCGTAACCCAAATGGCAGAAACCACAAAGGTTGACGTTCTAGACGTTGCAGGCAAGAAGGCAGGATCAGTAGATCTTCCTGGCGAACTGTTCGACGTACAGACAAACGTTCCTCTAATCCACCAGGTAGTTGTTGCCCAGCAGGCAGCAGCACGTCAGGGTACTTCATCAACCAAGCGTCACGATGAAGTTTCTGGTACCGGTAAGAAGCCTTTCAAGCAGAAGGGAACAGGTCGTGCTCGTCAGGGTTCGATGCGTGCTCCTCAGATGCGCGGCGGTTACATCGCTCACGG
>JBEGUG010000082.1:0-2853 GCA_041179005.1 Actinomycetota bacterium | reverse complement strand
AAACCTGACCTATGTTCCGGATTATTTTCCGGCATTATTTCTCCTGCTCCAGTTGCTCAAAGGCAGACTGGGCGTCAGCCAAATTCTCGTCTTTTTTCAGGACCACGGTGATGAGACGTTTGCGACGACCCTCGATTCTGTCGGCGGTAATCACCAAGCCGGATACAGAAACCTCGTCTCCCCTGCCGGGAAGTCTTCCAAGCTCTTTTGCGAAAAGACCACCAACGCTGTCGACATCCTCGTCTTCAAGTTCAAGTTCTAAAAGTTCTCCCAATTCAGCAAGTGAATAACTTGCATTGACTCGGAACCTTCCGTCACCAAGATCATCGACATCCGGTAGATCCTTGTCATATTCGTCGCTAATTTCGCCAACAATTTCCTCGATGACGTCTTCCATTGTTGCCAGACCTGCAACACCACCGTATTCATCGACTATGACAGCGATGTGCGTTGAACTAAGTTGCATTTCTCTAAGCAGGTCATCAACGGGCTTTGATTCCGGAATGAAAATAACCGGACGCGCAATTTCGCTTGCCAGCGTTGCGTCCATTTTCTTAGGCGACTCGTGCAGAATCCGGGCAACATCCTTTAGATACAGGATGCCGCTGATGTCATCGATGTTTTTTCCTACAACCGGAAGACGAGAGTAACCGCGGCTCAAAAAGACGCTCATTGATTTACTTAGTGAATAATCGGCTGGCACAGTTGCCATGTCAATTCTTGGAACCATGATTTCGCGAACAATTGTTTCACCGAACTCTTCGACCGAATCAAGCAACTCTTGCTCAAATTCCTCTGGCTCTTCGACTTTCGGCAGTGAAATAGGAGTGAAAAGCAAATGAATGGAATCAACGGTTTTTGAAAAGATACTGAGCAGCTTTTGACCAAACTTTGCGTGCCCCAGTTTCTTGGCCGCGTACTGTGACCCAAACAAGAGAATTGCCATCATCAATGTAGAAAATAGTGCTGGCCAATACCAACTCAATTGCAGTGGTGACCATATTTGACCCGCCACGATTCCAAATACACCAGTTAGGCCAAGCCTTACGAAGCTAAGTGACTCTGCCTTTGCAGACTCGTCGACTTCAAGAGCCGCCTTAACTATGGCAGTTAGTGTTGTCACAATCGCAAGAAGCGCACCGATCCATATTGCGAGTGCAATCACCTAGGTGCTCGATTCTTGAGCATAAAAAGCGTCCAGGATGGATTTCTGAAGGCCAAACATTTCGCGTTCCTCATCGGGTTCTGCGTGATCAAAGCCGAGAAGGTGCAGAATCCCATGTGTGGTCAATAGAAGAATCTCATTAATTGGTTCATGGCCTGCAGTCTCTGCTTGCCTGATAGCAACCTGCGGACACACCACAATGTCGCCAAGTAAGCCCGGAGGGGTTATTTCTGACTCAGAACCCGGGCGAAGTTCATCCATTGGAAAACTCAGAACATCTGTGGGTCCCGGTTCATCCATCCACTGGATGTGTAGGACTTCCATAGCCGCTTCGTCGACAAACTGAATAGCCAGTTCAGCTTTTGGATGAATTTTCAGTTCATGCAGGGCAAAGCCCGCAAGTTTCAGAACTCGTGCTTCGTCAACAGAAACTTCAGACTCATTCGAGATTTCGATGCTCACTTCTTGGCCCGCTTCTTGTCTTCGTGCTTCGTGTACGCATCAACGATTTTTGCCACTAGAGAGTGACGAACAACATCCTCTGATGTGAGTGTCGCAAAGTGCATGTCATCCACCTTGCTCAAAACCTCTACTGCTGTTCTTAGTCCTGAGGTTCCATTAGGCAAGTCAATTTGGGTGATGTCGCCGGTCACAATCATTTTTGAATTGAAGCCGAGTCTGGTTAGAAACATTTTCATTTGTTCCGGCGTGGTGTTTTGCGCTTCATCAAGAATGATGAAGGAGTCGTTGAGCGTTCGGCCTCTCATGTAGGCAAGTGGCGCAACCTCGATGGTTCCCGCAGCCAT
Organism: Actinomycetota bacterium; assembly: GCA_041179005.1. GTDB lineage: Bacteria > Actinomycetota > Actinomycetes > Actinomycetales > Microbacteriaceae > Rhodoluna. The sequence continues at coordinate 882 of JBEGUG010000082.1, read as the reverse complement.
TAGTTTTGGAATACTCTCCGGGTCAAGCATCTCGTGCAGAGCGTCAAAGAGCGGTCTCAGGTATGGATCAATCTTGTCGTTTAGCGTGCCGGGCAAGAAGCCAAGGCGCTCCCCTGCTTCAACCGCCGGCCTAGTAAGAATTATTCGACTAACTTCTTTACGCTGAAGGGCCTGAACCGCTTTTGCCATCGCCAAGTAAGTTTTACCGGTTCCAGCTGGTCCAATTCCAAAAACTATTGTGGCTTGATCAATCGCGTCAACGTACTTCTTCTGCCCGAGAGTTTTTGGCCTGATGCTCTTTCCGCGCGAACTAAGAATGCTTTGACTCAAGACATCGGTTGGTCGATTCTCGTTTTCAAGCATTTTTGCTGATCGGGTTAAGTCCTGAGGGGCTAGATCTTGCCCATTAGCAATTAGGGCAATCATTTCCTCGATGAGGTCTTTTGCCTCCGAGACTTCACTGCTTGGGCCTGTTAAGGCGACCTCGTTGCCACGAGCGTGCACTTCCACATTTGGATAAGTCTGCTCTAAGGTTTTCAGCAATTTGTCTTCGGTGCCGAAGAGAGCGACCATGGGAACACCAAGCACCTGGAGCTTCTCAGTTCGTTTCTTGTTTGAGGCGGAACTAGACAACCTGATCCTTTGGTGTTCTGCTCGTAATGTGACCGTGTGCGTGAAAAACTGTCTGACCTGCTTCAGCGCCTGTGTTAAAAGTCAACCTAAAGGAACCGGTTGATTTGTCCATTGCGATTTTGGAACCTAGCGCAACTAGATCAACAAGTTCATCTGGAGCGCTGACGGTTAATTCAGCAACGTTGGAGTAATGATTTTTCGGAATCACGAGAATGTGGATTGGCTGACGAGGCGAAATATCCCAGAACG
>JBEGUG010000081.1:0-9308 GCA_041179005.1 Actinomycetota bacterium | reverse complement strand
TACGAGCCTCAAGAAGGTGACGCGGTAGAACTTCTAGAGGATCGTTCCCACGGAATGAGCCGAGTGGAGGTGCGGTGCAAGAATTGCGGCTCACACTTAGGACACGTTTTTGAAGATGCCCCTCAGACGCCAACCGGTGATCGCTACTGCATCAACAGCGTGAGCATTACTTTCGCTCCTGGTGCCTAGACTCAGGGTATGAATAAGAAAAATAATGTAACCGATGGAGGCGTTGGCGCCTTCATGTTTTTGGCATTTATTGGTGCCGCCGTTTATTTCATTTCAAAAGCAAATGGTTTTTGGGACGGTGTTCTTGGTTTCCTAAAAGCACTCGTCTGGCCAGCTTTCCTGGTTTATGAAGTTTTGAAAGATTTATTGGGTTAAGTTCCAAAAAGTAATGCCTCCCTTAGCGGAGGCATTACTTTTTTTGGAGCCGACCAGGGGACTCGAACCCCTAACCCTCGCATTACAAGTGCGATGCGCTACCAATTGCGCCAGGTCGGCCGATAGCCCTAGGGCTACCTTTTCTGGATTTCGAAAAACCCAGAAGTTTTTATATTAGTTGACTGCGACGCTCTGCAGGAACTGCGCAAATCGTGCCGGGCTGTAGAAATCGGCATTGTTTTCAGTCTTGAAAGGCTGGTTGTTCACCAGCACGAATGGGGTTCCCTCCACGCGATACTGGGTTCCAGGAATATTCTCATTCAGAGCCTTTGTAGTGGAGTCCTTTACCCAAGTTCCGAAACGCTTTTCCTTGATACAAGATTCGATCTCGTCTGCGTTGGCTACCCCAGCGTCTTTCGCACGCTGAACTAGCTCGTCATTTTCAGGTCCGGCAACGCCCTCTTCAGGTTGGTTCTCGAAAAGTAGTGAGTTGAATTTGAAGAATGAGTTCGGCGAATATTCAGCAACACAAACCGCAGCATTAGCTGCACGGCTTGAGTACTCGTTTGGACTTCCGCGGCCATCCAAGAACGAAATAGGGTGCATTTCAAGAGTAGCTACGCCCTTAGAAACCCAACTTTCGAATTGTGACTGGTTAGGAAGTTCAAAATCCTTACAGTATGGGCACTGGTAGTCGATGTAAACCTGAATATTTGGAACGTTAGCGCCACCCTCACCTGGAGCAGGTGTGTAGTCAGGGGTAAATGCCTCTAGGTTTGTTCCAATCTTGATTCCGTCGTTGAAGGCCATGTTTTTTGGCTCGACCACTTCTTTATTCGCTCCAGAAATAAGGGCAAATGCAACAAGTCCGACTACAGCGACTAATGCGCCACCGACACCAAACTGAAGGGCTGCGCGCTTACGCTTTTCACCTTTTTTCTGCTGCTCGCGCATTGCCTTGGCTTTTGCACGGGCTTCTTCGCGCTGCTCTGAGCGAGTTAGTTTTTCGCGGGTCAAATCGGGGTCCTTACATGTTCGTCACAATTAGGTGACATCGGGGAACTTCTAGTTTAGACCAGCCCATGAGGATGCCATAATGGCATTACCCAAGGGCGCCGCCTTTGGGCTTCTATTCACTATGGATCGTCCGGCACGTACCTGCCGGTGAAGGAAATATCATGGCATCAGTGCACTTTAAAGACGCTAGCCGCCTGTATCCAGGCGGAACTCGCGCAGCAGTAGACAAAATCAACCTTGAAATCAAAGATGGCGAATTTCTAGTCCTCGTGGGCCCATCGGGGTGTGGAAAATCAACCACCCTACGCATGTTGGCCGGTTTAGAAGAGGTAAATTCGGGCCACATTTTGATCGGTGACCGAGACGTCACGGACGTGGCTCCAAAGGACCGCGACATCGCGATGGTTTTCCAGAACTACGCGCTCTACCCACATATGACCGTGGCCGAGAACATGGGTTTTGCGCTAAAGATTGCTGGCGTAAAAAAGGAAGAGCGTGCAGCGCGCGTTCTTGAGGCAGCAAAGCTTCTTGACCTTGAACCATATTTGGATCGCAAGCCAAAGGCGTTATCTGGTGGTCAGCGTCAGCGTGTAGCAATGGGTCGTGCAATTGTTCGTAAGCCACAGGTTTTCTTGATGGACGAACCGCTATCAAACTTGGATGCCAAGCTTCGCGTTCAGACTCGTACTCAGATTGCTTCACTACAGCGTCGCCTTGGCGTGACCACCGTTTACGTGACTCACGACCAGGTTGAGGCTATGACCATGGGTGATCGCGTTGCAGTTCTAAAAGACGGTGTGCTTCAGCAAGTTGCTACCCCGCGTGAACTTTATGAGAACCCATCTAACGTTTTTGTCGCTGGCTTCATTGGCTCACCTGCTATGAACCTGCTGCAGCTTGAAATCGTTGATGGTGGAGTTCAATTCGGAAACACAGTTCTTCCTATAGATAAGAAGTTCCTTTCGAAGACCAAAGCAAAGAGCGTCACCGTTGGTATTCGCCCTGAGAACCTGACCGTAACAAAGAAAGAGGGTATCCAGGTAGATGTTGACGTGGTCGAAGAGCTTGGCGCTGACGGTTACCTCTACGGAACCAGCCACCTAAACGGTGGAAACCAAGACATCGTCGTCCGTGTTGACGGCCGCACTCACCCGAATGCTGGAGAGACTGTTTTCCTAAAGGCAGACGGCGGCATTGTGCACCTGTTTGACATTGAAACTGGCGAGCGACTTAACTAAAAACCGAGCATGAAAAAATCCCGATCATTTCTGATCGGGATTTTTTTGATCTACTTCTTTACGACGCCAGCTAGAACCTGGTGCAGGTTCTTAGCTTCTTCATCGTTGACTGAAACTACAAGTCGACCGCCACCTTCCAGTGGCACTCGAAGAATAATTAGACCTCTTGGCTCGCGCTCGGCTTCCATTGGTCCGTCACCGGTACGTGGCTTCATTGCTGCCATTGAGAACTCCTTGAATTGCTGGCTAAATAGCCGGAAGTTCTATTATCCCACGCTCAGCCAGGCCCTAAGTGCCTTCTCGCAGGCATAGATCTGGCCAACTGGCACCGCCTCATCGTCTGCATGGGCCTTACTTGGGTCGCCAGGGCCGAAATTCACGGCCGGAATACCCAAGGCACTGAATCTGGCCACATCTGTCCAGCCGTACTTTGGCCTTGCCACGGTTTGGGTGGCTGCCACGAAAGCCTGCGCCTCAGGACGGTCTAGTCCAGGCCTTGCTCCCTCGGCCAAATCCACAACGGTGAAAGTCATATCGGTGATTCCGGCAAAAACCTCACGCAAGTGAGCCTCGGCATCGGCCGCTGATTTGCTAGGTGCAAATCTATAGTTCACGGTTACGACGCAATCATCTGGAATTACGTTGGTGGCAACTCCCCCGTTGATCAAAACCGCATTCAAGCTCTCGCGGTATACCAGGCCGTCAACGTTAACCTCAGTTGGTGCATAGTTCGCCAACACCGATAACGCCGCAGCAGCGCCGTGAATTGCGTTTTTGCCCATCCACGGCCTTGCCGAGTGGGCCTTGACTCCGCTGAACTGCAGATCTACTCGCATTGTGCCGTTGCACCCACCCTCTACCTGAGCAGAGGTTGGTTCGCACAAAACAGCAAATGAGGCTTCGAGCAAGTCCGGACGATTTCTAGCTAGACGACCCAGTCCGTTCTTGGTGGCCTCTACTTCTTCGTGATCGTAAAAAATCCAAGTGACATCGCTTACCGGTTCTGCAACACTAGCTGCCAATTTGAGCTGTACGGCTACTCCGGCTTTCATGTCTACGGTGCCGCGACCAAAAAGAACCTGCTCGCGTTCCATCGACAGCATATGTACCGGAAGGTTATTTGCCACTGGCACGGTATCGATGTGTCCGGCGATTACAACTCTTGATGCGCGACCAAGATTGGTGCGAGCCACAATTGCGTCGCCATCACGAATGACTTCAAGGTGGGGGTACTTCTTCAGAGCCAGCTCAATAGCATCAGCCAGCTGCTTTTCGTTTCCCGAGACTGACTCGATGTCGCAAATGTCGCGAGTCAGTTCTACGACGTCGGCTTCAAGATTGAGCACCGGAATTTGGGCTGCTGAGGGCATAAAACGAGCCTAACTTGTAACCTTGTTTCTATGACGTTTTTAGAGAGCAGTGCCTGGGGCCACGGCCTTGCCACCATTGCAAACGACGGCACTATTTTGGATGTTCTTTATCCAAATCCAGTGCTCGGTGATGCCCCTAAAACTGACGCTCTCTGGGTTGTGCCAAAAGAGCTGGATGCCCTGGCTGGCACCGATGATCGTCGCCGTGTGCGCCTAGAGGTAATCAGCACAGAAATTGACTTGAGCTCACCGGTTACTTCAACCGCAGATGCTTACCTTCGTCTGCAGTTGCTCTCTCAGTTAATTGTTAAACCAAACACCATCAACCTGGATGGACTGATTCCAAACTTGCCGATTGTGGCATTCACCAATGTTGGCCCGGTTGCAATTGATGATCTTGACGAACTACGCCCAGCACTAACCCGTGCCGGAATCAGCGTTTACGCAATCGATAAGTTCCCTCGACTGGTTGACTATGTGACACCTAAAAAAGTGCGCATTGCAGATGCTTCGCGTGTGCGACTTGGTGCCTATCTTTCACCGGGAACCACAATCATGCACGAAGGCTTCGTGAACTTTAATGCGGGTACCTTGGGCACCTCAATGGTTGAGGGCAGAATTTCTCAGGGCGTTGTTGTTGGCGATGGCGCTGACATTGGCGGCGGTGCCTCAATTATGGGAACCCTATCCGGTGGCGGCAAAGAGCGCGTTGCAATCGGCGAGCGTGCGCTACTCGGAGCAAACTCTGGAGTTGGAATTTCAATTGGCGATGACTCGGTTGTTGAAGCCGGGCTCTATGTGACTGCCGGAACCAAAGTCACAATCATCGATGACCAGGGTGAACGCACCGCAAAGGCATCGGAGCTATCTGGTGTGGCGAATCTTTTGTTCCGCAGAAACTCTGTCACTGGTCGCGTTGAAGTTCTTGCGCGCAAAGGTGACGGCATCGTGCTGAATTCAATTCTGCACGGCTAGTTTCCGATTACTGAATCCCAACCTTTTTCAGGTAGCGCGTGAGCGCCGAGCATTACTTGCGATGCACCAGCCGGCAAAACCACACCGATGGCCTTGAACGCCCTTGGTATCTGCGCATCACTTGGAAAAGTTGCCAGCAGCGAATGGTCTTCTCCCCCGCCGATGACCCAATCTTTTTCGTTCGCATCGATAGCCCTGGCCGCTTCTTCCAAAACTGCCTCGAATCCCTGAAGCATCAGCGGATCAATCTGAATTGTGACGTCGGAAGCCTTGGAAATTCTTGACGCATCTTTAGCCAGACCATCCGAAAGATCGAGCATTGCAGTGGCACCGGCGATTGCTGCTTCGACTCCGGCAGAGATTGGTGGTTGTGGTCTGCGTTGAACATTCACCAAGTTGTCATAGGCCGAGATGGCATCGGTGTTGCCGCTTTGCAAAAGCGCTAGACCCGCGGCAGCCCTACCTAGAGTTCCGGCCACTGCGACGATGTCACCGACCTGAGCACCCGAACGCAGCACTGGTTCTCGGCCTTCCAGCGAACCGTGAGCCGCAACAGAAATCATGACCTGGTCGCTCGCCGCCAGATCTCCGCCGACCACTCCGCAACCCGGGGCAAGTTGCTCACAGGCCTCGCGAAGACCATCGGCGAATGATTCCAACCAAGAAACTTGAGTGCTACCGGGTGCGGTGACGGCAACTACGAGCGAGGTTGGTACCGCGCCCATTGCCGCTACATCGGCGATGTTGCTGGCGACAGCCTTCCAACCAAGGTCGTATCCGCTTGACCAATCCAACTTGAAATCATGATCTTCCACCAGGGTGTCTGTAGTTACAACAAAGCGTCCGTCGGGAGCAGAAATTACGGCAGAGTCATCGCCGGGACCAACTAGGGCGTGCTCAGAAATATTGAGGCGCGCGATGGTGCGCTTGAGGCTCTCGTTCTCGCCGAGCGAACTTATGGTTTCTGCGTTTGACACATAACAAAGGTAGCCTGTTGTGGATGAAGATTTTCAAGTCAGTCAAAATTTTGGCAGCTGCCGCGGCGTTGGCCTTCAGCCTGAGCGCGTGTGCGCCAACCGTGAACCTAGAGGCCGCCCCTTTGGCCAATGACCCTGCCTGTGCAGAGGTTATTGTGCGACTGCCAGATGTGGTCGCTGAGCAAACCAAGCGTGCATCAAATGCGCAATCCACCGCCGCTTGGGGAAATCCCGCCGCCGTAATTATGCGCTGCGGACTAGAGCCGATTGCGGCCAGCAGACTGACCTGCGTTACTGCTGGGGATATCGACTGGCTGGTTGATGATTCCGCTGCGCCAAGTTATCGATTCATCACTTTTGGCAGATCTCCAGCCACGGAAGTAATTGTTGATTCGAGTGTTGTCGCCGGGGTTACCGCGTTGGAAGAGCTTGCCGGCGCAGTTCAAAACATCGAAGCAACCAAAAACTGCTTGGGCTAGTGTCAGTTATTTCGCGCGAGCCAATTCAATAAGTTCATCAATCAAATCTGGGTAGTCAATGCCCGATGCCGCCCAAAGCGATGGGAACATGGACAGCGGAGTAAATCCCGGCATGGTGTTGATCTCATTTATCAAGAAACCGTTTTTTGTTAAGAAGAAATCTGCTCTCGCCAGCCCCTCGCAACCCAAGGCATCAAATGCCTTAGCCGCCAGTGCATGCATTTCTTGTAATTCCGCTTCGCTAATTTTGGCGGGAACAACGAGTTGTACCGAATCTTCGTCCTGGTACTTGGCATCAAAGTCGTAGAAGTCTCTACCGGTCACGATAATCTCGCCCGCAACTGAAACTCTTGGGGCAGCACCGTTGCGGCCCTCTAGAACAGCAACTTCAACTTCGCGACCATCAACACCACACTCCACCACAAGCTTGTTGTCTTCTTTGAATGCGGTTTCGACGGCTGAAGGAAAATCAGTCATGGACTTTACTTTGCTAACGCCTTTTGACGAGCCCGCTCGTGCCGGCTTCACAAAGATCGGTAGCGGTCCAAGTCTGCGAACATTTTCGAGCGCCGACTCTGGATCGTTCAACCAGTCATCGAGTTTGATTACAACGTGCGGAGTTGCTGGAACACCTGCAGCCAAGAATGCATCTTTGGAAAGCTCTTTGTCCATGCCTCGTTCACTGGCCAGAACGCCGTTGCCCACGTAGGAAACTCCAACAGCTTCTAGTTCGCGCTGCAGTGTGCCGTCTTCGCCATAGGGCCCGTGAAGTACCGGAAAGACTGCGTCAATGACGCCAAGCGATGAACGCACCCCGTCTTGGCTGGTGGCAAAAAGTTCTCGCGACCCATCGTTGGCGAATTCAACCTTGGTGCCATTGGGTTCGACTGTGGCCAGGTTGCCTTTACGCAATGCCCATTTTGAAACATTGTCCTCGGCAACAATCCACTCGCCAGCTTTTGTAATTCCAACCGGAATGAGGTTGTATTTTTCGCGATTGATTGCGCCCATCACACCAGCGGCCGTAGCACAAGAAATCTCATGCTCCGATGATGGTCCACCAAAGAGCAGTGCGATGTTCAACTTTGTCATGATGAAAAACCGCTACTCGTTTACCGGGCCATCGGAAGCGTGGGTTAGATGGGGTGCGATATCGCGAGGGTTCATTTTGCCCTCTAGTACAAGCTGTACCTGCTCAACAATTGGCATGGAGACGTTCTTTGCCTTAGCCAAACGCAGAATAGGCGCAACCGATGCGAGACCCTCCGCAGTCTGAGACATTCGCTTTTGAACTTCTTTTAGGGTGTATCCCTTACCGAGCATCTCGCCAGCTTTGTGGTTTCTTGAAAGCGAAGATTCAGAGGTAGCAATAAGGTCACCAAGTCCGGCCAGACCAACCATGGTCTTCTCCTCTGCTCCGTAGGCAACAGCGAACCTGGTCAACTCGGCTAGTCCGCGGGTCATGATTGAAGCTTTAGTGTTTTGACCGTAGCCAACACCGTTGACGATTCCGATTGCCACCGCAATTAGGTTCTTGAGGATGCCACCAAACTCAGTGCCAATTACGTCATCGTTGGTGAAGGTGGTGAAGTATTCATTGCTGGCGGCCTCTGCAACAGAGGTGCGAGTTGCTTCGCTAACGCTCGAGGCCACAGATGCGGTTGGCTCTTCGGCTGCGATTTCTAGAGAAAGGTTAGGGCCTGAAACAACTGCAATTCTTTGAGGGTCAATTCCAGCAACCTGCTGAATCACCTCACTCATGCGAAGGCCAGTTTCCTGCTCCACACCTTTCATCAGGCTCACGACAATTGCGTTTTGAGGAAGTTGTTTACCCCAGTCCTCCAAATTGCTGCGCAGGGACTGTGAAGGTACAGAGATGTAAACCTGAGTTGCCCCAGACAAGACAGCAGCGGAATCAGTGGATGCGGTTAGTGATTTTGGCAGTGCAATTCCAGGTAGGTAATCACCATTGCGGTGATCGCTATTGATTTCATCGGCTACATCTTGGCGACGTGCCCAGAGGACAACCTCATTGGTTGAATTATCGGCGAGCACCTTGGCGAAAGTCGTTCCCCAACTTCCCGCACCCATCACAGCAATTTTTGCCAAGTTACTTGCTCGCCTTCTTGAAATTACCGCTGGTAGTTTGCCCAGCCTTTTGAGGATCCCAAAGCTCTGACGGAGCCTTTTCGCCACGTAGTTCTTCAACCAACTCGGTGATGGATTCCATTACAAGTTTTGTAGCGTCATTCAATTCATCTGGGTTCAATTGTTTCTTGCGGAAATTATCGAGGTTGATTTCATCACCAACCAAAAGCCTGACTGGCTTCCAAAAGCCAGGGCGAAACTTACTGCCGTACTGCGGCAAGATAACTTCACTGCCCCACTGTCCAACCGGATAAACCGGTACTCCGGTTTCAAGGGCCAAACGAATTGCTCCGGTTTTGCCGCGCATTGGCCACAATTCCGGACTTCGTGTCAAAGTGCCCTCAGGAAAAATTGCAATCGAGTGGCCAGCCTTTAGATATGCGTGCGCTGATTTAAGCGGCGTATCGTTTCGATGATGTGATCGATAAACGGGAATCTGCCCGGCGGCTGTGATGATTGGACCAATTAGTGGAAGTCTGAATAAGCTCTCTTTTGCCAAGAAGTGCGGGGCTCGCTTCAACTGCGCATAGACGAAATAAGCAACTGCCAAGGCGTCCAGGTTGGTGACATGGTTCGACACCAAGATGTAAGCGCCTTTCTTAGGCAGTTTTTCCTGGCCGGTAGGCACCACCTTGAAAAGCAGCCTTACCAACGGAATCAGAATCGATGCAACTAGAGCCAAGACAAAGTGGCGCTCTGAAGAATTTATCTTCGGCATTG
>JBEGUG010000080.1:0-4681 GCA_041179005.1 Actinomycetota bacterium | reverse complement strand
AGTCCGCCCCAAACGCCGGTGTCCTGGTTTTCTTTGATTGCATACTCAAGGCACTGAGTAGATACACCGCATTCGCGGCAAACAGACTTGGCCTGTTCGATCTGGTCAACTGCTGGACCTGTGTTACCTACCGGAAAAAACAGTTCCGGATCTTCGGTTAGGCAACGTGATTCGTTTAGCCAATTCATGTCCATATATGACGCTATTCCTTTATGTCGTGTGTGACTTTGACGAAGCTACTAACCAATGGTTTTGTGAACTTGCCAAACGAGGTGAAAACTTATACCTGAAAGGTGATTTACGCTAAATAAGCGGTTTTCGTCCTGTAAAAATCGTTCCATACGGACCCCCGTTTGGCAATACCCAATATTGAGGAACGCATGCCTAAAGAGCAGCAACTACGCCCAATCGGCCTTGTTCTGGCCGCTGGTTTAATTACTCTTGAGGGGCTGTTTGTGGGGTTCCTAGCGGCCCAACTGGGACTTTCAGTTGTCACTGGAAGCAGTCGAAGCCTGGTTTCCTCCGTGGCCTTATTTGCCCTTGTAGCGGGTGCTGCGATTTGGGTAATTTTCATCGCGATTAACCTGTGGAGGGGTCGTCGCTGGGCAAGATCGGCAGGGTTTTTCTGGCAGCTGGTTCAGCTGGCAATTGCAACCGGTAGCTTTGGCGGTCAATTTGGCAGCCAGGCCATTGGTTGGGCACTGGTCATGCCATCGGTGGCTGTGATGATTGCTCTGTTAAGCAAGAAAGTTGTGGCTGCGACCATGCAGTCAGGTGAGCCGACTTCCGAAGATGAAGTTTCGAGAGACTAAATACCCAGCAATTTGCGCAACATCGCAACGTGGCCGGTGGCTTTGACGTTGTAGAGCGCGAGGGTGATTTTGCCCTTTTCATCGATCGCAAAAGTTGAGCGAATTACACCCTCATAAGTTTTGCCGTACATCGATTTGGTTCCGAATGCACCGTAGGTCTTGTGCACCTCAAGTTCAGGGTCGCTCAAAAGAGGAAAGTTAAGGTCCTGGTTCTGCTTGAACTTCAATAACTTCGATGGGGCATCGGGGCTGATGCCGAGCACGGTATAGCCGGCCTTCTTAAACGGGTTCAGATTGTCGTTGAAGTCACATGCTTCTTTGGTGCAACCTGGCGTTGCTGCTGCCGGGTAGAAGTACAGAATGACTTTGTGGCCTTTGTAATCGGCCAGGGAAACCTTCTTGCCATCCTGGTCTAAAACCTTGAATGACGGCGCTTTTGCGCCCTCTTCTAGCTGTATCGCTGCGCTCATACAGCCAAGTCTAAGTCAGGATTGTGCTAAAGTTTTATCTCGTTGCGCTTTTTCAGCGTGGCACGCACCTCTAGCTCAATCGGCAGAGCAACTGACTCTTAATCAGTGGGTTCCGGGTTCAAGTCCCGGGGGGTGCACTTTTCGTTTCTGGAATAAATTACTGGTTTTTGCCAAAAAATGCGTTGGCTGCCAAGTATAGAAAAAGACTAATCACTGTCACGATTCCAACTGAACCAAGCGCCATAAGAATTGTTACTTCATTTATTGGAAGTTCAAAATTGTGCTCCAAGTGCTTAACCTTTCTTGAGTTAACCCAATCGTATTGGAATCACGGGGTGTTGAGTAAGTGGCTAGCCGTTAGATTAGAAGAGTGAGCCTCCCAGACAAACTTTCCATGGGCCCAGTGACGCTAAGGGTTGAGAATCTTGACCTGATGACTTCGTATTATCGAGATGGTGTTGGCCTAGATCTAATCTCTCAAATATCAGGATCTTCAATTCTTGGCCGCGGAAACGAGCCTTCGTTGATTCTGGAACATTCTCCAGGTTTGAAATACGCGAGCGAAAACCAGGCCGGCCTCTTTCACACTGCATTCTTGTTTGACACCAAAGCTCATTTGGCGTTTGCCGTCGCATCGGTCGCGGCAAAATATCCCGGATCATTCACCGGTAGTGCCGACCACCTGGTCAGCGAGGCTTTCTATTTTGATGATCCAGAAAAAAATGGGGTCGAGCTCTACTGGGATCGAGCTAGAACCGATTGGAGTTGGAAGCATGGCCAAATTGAGATGGGAACCTTCGGTTTAGATCCAAATGAGTTCCTGAAAGATAACTTGCCGGAAGTGCTTGAAGACAGAGCGTCTAATATCGGCCACGTGCATTTGAGTGTTGGCTCGATTGAGCAGGCGAAAGATTTTTACGTAGACAAGCTTGGCTTTGACGTGACCATGAACTGGGGAGGATCAGCACTATTTGTCAGCGCTGGCGGTTACCACCACCACATGGCGATGAATATTTGGCGTAGTCGTGGAGCCGGAGTGCGCCAACCTACAATCGGACTTCGCGACGTCTCAATTATTCTGCCAAAGCAGGATGACCTTGGAGAGATAACTGAAAGGCTTCTCCATAAAAAAGTTCCATTGCGAAACGATGGGCAAGTCATTCGCTTGGATGACCCTTGGGGCAATCAGGTCAGCCTTACCAGTCAGTAGCACTAAATAAATGTGGCAATAGATTCAGAAAGAGCAACAGCAGCGCTACCCAGTTCATCTTTGGTTGTCTCATGAGAAAAACTGAAGCGCACTGAGGTCTGAGCAAACTCAGGCTCTAGCCCAAGAGCTAGCAAAACGTGTGAAGGCTCATCGCTGCCAGCTGCACAAGCCGATCCGCTTGAAACAATAACGCCACGGCGCTCTAGTTCCAGTAGAACCGCCTCGCCGCTAACTCCCTGCAGCGTAAATGAAGCAATATTTGGTGAACGGTTTGTTGGGTGGCCAGTAAGTTTTGCGTTCGGAACCTTTGCAAGAACCACATCGATAAACGCATTGCGTAATTTAGTAACTCGTTCGGCCTCGGTTGCGCTCGATGCGAGTGCTTCAATTGCAGTAGCCACAGCAACCGCCCAGGCAACGTTTTCGGTTCCCGAACGTAGACCATTCTCTTGGCCACCCCCGTGTATCAACGGTTCTGTTCGTGCGCCACTCTTGAGAACCAAAACACCGGAACCTTTTGGTGCACCAAATTTGTGTCCAGAAATACTCAAAGCATCAACGCCAAGTTTCTTCACGTCCAGATCAAACCATCCGACAGCCTGTACAGCATCGGTGTGGAAAAGCGCTCCCACTTTGTGCGTTGCAGAAGCGAGGGCTGCGATGTCGTGAACCGTGCCAATCTCGTTGTTGGCAAGCATTAGCGAAACGAGCGTGGTGTCAGGTCGCAGCGCCGATTCAAAATTCAGAATCTGGCCAAATTCATCCAGTTCAACCCAGGTGGTTTCGAAACCGTGGGTGCGCTCTAGAAAATCGATCGCGGCAAGCACGGCCTCGTGCTCGGAACGTGCGCTGACAATATGCTTTCCTCGGGGGTTTTGCAAAGCAAGGCCGATAATCGCCAAGTTGTTACTTTCGGTTCCGCCCGAGGTGAATATAATTTCTGAATCCCGCACGTTGAAGAACTTTGCGATTCGGCTTCTTGCGTCAGATAGGGCAACGGCTGCTCGGTTGCCAAGCTCGTGCGTGCTTGAAGGGTTTCCAAATTCACTGGTCAGCCAAGGCCAGGCTGCTTGCAGCGCGGCCTGATTAACCGGGGTAGTCGCAGCGTTATCGAGGTAAATCATTAGGCATTCTTAACTTCGAGTTTTACATCTAGCCCAAGATCCAAAGCACGGGCGCTGTGAGTAAGCGCACCAACCGAAATTACATCAACACCGGTTTTTGCGATTTCGCCAACGGTGTCTAGGTTTACGCCACCGGATGCTTCGACAACACACTTTCCATCGATAAGCTCCACACCCTTGCGCAAATCTTCAAGGTTGAAATTGTCGAGCATGATGATGTCAACCTCGGCGCTCAAGACCGATGGAATTTGATCTAGGCGGTCCACCTCAACCTCTAGCTTGATTCCAGTTGGTAATTCAGCCTTAACCCTGCGCAATTCAGTCGTCAGATCTTTGCCACCGGCAGTCAGCACCGCAAGGTGATTATCCTTGGCCATCACCATGTCGCTTAGAGAGAATCGGTGATTGCGGCCGCCGCCATTCAGCACGGCCTGGCGTTCAAATGCGCGAAGCCCCGGAGTGGTTTTTCTGGTGTCCAAAATTGCCGCCTTGGTTCCGGCCACTTTCGCAACGTACTGCGATGTCAGTGTCGCGATGCCACACATGCGCTGCACGAAATTCAAACCGATGCGCTCCGCGGTTAGCACTGCTCGAGCCGGGCCGGTAATTACGGCTAGCGGCTGACCCTTTTCAAAGTGATCACCATCTGAAATCTTCATGTCCACCTGAACCGTTGGGTCAGTCAACTTGAAGGCTGCAACAAACACCTCCGCACCGCTGAAGACACCTGGCTCGCGAGCGGCAAGTTCTGCGACGGCGGTAGCGTGCGCAGGAATCAAGTGTTCAGAAGTGACATCGCCGTTGGGTGCGTCTTCGCGAAGTGCAGCACCAACTACTTCGTTGATCAATTCTTGAGTCAGCATTACTTCCTCTTTCGAACAATGGTGATTGGCTTGGCCATGGCTTCGTTGGTCTCGGGGAAGTCAAGGCGATAGTGTCCACCGCGGGATTCTTCGCGAGCTAGAGCAGATGCCGTAACCGCGCGGGAGAGCGTCAAAAGATTCGCATCTTCCCAGTCTGTGAACAAGCGGTTTTCAACATTCGCAGATCTCCACTGGTCAAGTT
>JBEGUG010000079.1:0-4606 GCA_041179005.1 Actinomycetota bacterium | reverse complement strand
TTTGATCCCCACACACGGTCAATAATCTGACCTCGGGTTAGAACTCGGTTGACGTTTTCTAGCAATAGTTCAAGCAGTTCAAATTCCTTTAGCGGCATTGATACCTTCTCGCCGTGAACTTCCACAATGTGACGGTCAAGGTCCATGCGCACAGATCCGGCTTCGATGATTCCAGGCGCTGATTCTTGAATCACAGCCTCAGTGTTTCTGCGCAGCACGGCTTTCATGCGAGCCAAAAGCTCACGGGTGGAATACGGCTTGGTGACATAGTCATCGGCGCCAATTTCTAGTCCAACAACTTTGTCAATCTCTGAATCTTTGGCGGTCAACATGATGATCGGCACTTGGGATGTCTGGCGAATGATTCTGCAAACCTCGTTGCCGCTGATTCCCGGCAACATCAGGTCAAGTAAAACTAGGTCAATATTGCCTTGCTCAAATAGGGAAACTGCCTGTGACCCGTCTTCAGCCTCTACGGTGGTGAAGCCTTCTTTGTTGAGCAGGTAAACAAGTGGTTCACGAAGCGACTGCTCATCTTCAACTACTAGAACTCTTGCCATTATTTATCCTCAGTGTTGTTTAGGTTTTCAGAAACATAGATCGGAAGACGCAGAGTGAATGTTGAGCCAAAGCCCAACCTAGAAAAAACTTGGATGTCGCCGCGGTGGTTGTTAGCTACATGCTTCACAATTGCCAAGCCAAGTCCGGTGCCACCAGTTGATCTTGAACGAGAAGGATCCGCGCGGTAGAAACGTTCAAAAATTCGCTCCACGTGCTCGGGGTCAATGCCAACTCCAGTGTCGGTCACAGAGATCTGCGCGGTCCCGTCGTCTTCACGCAGACCAACGCCAACCTGACCACCTTCATCGGAGTAAAGAATCGCATTTTCGATGAGGTTTTTAACGGCCATTGACAGCATTTCACCGTCACCAAGAACAAGAGTTCCTGGGGGTGAATCCCAGCTGATCTTGATGCCCTTGCGTTCCGCGAGGACTTGATTGCGCTCAACTGCTTCGGCAATCACGCTAGATAAATCAATCGGTACTGCGGTCTTGAGCAAGTCAGCGCTTTGCAATCTTGAAAGTTGAATAATGTCTTGCACCAAACTTGCGAGTCGCTTGGATTCTCTAAATAAGTCTGCAGAAAATTTCTTGACCAGAGCTTGGTCGTTAGCTCCATCAATAAGTGCTTCAGATAAAAGACTGATGGCCCCTATCGGTGTCTTTAGTTCATGTGAGATGTTTGCAACAAAATCACGACGTGTTTCTTCAAGCCTTTGTGATTCAGTCTCATCAGCAACGGTAAGCAGTACATTGCCATCGCTCAACTGAGCGGCACGAGCGCGAACCCAGGTGGAGCCGGACTGCATTCCAGCGGCCAATTCGATTTCAGCTTCAGCAGGTTTTTCTGTTGCCCTAGCTACGAGCACCAGGTCTAACAGTTCCGCCTGGGCAAGATTTCTGCCGTTCAATAGCCCAAGTACCTCAGCACCGGTGGTAGAACGAATGACTTGATTTGAAGAATCCAAAAGCAGGCCAGCTGTGGCAAGCACATCAAGCAGATCGGCAACCGTATCTTGAGCCTGGCGTTCGGCAACTTTCAGCATCTTTTTTCTCCCAATCGAGATGCTAAGTATCCAAACCACCGCACCACCTATTAACAGGCCGGATACAGCGGCCAATACAATAGGAAGTGAGTCGTTCACATTCTTAACACTAATGCGATTCTGCATCGTATTCAGTGGGAGTGGGGCCTCACTTGCCAGTAATTACTGGGAAGTTCAGGAGTTATTTCGGATTTGTTCACTTAGGCCTGAAAAGGTCTCTTTATGAATGAAGCCAGAAAGAGTTACGTCGTGCGCGAGATTTTTCAATCACAACTGCAGGAAGTTCAGGCTCGCCTTGTCGAGATCGCTGAGGACTCAGCCCGAGTTATTGAGAAGGCGACCAAGGCCTTCACCACATCAGACGTAGTTTTGGCTGATGAAGCAATTGCTATTTCAGAGCAGGCCGGTGAAAAGGCCCTAGCTCTTGACGAACTTGTAATTCGTATTTTGGCCAAGCAGTCTCCGGTTGCTCGAGACCTACGCATCTTGGTTTCAGCACTTAGAATTTCGGCTTCACTCGAGCGTATGGGTGCTCTAGCCGGACACATTGCCGCAATTGCCCGCTACCGTTTTCCAGGTTCAGCGGTTCCAGAGAACTTGGCCGCAACTTTTGCTGAGATGGGAAACCTGGATGTCTCGCTAGCCAAGCAGCTAGTGCAACTTCTAAAGACAACCGATGCAGATTTCGCTCGTGAGATTCAGGCACAGGATGCACGAGTTGACGAATTACACCGTCACGTATTTGATGTTGTACTTGGAGACGACTGGAAAGAAAACGCGATGTTTACCGTTGACGTCACTCTTGCCAGCCGCTACCACGAGCGTTTCGCAGATCACGTGGTAGACATCTCAAGCAAGGTAAGCTACCTAACCACCGGTGACTGGGTAGACGCCGAATAGTTTTTTCTCCATCCATGAAAAAATGCCTCCCGATTGGGAGGCATTTTTTGTTTAGAATTTCGGATAACTATTTTTTATTACCTTGTGCAGCAACCGCAGCGGCACCAGCAGCAGCAGCCTCAGGGTCTAGGTACTCACCGCCGGCAACAACCGGCTTGAAGTTCTCATCCAACTTGTAGACCAATGGAATACCGGTTGGAATGTTCAGCTCTGCGATATCTTCATCCGAAACACCATCGAGGTGCTTCACGAGGGCGCGCAGTGAGTTTCCGTGAGCAGTTACCAAAACAGTCTTGCCACTTTTTAGCGAAGGTTGAATATCTGACAACCAGAAAGGCAACATGCGCTCCAGCACATCCTTTAGGCATTCGGTTTTTGGAATGTTGTCGCCCAAGTCTGCGTAGCGCTCGTCGTGAGCCTGCGAGAACTCGTTGTTATCGTCAATCGGCGGAGGCGGAACATCAAAACTGCGGCGCCAGGTTTGAAACATTTCTGGTCCGTACTCTGCCAAGGTCTGTGCCTTGTCTTTACCCTGCAGTGCACCGTAGTGACGCTCGTTCAAGCGCCAGTCGCGCTGCACGTCAATCCAACTGCGCTCAGCCGCATTTAATGCGATGTGTGCGGTATTGATGGCACGCTTCAAACGTGACGTGTAAAGCAAGTCTGGCTTTAGGCCTGACTCAGCAAGCAGTTCACCCGCGCGCTTTGCCTCGGCGCGACCCTGGTCGCTAAGGTCAACATCAACCCAACCGGTGAAGAGGTTTTGTTGATTCCAAACGGAGTTACCGTGGCGCAAAAGAATAAGTGTGTATTTGGCAGTCATAGGGCTAGTTTAGTTGCTGTGGCAGTACGCAAGCCGATAGGCACAATCACCAGGGGCACGACTAACCCAAATCGCCTTCGTCGTATTGATCGCTTCATCGCGAGCCAACCCATTCTGCGTCAAATATCAACACCGATAGTGGTTGACCTTGGCTATGGTGCATCACCAATTACCGCGATCGAATTGCTGTCGAGATTGCGAAAAATTAATTCAAATACTCACGTCGTTGGCATAGAAATAGACCGCGAACGCGTTGAGCGCGGGCTGGAGGTTGCGCACGATCACTTGCATTTCACCCATGGCGGCTTTGAGACTCCCCTGCCTAATTCGCTTCCAGATAAAGCAGATGTAATTCGCGCATTCAACGTGCTTCGCCAATACGACGAATCAGAAGTGGCGGCCGCTTGGTTGCAAATGCAATCGCGGCTTTCTGAAAAAGGAATTTTGATTGAAGGCACCTGCGATGAAATTGGCCGGCTAGCCAGTTGGGTGACACTAGACAAGAACGGCCCGTTGAGCTTTACGATTTCGCTGCGGTTATCTGGCCTGGATCTTCCAAGCAAGGTGGCAGAGCGTCTGCCTAAAGTCCTAATCCATCACAATGTGGCGGGTGAAAAGATTCACAATTTTCTACAGGCTGTTGATTTGGCCTGGCAATCAAATGCTGGCATCGGTGCTTTCAGCGCTGCGCAAAGATGGGTTTCAACCTGCAAGCAATTAGTCGCTGCGGGTTGGCCGTTGATTGGTGACCGCAAGCGGTGGAGACTTGGCGAACTGACAATTGATTGGTCAGCCGTAGCGCCAAAATAGCTGGCGTTAAACCTCTGGAAGCTCGGCTCTGGCCGCATCCTCGGTCATGCCGCTGGCACAGAGCAAGTCAATTAGCAGTGGCCGAAGCAATAGCAACACCGATGCCTCGCGAAGTTGATCGGCGATGCCAAACTTCTTTGGGTCTAGCTGGTGAACGATGTCTAGCAAGAGGGCACGAGCCTCTACTAGGGCATCTGGCCCTTCAAGGCCGTTGGCCAGCACCGCAGTAGCAGCAGAGATCTGCTCGAATAGGTCAGCCAGGTATGGGCGCGGTTTACCGTCGCGAATTAGGAAGTCCACTCTGCGAACCACCACGCGAAGGTTTCTAGTAGCCAAATCCATGCCTCGCATTAGTCGAACCTGTGCCGACAGATCTTTGCGGTGCTTGCGAAGCAGTGGCGAAATCTTTGACACCGATACTGCACTGTCCAAACTCATGCGCCAGTTATCGACCAACGGCTGGGACC
>JBEGUG010000078.1:0-4896 GCA_041179005.1 Actinomycetota bacterium | reverse complement strand
CATCGGCAATTAGACGGCCGTGACGATTTGCCAAGTTTGCAAGTGGAATCAAAGTTTGTTCGCCAATTAGCTGACCTTGTTTTTCAACTGCGTCACCTGCTGCAAAAACATCTGGGTCACTTGTGCGTTGTTGTTCATCTACCCAAAGTCCACCTGTTGTTCCAATTTTTAGTCCGGCAGCTTTTGCTAGTGCGTTATCGGGGTCAACGCCCGCTGCGGTAAAGACAAGACCGGCTTCAACTTTGCGACCGTCCCTAAGAACAACGTGATCTTTTGTAATGTGATCTGCTTCGGCGTTGAGAATAATCTGCACGCCGTGCTTTGTGAGTTTGTCGTACAGCGGCTGAACCATCTCTGGATCAAACTGACCAAGAATGCTGTTGCTTCGTTGAATTATGGTTACCGGAATGTCCATGTGGCGAATGTTTTCGGCAAGTTCGATTCCAATGAAACCAGCGCCAAGAATTGCAACTGATTTGTTTGAGGTTGTTTGCAGTGCCTCTTTGACTGAGTCGGCATCAGTGACATTGCGAAGCCACATTGCTCGTTCTATTCCAGGCACATCTAGTTTGCGTGGGCGAGCACCGGTGGTGATCACGAGTTTGTCGTAGGAGTCATTGGTGATTACACCGGTTGCCAGGTTCTTTACCTCTACGGTTTTTGAAGCTCGATCAATCGAGGTAACCATGTGCTGGACTTTTGCGCTGATGCGAAATCTGTCCCAAAGGGCTTTTGGAGTTTGCAGAAGTAGATTGTCGCGGCGTGAGATGACATCGCTAACAAAGTAAGGGAGTCCGCAGTTTGCGTAACTGACGTGCTCACTCATTTCGTAGACGGTGATCTCAGCTTGCTCGTCTAGACGGCGAAGTCTGGCAGCCGCCGACATTCCAGAGGCAACGCCTCCAATAATTACTACCTTCACAGGTACTCCTCTATATAAAAATGAATTGGGCTGTTAGGCCAGCGACATGAAAGCTTTTTCAAGAGCCACGCGCTCGGCGTCACCATCAGGGTTGTTTGCGCAGGCGCGCATACCGGTGGAGATGATGGTGAACCCAGCTCTAGATAGGGCAGTTGAGGCGGCAGATAGTTGATTTAAGAGCTCAGTGCAGTCACGGCCCTCATCGAGCATCTTGATAATTCCGCCGATTTGACCCTGCACTCGGGCTAGGCGATCGCGGGCTGACTTTAGTTCTGAGGCCTCAAGCTGCATTTTTGCTCCTAATTTGCATTTGGTAGTTGCGCTTTCTATACTTTCTACTATACCCTAGGGGGTATACGAAAGGAAGACAAAATGTCAGTTTTAACAAACAAGTTCTTCAAATTTCTAGCAGCGTCACTGATTGCAATCTTTGCGGTTGGATCATTGAGCGCATGTTCAGCAACAGAGCCAGTTGACATGGCAACCTACGCAGCGGTTATCGATGTTCGTACTCCAGAGGAGACCGGTGCTGGTTACCTAGAGGGCGCACTGTTGTTTGACATCAACGGAGGAATGTTTACTGAGCAGATCAGCACGCTTGACAAGACTGCAAACTATTTCATTTACTGCCGCTCGGGCAATCGTGCTGGCGGAGCAATTGATCAAATGAAGGCAGCAGGATTTACCGGTGAGCTCACCAATGGAGGTTCACTTGCAGATGCAGCAAGCGCGACCGGCCTGGCAGTAGTTCAGTAAGGAAAACATGTGCTCTAAAGTAACCTGCCGCAAGTGCGGTAAAGCAACTTGGTCTGGCTGCGGTCAGCACGTAAACGAAGTTATGCGCGGAATCCCTAAGTCACAGCAGTGCCAGGGTCACGCGAATGACCCAAAGGAGCAGGGTTCTAAATCCGGGGGCTTCTTCGCTCGTCTATTTGGTAAAAAGTAAAAGATAGGAATCAACTATGTGTTCACCAGCAATGTGCAGTACCTGCAACAAAGTAACTTGGACCGGATGTGGCGGTCACATCGAAGAGGCTCTTGAGGGCGTTCCTCAAGAGCAGCTTTGTACTTGCAACAACTAATTTTCTCTAAGAGGAACCCCGATGAGTGATCATCGGGGTTTTTCTTTTTATAAATATTTAGAAACATGTTCGTGAAATCAAAAATGTCAACGCTTACATTTTTCTGCGACTGGTAACCTTTTGAAGTACCCCCAAAAAAGAAATCTTTCAAAGACGAAAGAAGGAAAATGGGCATTCACCCACTCATAAGCACTCTCCCGCAAGAAATCGGCCTGGAGAGGTGGGTGAAGCAAGTGGCAGAACTAACCAAACCGGATCAGGTGGTTTGGTGTGACGGTTCAGCTGCTGAGTATTCTTCGATGACGCAATTACTGGTTGAGCGCGGCACTTTTACGCCGCTAAACCCGCAGAAGCGCCCGGAATCGTTCTTGGCTCGCACAGACCCGGCCGATGTTGCCCGCGTTGAAGAGCGCACGTTCATTTGCTCTGCTGAGCAGATTGACTCGGGACCCACTAACAACTGGATGGCTCCGGTTGAAATGAAGCAGACGCTGATTCCTTTGTTTGACGGTGCAATGCGTGGCCGAACGATGTACGTGATTCCTTTTTCAATGGGCCCAGTGAATTCACCACTGGCCCGTTTTGGCATTCAGCTCACAGACAGTGAGTACGTTGTGGTCAATATGCACCTGATGACCCGCGTGACGACTGCGGTTTTCGATGCGATTCGTGACGGTGCAAACTGGGTGGCAACTATGCACTCAGTTGGCGCACCAAATGACAACAGCGTGTGGCCAAGTAATCCTGAGAAGTACATTTCACATTTTCCAGACACTCTAGAGGTCTGGTCATTTGGTTCTGGCTACGGAGGCAACGCGCTGCTTGGTAAGAAGTGCATGTCGCTTCGAATTGGTTCCGTGCTTGCTCGCCGCGAGGGTTGGCTGGCCGAGCACATGTTGATCATGCGCATGATTAGTCCTGAAGGCAAAAAGTTTCACTTCAGTGCAGCTTTCCCATCGGCCTGTGGAAAAACAAACCTGGCCATGTTGCAGCCGAGTATTCCCGGTTGGAAAGTTGAAACCCTTGGTGACGACATCGCGTGGATTGCGCAGGGGCCATCGGGTAAATTACGGGCGATTAATCCGGAAAACGGATTCTTTGGTGTAGCTCCTGGCACCAGCGTAAAAACAAATCCCGTTGCAATGGAACTGGTTGCTAAGCAAACCATTTTTACAAACGTTGCACTGACGCCGGACGGAGACGTTTGGTGGGAGGGCATGACTAAAGAAGTGCCAGACGGTTTGATTAACTGGCGAGGCGAAGCGCACGATAAGACTTCTGGAAAGCCGGCAGCGCATCCGAATGGACGCTTCACCTCTCCGGCTCGAAACTGCCCAACAATTGCAGCCGACTGGGACGACCCGGAAGGCGTTGAACTAGATGCAATTATTTTTGGTGGCCGTCGTGCAAAAGACGTGCCGCTGGTAACTGAAGCATCAAGTTGGCAGCACGGAGTATTCCTTGGCGCAACAATGGCCAGCGAACAAACCGCCGCGGCTGAAGGTCCGGTTGGTGAAGTGCGCCGTGACCCGTTTGCGATGTTGCCGTTCACCGGATACAACATGGCTGACTACTGGAACCACTGGCTAGGTTTTGCTGAACGTGAAGATGTAAAGCTGCCAAAGATATTCAGAGTCAACTGGTTCCTCAAGAACGATGACGGTCAATTTGTTTGGCCGGGCTTTAGCGAGAATGCACGAGTACTTCGCTGGATTGCCGAGCGACTAGACGGCAAGGTGGAGGCGAATGAAACCGCCATTGGTAATTTGCCGAACCTAGCTGATCTTGGTGTTGATGAGTTAGGTCTTGATGAAGCTAGCAAGCAACAACTGTTGGCTTGGAACAAAGATGCCGTGATCAAAGATCTTGAATCTATTCAGCGCTACCTCGGTGCGTTCGGGGAACGCACTCCTTCGGCACTAAAGATTGAGGCTGAAGCTCGATTGGCAACGCTGAGCCCAATGTGGGAACAGTCCTTAACTGCAGCAGAATCACTTGTACCGATGATTGGTCGCCTGTACCGAAGCAATGGTGTGCTTCTGTCAGTTCATGGCAGAACGCTAATTAATCGCACCCCAATACAGCTAATCAAGGCTATGAAGTACGCCAGACACATCGATGGTGAGCCGCTAGACATTCACCGCGCTGTATCACTTATCAAGTTGCTTGACCGCATGGGTCTTGGCCCGGCATCAATTGACATCGCTCGAATGCTGGCGAAGCAAAAGTCTTCAGGGCAGCAATTGAATGAGTTCGTTCGAGAAGAGCTGCGCGAACTTGCTCAGATGGTTTCGATCATCACTGAATCTGAACGTGATGTTGTGCTGTACGGTTTTGGCCGCATTGGGCGTTTGGTTGCCAGAACTCTGATTGCACAAGACGGTGACCGCCGCGGCTTAAAGCTCAGGGCTATCGTGGTGCGCAAGGGGGCTGAAGACGATTTGCCGAAGCGCGCCGGTTTGCTGCGTCGAGATTCCGTGCACGGAATGTTTGAGGGAACTATCTCAATTGATGGGGAACGAAACTCAATCATTGCAAACGGTAATGAGATCAGAGTTATTTATGCTGATGATCCGGCGAAGGTGGATTACGCAAGTTATGACATTAAAGATGCACTGCTGATTGACAACACCGGAAAGTGGCGCGACGAAGCGGGACTGAGTCAGCATTTGAAGAATGCTGGCATTACCAAAGTGTTGCTGACAGCACCCGGCAAGGGAGACCTACCGAATGTTGTTTATGGTGTGAACCACGATGTGATTGCTGCTGAGTCAAAAATTGTTACAGCAGCATCATGTACCACCAATGCAATCGTGCCGGTGCTCAAAGTGTTGAATGATGCTTTTGGAGTTAATCACGGTCACGTTGAAACAGTGCACTCGTTTACCAATG
>JBEGUG010000077.1:0-31132 GCA_041179005.1 Actinomycetota bacterium | reverse complement strand
CTGCCTATCTAAATAAGGGGGTTTCGCCGTTAGAATAAAAGGGCAGGGGCTCAAAGATGCAGTTCTGCACCCCCTAGAAATTAATTAAATGCGCCATTTGCTTTGGCGCGCTCACAATGAGGATGTTCCTATGGCTCAGGCCACCAGAGATGACTTGCGCAATGTCGCAATTGTTGCCCACGTAGACCACGGTAAGACCACTTTGGTTGACGCCATGCTTCGCCAGACCGGTTCGTTCAGCGATCACGCTGCCGTCGGTGAGCGAGTAATGGACTCAGGTGACCTAGAGCGCGAAAAGGGAATCACGATTCTCGCTAAGAACACCGCGATTGCCTACAAGGGCGATCACTCAGGTGGCAAAGAAATCACCATCAATGTAATTGACACCCCTGGTCACGCCGATTTCGGTGGCGAGGTAGAGCGCGGTCTTTCAATGGTTGACGGTGTTGTTCTTCTTGTTGACGCATCTGAAGGTCCACTTCCGCAGACTCGCTTTGTTCTTCGCAAGGCTCTTGAATCAAAGCTTCCGGTTATCTTGTTGGTAAACAAGACAGACCGCCCCGATGCACGTATCGACGAAGTTGTTGAGGAGACTCACGACTTGTTGCTAGGTCTTGCATCTGACTTGCACGACACTGTGCCAGATCTTGACATCGATGGAATTCTTGAACTCCCGATCATCTACGCATCAGGTCGCGCGGGTATTGCATCGCTGACCAAGCCAGCTGACGGCACCATGCCTGAAGGTGAAAACCTTGAGCCACTATTTGGCGCAATCATGAAGTACATCCCGGCGCCAAAGTATGACGACGAAGCTCCGCTGCAGGCACACGTTACAAACCTTGACGCCTCACCATTCTTGGGTCGTCTTGCATTGCTACGTATTTTCAACGGAACTTTGAAGAAGGGTCAGCAGGTTGCTTGGGTGCGTCAAGATGGCACAACTCAAAACGTGAAGATCACAGAACTTTTGAAAACCAAAGCGCTTGAGCGCTTCCCAACCGATGAAGCAAACCCAGGTGACATCGTTGCGGTTGCTGGTATCGAAGAGATCACCATTGGTGAAACTCTCGCCGACCCGAACGATGTTCGACCACTACCGATGATTACCGTTGATGATCCAGCGATCTCGATGACTATCGGTATCAACACTTCACCTATGGCTGGTCGTGTGAAGGGCGCAAAGGTAACCGCACGTTTGGTTAAGGATCGTCTTGACAAGGAACTAATCGGTAACGTGTCAATCAAGGTTCTTCCTACCGAGCGTCCAGATGCTTGGGAAGTTCAGGGTCGCGGCGAGCTAGCTCTTGCGATTCTTGTTGAGCAGATGCGTCGCGAAGGCTACGAGCTAACCGTTGGTAAGCCTCAGGTAGTTACCAAGCGCATCGATGGAAAACTACACGAGCCATTTGAAGACCTAACCATTGACGTTCCTGAAGAATTCTTGGGAGCGATGACTCAGCTACTTGCTTCTCGCAAGGGCCAGATGAAGAACATGGTCGCAAACTCAACCGGTTGGACTCGAATGGAGTTCCGCGTGCCTAGCCGCGGTTTGATCGGTTTCCGCACTGAGTTCCTAACTCAGACCAAGGGAACCGGAATCGCCAACGCTATTTCAGCTGGCTACGATGCTTGGGCGGGGGAAATCACAACCAGAAACAACGGCTCGCTAATTGCAGACCGTGCTGGAGTGGTTACCCCGTTCGCAATGATCGGTCTACAGGAGCGCGGTTCGTTCTTCGTACAGCCAACCAGCGAAGTTTACGCAGGTATGGTCGTTGGAGAAAACTCTCGTGCTGATGACATGGATGTAAACATCACCAAAGAAAAGAAGCTCACCAACATGCGTGCCGCTTCTTCTGATGAATTCCAGTCATTGACCCCACCGCGCACTCTTTCACTTGAAGAGTGTCTAGAGTTTGCTCGTGAGGACGAGTGCGTTGAGGTTACCCCTGAGGCAACCCGCATTCGTAAGGTTGAGCTGGATGCAAACGTCCGTGCTCGTCTTTACTCACAGCGCAAGCACGCTAGCGAGAAAAACTAAGCGAATTCAAGCGAAACCCCTGACTCATAGTCAGGGGTTTTGTTCTAAAGTTGAATAATGGCTAAACCACGATTTACCCCAAAGCGTTTGCTGATTGTGCATGCACATCCAGACGACGAGAGTCTTTTCACGGCTCACGTTATTGCCGACAGAATTGCGGCAAAGAGTGAAGTTAAAGTCTTCACTTTGACTAGGGGAGAGCGCGGCAAAGTAAAGCTCGATGAACTAAAAGGCCTTGAAGGAAATTTGGCGGCCATGGGTTCATTCAGAACCGGTGAGTTGCTCGAAGCACTCAAAGTTTTTGGAAATGTTCAGCACGCGTTTGCTGGAACGCGAGCATATTTAGATTCCGGAATGCGGATTAACCCTTGGGGGAAGCCTGCAAAACCTCGTGACCTAGATGAGATGGCGCTTTCTGCTGCCGCAACCAATGTGATTGCCGATGACATCTATGCAC
The DNA here is from genome assembly GCA_041179005.1 of Actinomycetota bacterium. Taxonomy (GTDB): domain Bacteria; phylum Actinomycetota; class Actinomycetes; order Actinomycetales; family Microbacteriaceae; genus Rhodoluna. The sequence goes on along the minus strand of JBEGUG010000077.1, from coordinate 28,631 downwards.
AAATTATTGATTTCAAACCTGACGCGGTTCTCACCTATAACCGTCGAGGTGGTTTTGGGCACCCAGATCACAAGATGGCTCACGATGCAACTGCCATGGCGGTTCGCAGGGTTTCAAAAAAACTAAAGTCTCGCGCCCCACAATTTTGGGTGATTGCAGAACCCCGCGAACCTTTTGACGCGGAGTTCGGAAATGTCAAGACCGCTCAGATCAAAAAGGCTGCACTCGAAGCGCACGCTAGCCAGGTCGCGGTGAACGCAGAAACTTACTCGGTTGTGCCAGGCAAAGAGATTCGCTATGACAGGCCCGAGCGCATTCGTAAATCTTCACCTAGCGCTCTGTTGGGCATTAGATCCGCCTTTACTTTCTTATGGGCGATGCCACTTGGAGTTCTAGTTGGCCTTGCCGGAACGATGATGCATCAGGTCAAGGCAAATGACGCCGGTCAAACTGCCATCGGTCTGATTGTTGCCCTGGTAATGACCGCCTCACTGGCAATCTCGCTGAGACTTCTCAGAAGAAGCCGCGGCGCCCTCTACTTGGTGACCGCAACGTTGGCCGCCACGGTATTTTGGCTAGCTCAGCGCCAGCCCGGCGGCGAGTTGTTCATCCCTGGCAACGACGCCGGAAATATTTGGGCTTATGGCTCGATCGGAATTTTTGCTCTAGTAATTCTGTTTCCTAAAGTTCAGCCTGGCGCGTGGCGCCGAAGTTCTCGCGGTCATCGTTAAACTAGAGATAGTTCCCGAAAGGATTCACATTGACTTACGTAATCGCGCTTCCTTGCGTTGATGTTAAAGACAAGGCATGTATTGAAGAATGCCCAGTTGACTGCATTTACGAGGGTGACCGCATGCTCTACATTCACCCCGATGAATGTGTGGACTGTGGAGCTTGTGAGCCAGTATGTCCGGTTGAAGCTATCTACTACGAAGACGACCTGCCATCGCAGTGGTCTGAGTACTACAAGGCAAACGTGGAGTTCTTTAGCGAGATTGGTTCACCTGGCGGCGCTGCCAAGGTTGGCCTTATCAATAGCGATCACTCTGTAATTACGGCCTTACCTCCGCAAGCGCAGTAAGCCCACTCATGTTTGATGGCCTGCCGGAATATCCTTGGGAGCAACTGAAGCCTTATTCAGCTAAAGCTGCCAAGCATGCGGGCGGAGCGGTAGACCTATCGGTTGGTTCACCGGTTGATCCAACTCCAGTAATTATTCAAGAGGCGTTGAACGCGTCATCAAATGCCCCCGGTTATCCGTCAACAGGTGGATCGCCAGAATTTAAGGCTGCGGTAGTTGAATGGTTCGCGCGTCGACGCGGAGTAAGTGGACTAAAGCCTGAACAAGTGATGCCGACGATTGGCTCAAAAGAATTAATCTCGTGGTTGCCGCTACTGCTGGGTATTGGCCCGGGTGATGTTGTTGTGCAACCAAAGGTTGCATACACCGCTTATATAGTTGGCGCGGCTTTGTGCGGAGCCGACATTGTGTCTGAGGACGATCCCGCCAAGTGGCCAAGCAACGCAAAGCTGATTTGGATTAATTCGCCGGGTAACCCCGATGGTCGCGTGATGGATGTTGCCGACATGAAGGCCGCAGTGGATCGCGCCCGTGAATTGGGAGCGCTGCTTGCCAGTGACGAGTGCTACGCAGAGCTTGGTTGGGGCGAGTGGAGTGACAAATTAATTCCGAGCGTTCTTGATCCACGCGTTTGCGGCGATAGCCATGAAGGTGTGCTTGCGGTTTACTCACTCAGCAAGCAGTCAAATATGGCTGGCTACCGCGCAGCATTTGCTGTTGGAGAATCATCGTTGATTAAAGGTCTCGTCAATCTAAGAATGCATTCAGGCCTAAACTCACCGGGGCCGGTTCAGCGCGCTATGGCTGTCGCACTGGGAGACGAAGAGCACGTCAAGATTGAAAAAGAAATTTACCGCGAGCGTCGCGAGGTGCTGCTTGATGCGGTTCGCGCCTACGGATTCCGCCTTGCCGAGAGCCAAGCGGGTCTTTATCTTTGGGCAACCCTCGGAGAGGACTGCTGGAAGACTGTGGACCGGATGGCAGATCTGGGAATTGTCGTGGTTCCTGGAACTTTCTATGGTGAACACAGCACGGACTTTGTTCGTTTTTCGATTACGGCCACAGATGAAAAAATTGCCGAGGGAGCGCGCAGGTTGCGTGATGCCATAGGCTTATCTCAGGCCTAAACAGGGCTAAAAGTCTCAAAATAGCAGTAGGAGCTTCGATGACCTCGAGCGATAAAGTCACAGTTACTTATGGTGAAATCACCGCAGACCTTCCAGTAATTGCGGCCGTTGATGGCCATGACGCGGTAGACATTTCAAAATTCACCGCACTCACCGGACTTACCGCCTACGACCAGGGTTTTGTAAATACGGCTTCAACAAAATCAGCCATCACATTCATCGATGGTGAAAAAGGAATTTTGCGCCACAGGGGTTACCCAATTGAGCAGCTGGCGGGAACAAAGTCTTTCCTTGAAACTGCTTGGTTGCTAATTTATGGCGAACTTCCAACACCTACCGAACTTGCGGGCTTCGAAGAGAAGATTCGTCGTCACACTCTTCTGCACGAAGACCTAAAAAACCTGTTCCACGCAATGCCTCAGAACGCTCACCCGATGGCCGTTCTAGCCGCTGGAGTTTCTGCGCTTTCAACTTTCTACCAGGACTCGCTGGATCCACACGACCCTGAGCAGGTTGAGCTTTCAACAATTCGCTTGTTGGCAAAGTTGCCGGTACTGGCCGCCTACTCACACAAGAACAGCATGGGCCAGGCTCTGCTTTACCCAGATAACTCACTGTCGTATGTTGAGAATTTCCTGCGCTTGAACTTTGGCAACATGGCCGAAGATTATGTTCAGAATCCTGTAATCACCAAAGCCCTAGACACATTGCTAGTGCTGCACGCAGACCACGAGCAGAACTGCTCAACTTCAACCGTGCGTTTGGTTGGCTCAAGCCAGGCAAATCTTTTCGCATCGGTATCTTCCGGAATCAATGCGCTTTTTGGTCCACTACACGGTGGAGCAAACGAGGCTGTTCTTGAAATGCTCCAGGACATCAAGGATTCAGGTCAGAGCGTTCAGAGCTTTGTTGAGCGAGTCAAGAATAAGGAAGACGGAATTCGCCTAATGGGATTCGGTCACCGCGTTTACAAAAACCTTGACCCACGCGCACGAATCATCAAGGCCACTGCCGACCAGGTTCTTTCTGAACTTGGCGTCAACGACCCACTACTTGATATCGCCAAGGAACTTGAGGCTGCGGCACTAGCGGATCCTTATTTCCAGGAGCGCAAGCTTTATCCAAACGTTGATTTCTACACCGGTGTGATTTACAAGGCGCTGGGTTTCCCACCGCGCATGTTTACAGCGCTGTTTGCAATGGGTCGACTACCTGGCTGGGTTGCACACTGGACTGAAATGAATGTTGACCCTGCAACAAAGATTGGTCGCCCTCAGCAGATTTACGTTGGTGAGCCTGAGCGTCAGCTCAAAGGATTCTTTGGCTAAAAGCTAAATTAGAAAACCCCCGAAAACTTCGGGGGTTTTTCTATTGCTTGATAAGCCAGTAGACGATTGTGTCGCCGTAACTTTTTTCTTCATCGAGTTCAAGCTCCTCAGGCAAATCCACCGCGCCAGTTCTGCTTGATCTTTCAAGCATTACAACCGCGTCCTTATTCAATCTTGGAACAAGGGAAACAAGATTCTCTGCAACTTCTTCATTAGATACTTCGTACGGCGGATCAATGAAAACTAAATCGTATTCCGCAGTGTCGGCGGATAGGAAAGTAGAAACAGACTTGTTGGCAACTTTGGTGATGGCCTCAAAGAAGCCTTCCTTTTCCAAAGCCTTCTGAACCAACTGGCAATTCTTCACACAAACCGCCGCAGCCTTGCCATCGCGCTCAACCAAAATCGCAGAGCTGGCACCGCGGCTAATCGCCTCTAGGGCAAGAGCACCGGTTCCGGCGTAAAGGTCCAAGACTCTGGCTCCATCAATTAGCTGACGAGCAGCGATTCGATTGAAAACAGATTCGCGAATTCGGTCGCTGGTTGGTCTGGTTGCTTTTGCAGGGCTGGTGAGTTGTCTCGAACCAGCAATGCCACCAATGATTCGTGTCATAAGACTTACAGCGTACAGCCATGCCTACCGTCTTGCCCCGTGTTGACAGGCGAAGATAGAAGCATGCTGCTTCCAAATACTCCGCTCGATCGTGTGCTCGGCGATCGCACGGCAAAATCTTTGGCTAAGCACTTGCAGCTGCGCACGCTATCGGATTTGCTTCTGCACTTTCCTCGCCGATACTCAACCAGGGGAGAGCTAACTCCAATCAGTGAGATTCCGCTTGGCGAACCAGCCACAGTGGTTGCCGACATCGTGGAGGTGCGCGAGCGAAGAATGAAGGGCAGAAGTGGCAGCATCCTCGAGGTGAAAATCACCGATGGTCACGGTTTCATGACCCTTTCGTTTTTCAACCAGGCTTGGCGTCAAAAAGAACTTCGTACCGGTGCCCGAGGACTGTTCGCCGGCAAAGTGAGCAGTTACCAGGGCAAGCTGCAGTTGGCGCATCCGGATTACGAATTGTTCCCTGAAGAGATTTCAGACGAAGATGCAAAGCGCTGGGCAGAACTTCCTATTCCTATTTACCCTGCTTCTTCAACAGTCACCACCTGGGCAATTCAGCGAGCCATGGCCGTGATTCTTGACACGCTTGAACCCATCACCGATGAACTGTCTGCTGAGACGATCAAGACAAATAAATTGCTGACTTTAGATCAGGCAATTAGAAACATTCATCGCCCCGAAAAACACTCCGATTGGCATGCAGCGCGAGACACTTTGAAATTTCACGAGGCCTTTATGTTGCAGGCAACCCTGCTCAAGCGTCGCGCTGACATTCAACACGTCAAGGCAACGCCTCGCGTGGCAGGCAAGAATAACTTGCTTTCAAAGTTTGACGCGTCACTGCCGTTCACTCTAACTAAGGGGCAAGTCTCGGTTGGCAATGAAATTTCACAAGATTTAGCACAATCACATCCGATGAATCGACTGCTTCAGGGTGAGGTGGGTTCCGGTAAGACATTGGTTGCGTTGCGGGCGATGCTCACGGTTGCAGATTCGGGCGGCCAGTCAGCTCTATTGGCACCAACCGAGGTGCTCGCGGCACAACACTATAAATCGATTGAAAAAACCTTGGGCGAAGAACTTGCTAAAGAACTTGGACTGACGCTACTAACCGGCCAGATGAACACTGCCGATCGCAAACGAGCCATGCTGCAGCTCGTCAGTGGTAAAGCGCAAATCATTGTTGGCACTCACGCGCTGATTGCTGAAAAAGTTGAATTTCTAGATCTTGGATTAATCGTGATTGATGAGCAGCACAGATTCGGTGTTGAACAGCGCGAGGCACTAAGACTCAAAGGCAAGCAGCCTCCGCACGTTCTAACCATGACGGCAACACCAATTCCGCGCACACTTGCCGTAACTGTTTTTGGTGACCTCGATATTTCAACCCTCACCGAATTACCTGCTGGACGACAGGGAATTACTTCACACGTCGTTCAACTGTCGCAGCCAGCACTCGTTGCCAGAACTTGGCAACGCGTGGCTGAAGAAGTCGCAAACGGCCGTCAAGCTTTCGTTGTCTGTCCACGAATTGATGAGGATGATCCGGGAGAAGAATTAATAGAATCTGGCGGCGCTGCAGAAGATGACTTCATGTTCCTAGACGGAACCGATTCGCAAGCTGCCGAATTTGCAAAGAAACCAAAGCAACTTTTGGCTTCTGCAATTGGAATGACCGAATCTCTGCGTAAAGTACCAGCGCTGAAAGATTTGAAAATCGAAACGATGCACGGCCGCATGAGTTCTGAAGATAAGGCTCAGGTCATGTCGAGCTTTGCTGCCGGAGAAACTGACCTGATGGTTTCCACCACGGTTATCGAAGTTGGTGTTGACGTACCGAATGCAACCGTGATGGTAATTCTTGATGCCGACCGATTCGGCATCAGTCAGTTGCATCAGCTTCGAGGTCGAGTTGGTCGCGGTGGCAATGCTGGTTTATGTCTGCTGCTCACATCTGCCGAAGAAGGTTCGCTGGCCCTTGAGCGAGTCAATGCCGTGGCTAAAACCCTGGATGGTTTTGAGTTGAGTGAAATTGACCTTGAGCTTCGTCGCGAGGGCGATGTGCTCGGGCAAACCCAATCTGGCGGGCGATCAAGTCTCAAACTTCTTAGAGTCCTTCAAGACGCCAAGTTGATTCAATCAGCCAGAACCCAGGTTGAAGCGCTACTGGCTGAGGACCCAACACTTGAAAAGCACCCCGTTTTGGCTGAAGCTTTGGATCGTCAGGATCAAGATCTTCAAGCCAACCTAGCCAAGGGGTAATCCGCTCGGCTAACCTAGAGCAATGCCTTCAATTGCTGTTTATCCAGGTTCTTTTGACCCAATCACTTTGGGGCACCTAGATATCGCCGCTCGTGCCGCGAATCTATTTGAAGAGGTCCACATTCTGGTGGTGCACAACCCATCCAAGGCTCCAAGATTCTCGAGCGAAGAGCGCGTTGAACTGATCCGTGCCAGCCTCGCCGAAATGAAACTAGATGGCCCGGCAAAGACTGTTTCAGCAAAAATTGTGGTTGATACTTTGGACGGCGGATTACTGGTCAATTACTGCAAGATGGTTGGCGCGACTGCATTGGTAAAGGGATTCCGCACGAGCGTGGATCTGGACTACGAACTACCAATGGCCCAGGTAAATCGCGACCTCGCCGGGGTAGAAACGGTTTTCATCCCGGCTGACCCAATCCACGGTCATGTCTCGAGTTCACTGGTGAAACAGGTAGCTGACCTCGGCGGCGATGTCACGAAGTACGTCTCGGAGGCAACTGCCCGAGCCCTGACCAGTTCTGCAGCCAATCGAAAGGCTCAGGCATGATGGCCGGCCCAGTCAAAGAGAGCGGCGATTACCAGGTAGCTGTGCACGATTTGATGCATAAGCCGGGTCAAATGCGTGAATTGAAGCTCGATATCGTCACACCAGATCAAATGGGCGAGGGGATTGCCCTAATTCCAAAGGGCGCTGAGCTAGACCTAGATGTTCGCTTGGAGTCAGTGCACGAGGGAATCCTGGCCACCGGCGAGGTATTTGTTGACGCCGATGCCGAGTGCAGCAGGTGCTTAGAACCCCTCACTGTCCCGGTTGAGGTGGATTTTCAGGAACTTTTCGCCTATTCTTTAATCAACGAGGATGAACACGTTGTCCAAGACGAGCAAATCGATCTAGAACAAATCATCCGTGACGCGGTAGTACTAAATCTTCCGTTCCACCCACTTTGTAGCACTGACTGTTTAGGTTTGTGCGCGGAATGCGGTGTGAAGATGGCTGACAATCCGCACCATGTGCACGAAGCCCCGATTGATTCGCGGTGGACTGCATTACAAGAGCTTCAGAATCAAGAACTTCAGAAGAAGGAAGAGTAAGTACCATGCCAGTACCAAAGAGACGCCTATCCCGTGCACGTACACACGCACGTCGCTCACAGTGGAAGGCCGCTGAAGTTACCCTGGTGAAGACCGTTGAGAACGGCAAGACCGTTTACTCAATGCCTCACCGAGCGAAGCTTGTTTCAGACTCAGCCGGCAACGCGCTGTTCCTTGAGTACAAGGGCCGCAAGGTCGCTGACGCATAAGACTTTCTAAGTCGCGATGAGCCTCAACGTTCTATGCACTCGCTTAGGCGTTGACATCGAGCCTCAGCTGCTCGAACTCGCACTTACCCACCGTTCGTATTCTTACGAACACGGCAATACTCCCAACAACGAACGACTCGAATTTCTCGGGGACTCGGTGTTGGGATTTGTCGTTACGGCACATATTCACGATCTACTCGTTGAGCTTCCAGAGGGCGAACTAACCAAAGTTAAGAACGCTGTGGTTTCAGCGCGTGCGCTCGCCGGAGTGGCCAGCGAACTAGGTCTGGGCGAATTCCTTCGTCTAGGTAAAGGTGAAGACCAAACCGGTGGTCGCACAAAGCTAAATCTTTTGGCCGATACTTTCGAAGCAATCCTCGGTGCCGTTTACGTTTCTAAGGGCCTCGATGAAGCGCGCGGAATTGTTGAGCGTTTTGTTTTCCCATTGCTTCAAGACACCGATGCGCTTCGCGAAAACAGCGATCCAAAAACTACGTTGCAGGAGCGCGTTCAGGAGCAGGGCAAGAGCGCTCCAGTTTACGAAACGACTTTTGAAGGACCCGACCACGACCGAGATTTTCACGCCAAGGTAGTCGTTGACGAAAAGATTATTGGCGAGGGCAAAGGTAAATCTCGCAAGGGCGCTGAAACTGAAGCCGCCATTGATGCATTAGCAAAACTAAAGTAACTTCCATGCCTGAATTACCTGAGGTCGAGACCGTTCGCGCCGGGCTGGCCCCCGCGCTAACCAACGCCACCGTCATCGGTGTTGACATTCTTGATGCTCGATCACTGAAGCGCCATCCGGGCGGGGTAAAAGATTTTCAGCAAACTCTTATTGGCGCCAAGGTTTTAGGTGTGGTTCGCAGGGGAAAGTTCCTGTGGCTACCGCTTGAGGTGAAGGGTGAGACGCGAAAGCTCGCCATGGTCGGCCATCTAGGCATGAGTGGTCAAATGCTGCTTAGAAAAGCCAATCAACCGGAAGACAAACTCACGAGAGTCGTCATCCACTTGAAAACAGCGCGCGGCAAAGAAGTTGAATTCCGCTTCATCGACCAGCGAATTTTTGGATCTTTGGCGATTGATGAGATGCAGCCGACGCCCGACGGAAAACCCGGTGGGTTTAGTGCCGGAGTGGGCAAGGGTAAGCCTTGGCTAAATTTGATTCCGATCCAGGCGGCCCACATCACTCGCGATCCGCTTGATCAAGATTTTGATGAAGCTGTGGTGCTTGCGAAGTTCAAGAAAAAGAACTCAGGCATCAAGCGCGTGCTTTTAGATCAGCAAACGCTCAGTGGTATCGGGAACATTTACGCCGACGAAGCACTTTGGCGCGCAAAACTGCACTATGACCAACCCGCAGCCAGCATTTCATCGGCGAAAGCCAAGGAACTCTTGGAGCACGTTCGGCAGATTCTGGCCAAGGCCGTGGAAGAAGGCGGCACCAGCTTTGATGAGCAGTACAAAAACGTCAACGGTGAGAGCGGCTATTTTGCCGTTTCCCTCAACGCCTATGGAATGACCGGCGAGCCTTGTAATCGGTGTGGGCGCCAAATCAAGCGAGATTCTTGGATGAACCGAGGCTCTCACTTTTGCCCACATTGCCAGAAACTCAAGGCCTAAAGGGTCGCCGCCGTCGGGTGGACCGTCCCCAGTGGCAAGAGCACCCCTCGAAATAAGGTATTTTTATAAGTCGCGGCAGTTGGTCCGCGGACAATAATTTGCAGCAAATTAGGCGAAGGGCGGGGAGTTAGCTTGTATCTCAAGAGCCTCACCCTGAAGGGCTTCAAATCCTTCGCCCAACCAACCACTTTCGCTTTTGAAAAGGGCGTGACCGCAGTTGTCGGCCCAAACGGTTCTGGAAAATCTAACGTTGTAGACGCCCTTGCCTGGGTAATGGGTGAGCAGGGTGCCAAGAGTCTTCGCGGTGGAAAAATGGAAGACGTTATCTTCGCCGGTACTTCCACCAAGGGACCGCTTGGTCGTGCCGAAGTAATCCTGACTATTGATAACACCGATGGTGCTTTGCCTATCGAATACGCAGAAGTAACTATTTCTCGAACTTTGTTCCGCAATGGCGGCAGCGAGTACGCGATCAACGGCGAACCAGTTCGTCTGCTTGATGTTCAAGAATTGCTAAGCGATTCAGGTCTTGGTCGCGAAATGCACGTAATTGTTGGTCAGGGTCAGCTTGATTCTGTTCTTCGCGCAACTCCAGAAGAGCGCCGAGGTTTCATCGAAGAAGCGGCCGGTATTTTGAAGCACCGTCGCCGCAAAGAAAAGACCGAACGCAAACTCGATGCCATGCAGGCAAACCTCACTCGCTTGAACGACTTGGCCGGGGAAGTGCGTCGCCAGTTGAAGCCACTAAGTCAGCAGGCCGAGGTAGCTCGTGAAGCTCAAGGAATTGCTGCAGTAGTTCGTGATGCCAAGTCGCGATTGCTTGCCGCCGACATTTCTGAATTACACCGTGGATTAGAAGAGACAGCAAAGTCTGAGGCTGATCGTCGCGGTGAGCGAAATATTCTGCAGAGTCTGCTCGCCGAAAACACGGCACGACTTGGTCAGCTGGAAGCCGCACAGGTTTCAAGTGAACTTGATCAGGCAAGAAACCTTTCTTACCAATTTGACTCACTTGCCGAACGTCTTCGCTCACTTCTTTCGATTGCAAACCAGCGTGTTGCGCTTTTGAGTCAGCAGGCTGAAGTATCTGCAGGGCAAATTGACCCAGCGGCGCTTGATACAGAAGCCGATCAGGCAATTGCGACAGCAACTGAACTATCAGCAACCGTTGAAACTCTCAAGCAGGCTCTGAATTCAGCGGAGGCATCAAGAAGCGAAGCGCGCGACGCTCTTGAAAAGTTTGACAACCAGGTTGCCGAGCAGAACGCACTTATTTCAAAGTTTGATCTTGATAAAGCACGCTTAGCTAATGAAGCCGCCGTTGCCGAATCTAAGTTGGTCAGCATGCGTGGCGAAGTTGTTCGCCACGAGAGCGCACTTGGAGAGGCGCGCGATCGTCACGCAGCTCGCAAAGCTGAGTATGACGCTGAGTTGCAAAACCAGAACCAGCAAAGTTCATCAGACAGCGCCCTTGAAAACCGATACGAAGCTGCACAGAAAGCAGTATCGGAAGCTGGCTCAAGAATTGAAAGCCTGCGTGAAGAACTGCACAAAGCTGAGCGTGAGCGCGACTCGCTTGCTGCAAAGCGTTCAGCACTGAACCTAACCCTTGAACAAAAAGACGGCGCATCAGAGATTTCTTCTGCTGGTCTTCGCGGTATCCGGGGACTTGTTGCATCACACATGACTATCCAGAATGGTTTCGAAGCAGCGATTGCAGCAGCTCTTGGTCCATTGGCCGATGCTTTGGTCGCAGATTCACGCGACGAGGGTCTCGCTGCAATCGAGCACCTAAAGAAGAGTGACGGCGGTCGCGTAGAACTTATCGTTGCCGATGTTGACGCCAAAGGCGCTGCGGCAAATCTTCCGAACATTGTTGGTGCTCGCGCAGCTGCCGATGTGGTTGATGCTCCAACCGGAATTCTTGCACTGCTATCAAGCGTGGTTATCGTTGACGATCTAGATGCCGCTCGTCAGCTCTACTCACGCGACTCATCGACTTTGAAATTGACCCTCATCACCCTAGATGGTGACGTTCTAACCGAATCGGTAATTCGCGGTGGATCTTCATCCGCACCGTCAAAGTTGGAACTTGTGGCGGAACGCGATGGAGCTGAGAAGCGCCTAAGCGAAGTAAACAACTTCATCGAAAAATCAAACTCGGAGCTGGCTCAGGCACGTTCAACAGAAGAAGCCGCTAAGGCCTCTGAAAAAGAAGCTCTTGCCGCGTTGAATGAGCAAGATGCAAACCTTGCAGCCAATGCTGAAAAACTTGGCCGTCTGCGCGTTCAGGTTGAGGCATCTGAGGCAGAGCTCGAGCGTCTGGCCATGGTTGCCGAAAATGCATCCCAGGGTATTGCAGCTGCAGAAGCTGCTCTTAATGCTGCCATCGCCGCGCACGATTCATTTGCCGCACAGGAACGCCCAGAGCTTGATCTGGCCAACCGCCAAACTCTTGCCGACAACCTCGAGCAGGAGCGTCAGCGCGAACTTGAGTTGCGTATTGAGCTTGGTGCGGCAATCGAACGAGTTCGAGTCGAGCAGGAGCGCGCTTCCGCACTTCGCTCGCAGGTTTCAGAGGCCAAAGATGCAATTGCTCGCTCAAAGGCAGCCGCGGCAGTTCAGCAGCGTCAACTTGCTTCAGCAAATAAGGTTTTGAACGTTCTTCCTACTTTGATGGATGCCGTTGCCGACAGTGCTTCTAAGGCCAAGTTCAAGTTGCACGAATTGGAATCACAGCGCCAGAACCAGAACACTGAGCTCGTGAAGCTTCGCGGCGAAACCGCTGAAATTCAAATGAAGCTTTCTGGTCTAACTCAGAGTGTTCACGACATGGAGTTGGCAAACCACGAAAAGCGTCTAACCCTGGCCAACCTAGTGACTCGTGCAAACGACGAGCTAGGTCTTGAGCAAACAGTTCTTCTTGAAGAGTACGGACCTGAAATTCCAATTCCTGACGAAGATGCCGAGGGTGGAACCAAGCCATTCGTTCGTGAAGAACAGCAGAAGCGTTTGAAAGACGCAGAGCGTCTATTCGACAAGCTAGGAAAAGTGAACCCACTTGCTCTCGAAGAATTTGCAGCCCTCGAGCAGCGTCACAAGTTCCTAACCGAACAGCTTGCTGATCTAACTCAGACTCGCAAGGACTTGCTTCAGATCATCGACGATCTTGACGCGAAGATGCAAACAATTTTCGGTGATGCATTCGAAGACACTCGCAAGGCATTCGAAACTGTTTTCCCAACTCTGTTCCCAGGCGGAACCGGATCTATCTTCTTGACCGACCCAGACAACTTGCTAACCACCGGACTTGAAGTAACAGTCAAGCCAGCGGGTAAGCGAATCGAAAGGCTCTCATTGCTATCGGGTGGTGAGCGCTCGTTGGCAGCTGTTGCACTTATGGTTGCGATTTTCAAGGCGCGCCCTTCACCGTTCTACGTAATGGATGAGGTTGAGGCGGCTCTCGACGATGCAAACCTTGGCCGCTTGCTTCAGATTTTTGAAGACCTGCGCACCAACTCGCAGCTGATCATCATTACCCACCAAAAGCGCACCATGGAGATCGCCGATGCGCTCTACGGTGTATCGATGCGTCAAGACGGTATCTCTGCTGTTGTTGGCCAACGCCTCGCCGAAAAGGAATAAACGTGGCTTTCCAATTCTGGAAGCGTAAGCGTCAAGATCCTGCAGCTCAGGTTGAGCAGGAGACTCCCGGTGAATTCTCCGATGCTATAGACACATCTTCCGAAATCACCGCTGAGTCTCCAAAAGAAACTGCTGCCGAACTTCCAGCGCTTCCTGAATTGGAAAAGGTCGATCTACCAAAGCGCAGTGCCAAGAAGGGGATTCGCTCACTCTTTTCAAAAATCAAGTTTGATCCAGAGAATCTTGACGAACTTGAAGACACTTTGATTCAGTCAGACTTTGGCGTGGATGCTTCTACGACCATCGTTGCTGATGTCAAGGTAAGAGCCAAAAAGTCTGGTGCAAAAACCGATAAAGACCTGAAAGAGATTCTTGCTGCCGTTCTTGAAGAAAACTTAGAGAACCCTAACAAGGCACTGAATCTAAGCGATGGCAAGACGCCTTATGTGCTTCTCGTAGTTGGAGTAAACGGTGTTGGCAAGACCACAACCATCGGCAAGCTCTCTAACTGGCTTGTACAGGGTGGTTTCAAAGTTGTAATCGGTGCAGCCGATACTTTCCGCGCCGCCGCCGTAGACCAGGTGGCTACCTGGGCCGAGCGAGCGGGAGCATCTCTGGTGCGGCCAAAGCAGGAGGGCCAAGACCCTGCAGCCGTTGCCTTCGAAACTGTAGATGAGGCAATTAAACAGGACGCTGACATCGTGATTATTGATACGGCTGGTCGCTTGCAGAACAAAGCCGACCTGATGAACGAACTAGACAAAATTCGCAGAGTTATTGAAAAGCAAGCGCAGATTAGCGAAGTGCTGCTTGTGCTAGATGCAACAACTGGACAAAACGGCTTGGCTCAAGCAAAAGCGTTTGCTGAGGTTGCCAAAGTGACCGGTGTTGTGCTGACCAAGTTAGATGGCACAGCCAAGGGCGGAATTGTCTATTCAATTCAGCGCGAGCTTGGAATTCCTGTGAAACTTGTAGGTGTTGGCGAAGGCATTGATGATTTTGCATTCTTTGACGCCAAAGAATTTGCTAACGGACTAGTGAACTAGGGAGGGGAGTGATGTTCGGAAATCTATCTGATCGTTTAATTGAGACGTTCAAGAATCTTCGCAGCAAGGGCAAGTTAAGCCCGGCCGACATCGATGCCACCCTTAGAGAAATTCGTCGTGCATTACTCGAGGCCGACGTTGCCCTTGACGTTGTAAAAAACTTCACCACCGCAGTTCGTGACCGCGCACTAGGTGATGAAGTTTCCAAGGCACTAAATCCTGCGCAGCAGGTCGTGCAAATTGTTAACGAAGAACTTGTCAAGATTCTGGGTGGTGAGCAGCGCAAGCTAGCGTTCGCTAAAACCGCGCCAACTGTAATCATGCTTGCCGGTCTACAGGGTTCAGGTAAAACTACGCTCGCCGGAAAACTTGCCAAGTGGCTTAAGGACCAAGGTCAAACTCCAATTTTGGTTGCTGCTGACCTTCAGCGTCCAAACGCGGTAAATCAACTACAGGTTGTTGGTGAACGCATCGATGTTCCGGTTTTTGCACCTGAGCCAGGAAATGGCGTTGGAAATCCAGTAGCCGTTGCCAAAGATGCAATCAAGCACGCAAAGCAAAAGATGTTCAGCGTCGTCATCGTTGACACCGCCGGTCGTCTTGGCATCGATGAAGAATTGATGACCCAGGCTAAAGATATCCGCAAGGCAACCGACCCTGACGAAGTTCTTTTTGTAATTGACTCGATGATTGGTCAAGACGCGGTCAACGTTGCCAAAGCGTTCGATGATGGCGTTGGAATCACCGGCGTGGTGCTAACCAAGTTGGATGGCGATGCTCGCGGTGGTGCGGCGCTATCGGTTGCCTCTGTAACCGGTAAGCCAATTCTCTTTGCTTCAAACGGTGAGGCGCTGGATGCCTTCGAGCCGTTCTACCCAGATCGTATGGCAAGTCGAATTCTTGACATGGGTGACGTGCTCACGCTGATTGAGCAGACTCAAAAGAACTTCGATGAAACCGAAGCACGTGCCATGGCTGAAAAACTGGCCAAGGATACTTTCACCCTCGAAGACTTTCTTGATCAGATGCAGCAGCTTCGCAAAATGGGTTCACTGAAGAGCATGTTGGCGATGATGCCTGGCGCAGGACAAATGCGTCAGCAGCTAGAGAACTTTGATGAAAAAGAGATCGATCGCACCGAGGCAATTATTCGTTCGATGACCCCGGCCGAGCGTCGCCAACCAAAGCTTTTGAATGGTTCACGCCGTTCTCGCATTGCCAAAGGTTCTGGAATGACCGTGACTGACGTGAATTCGCTAGTGAACCGCTTCGAGCAAGCAGCCAAAATGATGAAAACGGTCGCCAAGGGCGGTGTCCCGCAAATGCCGGGTATGCCGGGTATGCCAGCCATGGGCGGCGGCTTTGGCGGTGGCCGACCAGGTAAATCGGCTAAGGCCAAAGATAAAAAAGGCTCAAAGTCGGGTAATCCTGCAAAACGCGCTGCCGAAGAGGCTGCTCGGGCGCTGGGTCAGAATCCATCCGAGACATCATCGGGGTCCGGTTCTGCCTTTGGGCTTGGCTAGTCAAACCTGACTGGAACTAGCGCCACGCCCGTTTATCTGGCAGAATAGAGCGGTTGTCGCCGTTTGACCCTCTAACCAAACGATTACGACAACCCACAGAGCTTTTTCTTCCGAGTGTGCCCCCACGCTCACGGTTGATCGTTCGACTCAATACGAATATCAGGAGCAAAACGTTGGCTGTAAAAATCCGCCTAGCACGTCACGGAAAAATCCGTACCCCGCACTACCGCATTGTTGTTGCGGACTCAAAGACTCACCGCGACGGTCGAGTAATCGAGGAGATTGGTCGCTACGTACCAACCAACAACCCATCAATCATTGAAGTTAACTCTGAGCGCGCTCAGTACTGGCTTGGCGTTGGCGCACAGCCAACCGAGCAGGTTGCAGTTCTTCTAAAGCTGACTGGTGACTACCAGGCATCAAAGGGTGACAAGACCGCGAAGAACACCGTAAAGCTTGCAGAGCCTAAGGCTGTTTTCGAGATCGACACCAAGAAGAAGACTGTTCTTGTTCCAAAGGAGCAGGTTGCTGCAAAGAAGGCTGCACCGGTTGCTGATGAAGCGCCTGCTGCCGAAGCTGCAGAATCTGTAGAGGCTCCAGCTGCAGTTGAAGAAGTTGCAGAAGCACCAGTTGCTGAAGCTGCACAGGTTGAAGAAGTTGTAGAGGCACCTGCTGCTGAAGCTGCGGCTGAAGAAGCTCCTGCTGCAGAAGCAGCAGCTGAAGAAACAGCTGAGTAAATAGATGTTAGCCGCTGCGCTCGAACACCTTGTCAAAGGCATCGTCGACAATCCTGAAGACGCTACCGTGACTGCACGCACAACTTCACGAGGAGACTTGCTTGAGGTTCACGTGCACCCAGATGATCTGGGTCGTGTGATCGGGCGCAATGGCCGAACAGCAAAATCACTGCGTACTGTCGTGAATGCTCTTGCCGATGGCAAGAAGGTACGCGTTGACGTGGTGGACACCGATTTCTAGTAAGACCACGCTTCGTGTTGGCCGTCTGGTCAAGGCCCACGGCCTAAAGGGAGCGTTCAAACTTGAGCTCTACACCGATAGCCCTGAAACTCGTTTCAAGACTGGCGCGGTACTAAACCTTCAGGTTCCTGATACTTCACCCTGGTTCGGCAAAACCGTATCGGTTAAAGAGCTGCGTTATTACAACGCATCTCCAGTTTTGTTTTTGAACGAAGTCGAAGATCGCAGCGCGGCAGACACATTGGTAAAGGCAATCCTGTTGGTTGATGCCGACTTGGAGATTCTTCCTGAAGAACCAGATGCTTGGTACGACCACCAGCTTGTGGGGCTAAAGATTATTCGCGATGGAATCCAAATCGGAACTGTCGTTAGAGTCGAACACCTTCCAGCGCAAGACTGCTTGGCAATTGAAACGCCGAGCGGAGAAGTTCTAATGCCATTCATTAAGGCTTTTGCACCAACCGTTGATGTCGCAAAAGGCGAAATCACTGTGACCCCTCCGGGTGGTCTCTTCGAAGAACTACCAGAGGATTAACGATGCGCATCGATCTAGTACTGGTAGAACGAGGGCTAGCAAGATCAAGAAATCACGCATCAACCCTGGTGGAATCTAATCGCGTTCTAATAAACGGTAAGGCTGCTCGCAAGTCTTCGCAGAATGTTGAAGAGAACGACAAAATTGCTGTTCTCGAATCCATTGATTATGTCTCGCGTGCGGGCCACAAACTGGCTAAAGCCCTTGATGTATTTACTGAGATCGATCTAGTCGGCAAAACCGCGCTAGATGTAGGTGCCTCAACCGGTGGGTTCACCGATGTGCTTTTGCGCAGGGGAATAGCCAAGGTTTTTGCGATTGATGTCGGCCACGAACAAATGGTTGAGCAACTTTTCGATCACCCTAAAGTCATTTGTGTCGAGGGCTTCAACGCTCGCGAACTAAGCCCAGCAACTCTTGCAGAGCGCACCGGCATTCAGCAGTCGCTAATCAACATCGATGTTGTAGTTGCCGACCTATCTTTCATCTCACTGACTCTGGTTCTGGAGCAGATGCTCTCGGTAGCGCCAAAGGCTGAATTCGTAGTCTTGGTGAAGCCGCAGTTTGAGGTTGGCAAGCAGTCCCTGAGCGCCCACGGTTTGGTGAATGATCACAACCTACGAGCCGGAGCAATCAAGCAGGTAACCGATGAGGCTTCCCGCCTAGGAATGGGCATTAGGGGCCTTGAGCGCTCAGAATTGCCTGGCACACATGGGAACATTGAGTACGTTTTGTGGATTAGTCCTAATGAGCCTGTTAATCAGTCAAAATGGACAGACAGGATTGAGTCGGTAGCGAAGGAGGCCAAATGAGTAAATCCGCTGATAACAGCGCGTCTCGTTTTGTTCTAGTTGTTGCCCACACCGGTCGCAACGATGCAGTTGCCGCAGCTCAGGTTGCCATTGAACAATTGCACGCCGCTGGAATTACTCCAGTTCTTACCGCAGCAGATCTTGCCGATTTCAAGTCGCATGTTTCTTCGCAGGTTTTGCCTGCAACAATTCTGGATTCGGTCAAGACTCTGGATGTTGATTGCAAGATGACAGACCTAGAGTTGGCTGTTGTTCTAGGCGGTGACGGAACCATCTTGAAGGCCGCCGAAATCGTACGCGAGCATTCAGTTCCACTCATGGGAATCAATCTGGGTCACGTGGGTTTTCTCGCCGAATCAGAGCGCGAAGAATTCGCTGAGGCAGTGCACCGCGTTGTTGAACGCGATTACGTGATTAAAGAACGCCTCACCCTAGATGTTGCCGTGATTGTTGATGGCAAAGAAGTTTTCCGAACCTGGGCGCTGAATGAAGCAACCGTTGAAAAGAGCGCCAGTGAGCGCATGCTTGAGGTCGTCATTGAGGTTGAAGGCCACCCGCTATCTAGCTTTGGTTGCGACGGCATCGTGATGTCAACACCAACCGGTTCAACCGCGTACGCATTCTCTGCCGGCGGTCCTGTTGTTTGGCCATCGGTTGATGCCCTTCTTGTTGTTCCAATTAGCGCACACGCACTCTTTGCTCGACCTCTTGTCGTAAAACCTGACGCAATGGTTGCTGTGGAAGTTCTTCGCCGCAGTTCTGGTGACGGAGTGCTTTGGTGCGATGGTCGCCGCAGTTGGCAGTTACCAACGGGTGCACGCGTTGAAGTTACTAAATCGGCAACTCCGGTAAAGCTCGCTCGTCTTCGCACCAGCACATTTACCGATCGCTTGGTTAAGAAATTCTCACTCCCGGTTGCTGGCTGGCGCGGACCAGACGAGTCTTCGAAATAGGTCTTTATCGTGATTGAAGAAATCTACATCCGCGATCTGGGTGTCATTCAAGAAGCGCGACTTTCTTTTGGCCCAGGCCTCACCGTAATTACAGGTGAAACTGGCGCGGGAAAAACAATGGTGCTATCCGCTCTGGGTCTACTGCTGGGTGAGCGCTCAGACACATCTTCTATCCGCCGCGGTCAGGACCAGGCTTTTGTCG
The DNA here is from genome assembly GCA_041179005.1 of Actinomycetota bacterium. Taxonomy (GTDB): domain Bacteria; phylum Actinomycetota; class Actinomycetes; order Actinomycetales; family Microbacteriaceae; genus Rhodoluna. The sequence continues at coordinate 9,596 of JBEGUG010000077.1, read as the reverse complement.
AAGGTCGTTGGTTTCTAAAGGACAACACCGATGCTGCCGCGCAGGTTGCCGATCGTCTTGCCGAAGCCGGTGCAGAAATCTCCGCAGGAGAGCTAATCATGAATCGCTCGGTCTCGAGCGAAGGACGAGGCCGAGCATCGGTTTCTGGAAAAGCCGCACCAATTAATTTGCTCAGCGAACTTGGCGAAAGATTGGTTGTCGTCCATGGCCAGTCAGATCAGATTCGCCTAAAGAGTGCTGTTGCTCAGCGCGAGGCACTTGATCAATTCGCTGGGGTAGCGAACCTGCTAGCTGATTACCAACAACACTTTAACCAGTGGAAATCCTCAAGCCAGCAACTCATTGAAATTCAATCCGCTCTGGATTCACGAGCCAAGGAAGCCCAAGAGCTTCGCGCATCGGTTGAAGAACTTGAAGCAGCAGATCCAAAGCCGGGTGAAGATCAAGAACTGACCGACAAAGCAAACCGACTAACCCACGTTGAAGAATTGCGCATCGCGGCAAGTTCTGCGCACGAGGCAATTTCTAGCGAGTCTTTTGACGGTGCCACCGATGCAATCGGCTTGATTGGTGCTGCTCGTCGCTCACTCGAGCAGGTTGCTGCGCATGACCCTGAGTTGGCGAAAATTGCCGAGTCGCTAAAACAACTTGGTTATCAGTTGAACGACGCATCGGCAGAAATTTCCAGCTACCTTGACGGACTAGATGGTGATTCGGCAAGAGTCCTGGAATCAATTCAGGAACGCCGAGCGGTTTTGAATACTTTGATTCGCAAATACGGACCAACTCTCGAAGATGTGATCAAACTGCGTGAATCAGCAAGCGATCGTCTGCTGGAGCTTGATTCATCATCGGATCAAATCGAGCAACTCACCAAGCAGGTGCAAGAGCAACATTCGGCAATGACCAAGGGCGCGCAAGAACTCAGTGCGGCGCGCACGGAAGCCGCGAAAAATCTGGCCGAGCAAGTAACCGCCGAATTGGCAGCTCTTGCCATGACCGGCTCCACGCTCGTGGTTGGTGTGGTTGCCGCCGAAGATTTTGGACCATTCGGTGCAGATCAGGTTTCAATTCAGCTTTCCTCTTATCCGGGTGCCGAGCCAAGGCCATTGGGTAAGGGTGCCAGTGGCGGCGAGCTTTCCCGAATCATGCTTGCGATTGAAGTTGTGCTCGCACAAACCCAGCAGGCGCCTACCTTCATCTTCGATGAAGTAGATGCCGGGGTAGGCGGCGCTGCAGCAATTGAGGTAGGTCGTCGTTTGGCGATGCTGGCGAAACAGGCCCAGGTCATCGTGGTCACCCACTTGGCCCAGGTTGCGGCGTTCGCAAATCAACACTTACGGGTATTGAAAAACAGCACCGATGAATTCACCGCAACCGATGTCGTTGCCCTGAACAACGAAGATCGAGTCAATGAACTGGCTCGCATGCTTTCGGGCATGCCAGAGTCAGACTCGGGTAGGACCCACGCGGCCGAATTGCTTGAAAAAGCTCACGCCGAATTTGCCTAAAAACCACTTATTTAAAGGGCCTCAGCATGTCGCTAGGTCATCGGTGTTTAGGTTCGCTGGTAGAGTTAAATTCCATGGCAGAAGCAATGGATTCCGGTATCACACGTCACATTTTCGTCACCGGAGGTGTTGCATCATCACTCGGTAAGGGCCTCACCGCCTCGAGTCTTGGCAACCTACTTCGTGCCCGCGGCCTAAAGGTCGTAATGCAGAAGCTGGATCCGTACCTAAACGTTGATCCCGGCACAATGAACCCTTTTCAGCACGGTGAAGTTTTCGTAACCGATGATGGCGCTGAAACAGACCTAGACATTGGTCACTACGAACGCTTCCTAGATATCAACCTGGGTCAATCAGCAAACGTAACCACCGGTCAGATTTATTCAACCGTGATTGCACGTGAGCGTCGCGGCGAGTACCTAGGTGACACCGTTCAGGTTATTCCGCACATCACTAACGAAATCAAACGCCGTATGCGGTTGCAGTCGCACGATGTTCCGGCACCAGATGTAATCATCACCGAAATTGGTGGAACCGTTGGCGACATTGAGTCGCAACCGTTCATCGAGGCAGCGCGTCAGATTCGTCACGAAGTTGGTCGCGACAATGTCTTCTATATTCACGTTTCTCTAGTTCCTTACCTAGCAGCATCGGGGGAACTTAAGACCAAGCCAACTCAGCACTCGGTAGCAACCTTGCGCTCAATTGGTATTCAGCCTGATGCTGTTGTTTGCCGCACCGACCGTGCACTTCCTGACTCAATCAAGAACAAGATTGCGTTGATGTGCGACATCGATAAGAAAGCCGTGATCACAGCAGCTGATGCTTCGAGCATTTACGACGTGCCAACAGTTCTCAACGAAGAGGGCCTCGACACCTACGTGATTGAGCGCCTAGGCCTAAAGGAAAAAGCTGGGGAAGTCGACTGGAGTCGCTGGCAGGGAGTGCTTGATGCAGTTCACCACCCTAAGCACGAGGTTCGCATCGGTCTGGTTGGTAAGTACATTGATCTTCCGGATGCGTATCTATCTGTAACCGAGGCGATTCGCGCTGGTGGTTTTGCCAACATGGCCAAGGTCAACATCAAGTGGATTGCTTCTGACGATTGTGAAACTGAAGACGGGGCTCGTGAAGCACTGGCTGACGTTGATGCAATCTGTATTCCCGGTGGATTTGGTGTTCGCGGAATCGAAGGCAAACTTGGTGCGTTGAAGTTCGCTCGCGAAAATAAGATTCCAGCATTGGGCCTTTGCCTAGGTCTGCAGTGCATGGTGATTGAATACGCTCGAAACGTAGTTGGACTAGAGGGAGCATCATCTACCGAGTTTGATGCTGACGCAAAGTACCCGGTGATTGCGACAATGGCCGAACAGGTTGACATCATTGCCGGTGGAGACATGGGAGGCACTATGCGCCTTGGTCTTTACACCGCAAAGCTAAAGCCTGGCTCAATCGTTGCTGAGGTTTACGGTGCAGCGTCTGTTGATGAACGTCACCGTCACCGCTACGAAGTTAACAACACCTATCGCGATCAGATTGCTGAAAAGGGTTTGGTTTTCTCTGGTACATCACCTGACGATCACCTCGTGGAGTTTGTTGAACTTCCTCGCGAAGTACACCCTTACTACGTTGCAACTCAGGCTCACCCTGAATTCCGCTCACGTCCAACCAATGCGCACCCACTGTTCAAGGGCCTAATTGTTGCGGCAATCGAGCGACAGGCATCGAACAAATTGTTCGAAGTTTCGGGCTCATAGTCAATTACTGAATTAGATGCCTAGGGCAAAGTAGCAATGCCGAGTCAATTACCAGCACTGGTTGATTCATATCTTCGCCACCTAACCATTGAGCGTGGCATGGCAAAAAACACCCTTGCCGCCTATCGGGCTGATCTTGCTAGGTACAGTTCTTTTCTTGAAGAAAAGGGCATCGAGCAACCGGAGCAAATCACCGAGTTAGCGATTACCGAGTTCGCCGAGTCACTGAAAATTAAATCCGGACTAATCTCAAGTTCGGTTGCCAGAGTGTTAGCTGGCGTACGAGGACTGCATAAATTTTGGCTCCTTGAAAACATCACACCTGGCGATGTGGCAGCAGCGGTAAAGCCTCCAAAGAGTCCACGAAACCTGCCCAAAGCAATCACCGTTGACCAGATTGAAAAGCTGCTCGCGGCGGCAGGTCCAGACCCAGCCGATGAAGCGGCCATGGCCGCCGATCCAGTGCGAGTGAGAGACCGAGCAATGCTTGAGTTGCTCTATGCGACCGGTGCCCGAATCAGCGAGCTCATCAATCTAGATCTCGACGACCTGGTTGACCCAACGCTGGTTCGGCTATTTGGTAAGGGCTCCAAGGAGCGCATCGTGCCAGTTGGTGGGTATGCCCAGAGAGCCCTAGATTCCTACCTGGTGAGAACTCGGCCAACCCTGGTTGGGCAGGGTAAAGGAACCCCGGCACTGTTTCTAAATCAGCGTGGCGGCCGCCTAAGCCGCCAGAGTGCCTGGCAGATCATTAGCGAAGCTGCCAGGGTGGCCGAGTTACCGGGCGAAATCTCTCCGCACACCTTTAGACACTCCTTTGCCACCCATTTGCTAGAGGGTGGGGCAGATGTCCGTGTAGTCCAGGAGCTGCTGGGACACTCATCAGTGGCAACAACCCAGATTTACACCCTGGTCACGGTAGACAAGCTCAGGGAAATCTACGGAACAGCCCATCCGCGCGCACGCCGCTAAGGCACCCCTGCGCCGGGCGCTAGGAGCTGGCCAGGATTTTTCTGACCTAGCCAGAAGGTAGGCTAGAACCCGATTCAAACGTAATTTCGGGAGGAAATCATGGCTAAGGCATCTGCGGACACCCGCTTCGCCACCCCAAAGCCGTTGAAGTCCCATGGCCCTGCACGCATCATCGCGATGTGTAATCAAAAGGGCGGCGTCGGCAAGACCACCACCTCAATCAACATGTCGGCAGCGCTCGCCGAATACGGCCGCAAGGTACTGCTCATCGATTTTGACCCTCAAGGCGCACTTTCTGCGGGCTTGGGTATCAACGCCCACGATGCCATCACAATTTACGACTTGATGCTTGATCGCACGATCGATCCAAACACTGCCATTCAGCACACCAAGAACCCTAACCTCGATGTGATTGCGGCGAATATTGAACTTTCCGCAGCCGAAATGAAGTTGGTGAACGAGATTGCTCGCGAGCATATTCTCGCCAAGATTTTGAAGCAGGTTGCCGCGGACTACGACGCCATCATCATTGACTGCCAACCTTCACTTGGTCTTTTGACAGTGAATGCGCTCACCGCCGCTCACGGAGTAATAATTCCGCTTGCCACCGAGTTTTTTGCGCTTCGCGGTGTAGCAATTCTCGAAGACATCATCGGCAAGGTTAAAGAGGGTCTAAATCCAGCCCTTCAGCTAGATGGAATTTTGGCAACCATGGTTGACGGTCGAACTCTGCACTCAAAAGAAGTTCTAGATCGCCTAAAAGAGGCTTTTGGCGAAAAACTGTTTAAGTCAGTAGTGCACCGCACTGTGAAATTCCCTGATGCCACAGTTGCCCAAGAACCAATCACAGCTTTCGCGCCAACTTCAGATGCGGCCGAGGTTTATCGCTCAGTAGCAAAGGAGTTGGTGGCTCGTGGCTGTGTTGCTTAACTCTGATCTAACCGACGGTTCAGAAAAAGGTTCGGGATTTGCCGTAAACCTTGGAAACTTCGATGGACCCTTTGACCTTTTGCTTTCGCTTATTTCTAAGCACGAGATGGACATCACTGAGGTCTCGCTCAGTAAAGTAACTGACGAATTCATCTCTTACCTAAAGACTCTCGATGAGCAGGAAGAGATGGACCAGGCCAGCGAGTTCCTGGTAATCGCCGCAACTCTGCTTGATCTAAAGATTGCTGGCCTGCTGCCAAAGGGGGAAGTTGTTGACGCTGAAGATGTGGCACTCCTTGAAGCGCGCGACCTGCTCTTTGCTCGATTGCTTCAGTACCGAGCATTCAAGGAAATTTCCAGCTACTTCAGTACCGCAATGGCTCTTGAGGCAATGCGCGTTCCACGCGAGGTGCAGCTTGAAGAGCGCTTCCGTAAGCAGCAGCCGGAACTGGTCTGGAAGATGACCCTTGAGGAATTTGGAATTCTTGCGCAAGACACACTGACTCCTCGAGAAATTCCATCGGTTGGTTTGACGCACTTGCACGCGGCTCGCGTGAGCATCCGCGAGCAGGCTCGTGAAGTTGTGATGATGTTGAAGCGCTCGGTGCGAATGACTTTCCGCGAGATCATCGGGTCGATCAAGGATCGCGCAATCGTTGTTGCTCGTTTCCTTTCTGTTCTTGAGCTCTACCGACTTTCGGCTATCTCTTTTGAGCAGGATGAGCCGCTGGGCGACATCAAGCTTGCCTGGAATGCCGAAAACTTTGACGATGAAAAACTAGCCAACCTTGGAGCTGACTATGACTCATAACGATGAGCCACAAAATGAAGAAAACATGAACGACGCACAAGAAGTTGCTGTTGAGGTTGTAGAAGAACTTTCGCCTGCTGAGTTTGTTGCTCAGTTGGAGCCGGTGAGCGCCGATAACCTGCGTTCTGCTGTCGAGGCCATCTTGATGATCACCGACGCACCTATTTCAATCATGGCAATCGCAACTGCGCTCGAGCGTCCGGTTACCGAGATTCGCGATGCGATTACTTCGCTCAAAGCAGATTACGACGGCCAAGAAGGTCAAACTCCTCGCGGGTTTGAACTTAGAGAAGTTGGCGGCGGCTGGCGCATTTACGTGCGTGCGGACTTTGACTGGGCAGTGAAGATGTTCGTGGCCAACGAGAACCCAACTAAGTTGAGCCAAGCTGCTCTTGAAACTCTTGCCGTGATCGCATACAAGCAACCAATTTCGCGCGGTCAAATTGCATCCATCCGTGCTGTGAACGTGGACTCGGTAGTTCGAACACTGCACAGCCGCGGATTGATAACCGAGCTTTACACCGATTCAGAGTCTGGCGCGATTCACTACGGAACAGCTCCGCTGTTGCTAGAGGTTTTGGGCATCAACTCAATTGACGAGTTGCCACTAATCAGCCCTTACCTGCCAGATGCGAATAGCAACTTCGATGCCGTTTAGCGATCAGCCGGAGGGCGTAAGACTTCAGAAAGTTATGGCCGCTGCAGGTGTGGCTTCACGCCGCGTCTGCGAAGACTTCATTACCCAGGGGCGAGTCAAGGTCAATGGCCGCGTGGTCACGGAACTTGGTACTCGAATCAACCCCGATGTCGACAAAGTTACAGTTGGCGGCACACCTGTTCAGTTAGATAACTCTCGCGTTTACCTTGCCCTTAACAAACCAAGTGGCGTAGTCAGTTCAATGGCCGATGAAAATGGCCGACCTGACCTAGCTCAGTTTGTTGAAGGATACGACCGAGTGTTCAACGTGGGTCGACTTGACTCCGAAACCACTGGTTTGATCATCATGACAAATGATGGTGACCTTGCTCACAAACTGGCTCACCCTAAGTTCGGAGTTACCAAGACCTACGTCGCTCGCGTGGAGGGCATCGTCACGCCGGCAATCATTCACAAACTTTTGAGCGGCTTTGAGCTTGAAGACGGAATGATCAAAGCTGACAAGGCTCACGTGGTTGATGTGCAGCCGGGGGAGAGTCTGGTTGAAGTTGTGCTCCACTCGGGCAGAAACCGAATCGTTCGACGAATGTTTGAATTCGTTGGCCACCCAGTGGTTGGTTTGGTTCGTCGTCAATTTGGGCCTATTCAACTCGGTCCGCTAAAAGAGGGCCGAATTCGTGAGCTCAGTAAAATAGAGGTCGGCGCGCTGTTAAAGGCCGCCGAAGGTGAAGTCACCAGGGCACCAAGGCCGGCGAATAAGAAAGCGCCTGCTAAAAAATCAAGTGTTGATCGTGGAAAGAGGCGATGAGATGGCTATCCGCGCAATTCGTGGTGCAATTCAATTAGACGTTGACGAACGTGAGCACCTTCTAAAATCCACAGCCGAACTTCTTACCAAGACCCTGCACGCCAATGACTTGGATGCCGGACAACTGATTTCTATTTTCTTCACCTCAACCCCTGACGTAACCAGCGAGTTTCCCGCTGTAGCTGCACGTGAACTTTCTCTTGGCGATGTTCCATTGATGTGCTTTGTTGAAATGGATGTCGTTGGTGCCTTACCTCGAACTATCCGAATCATGATCATGGCTGAGACAGAAAAGAGTCGCGCCGAAATTCAACACGTCTACCTTCGAGGTGCAACCGCCCTAAGACAGGACATTGCCCAGTGACAAATTTTGTCGGCGAACTCCGCATCGTAGGTGCGGGTCTCCTTGGCACGAGCATTGGACTGGCGCTTTCAAAGCAGGGTGTTGACGTTGCAATTTCATCAAGATCTGCCAAGAGCGTTGAACTAGCAATTTCTTACGGGGCCGGACGTGCCGTCAAAGATTCCGATTCGCCAGATCTAATCGTTGTTTGTGTACCACCACACTTGACCGCTCAAGTTGTTGCCGATGAATTGATCGCGTTTCCAAAAGCCATCGTGACAGATGTCGCAAGTGTTAAGTCAGGAATTCTGGAAGAACTAACTCGACTCGCAGCGCCGATAGAACGCTACGTTGGTTCTCACCCAATGGCCGGTCGCGAACGTGGTGGCGCAATTGCCGGACGTGCCGACCTATTTGTTGGCCGCCCTTGGGTTATTACTCCAAACGCAAAATCGCAACCAGCCGGAATCAAGCAGGTTCAGAATCTTGCCGCGTCGCTTGAAGCTTCCGTAGTAACCACCTCGGCTGCCGATCACGATCGTGCAGTGGCTTTGGTTTCGCACGTTCCGCAGTTGATCTCAAGTTTGTTGGCCGCGCAGCTAATTTCCGCCAAAAACGATGACGTTACTTTGGCCGGCCAGGGCTTGCGTGACACCACAAGAATCGCAGCCAGTGACCCAGAACTCTGGATGCAGATTCTTGAGGCTAATTCCGCAGAAGTGCTGCCCGTGCTCAAATCATTTGCCGGTGATCTTTCATCGGTGATCGCAGCGCTGGCTGACATAGATTCGACGGAGTCAATCGCAAGCCTTCGCAAGGTGCTTGAAGCGGGTAATGCCGGTGTTGAAAAGATTCCTGGCAAGCACGGATCCAAGCACTCTACCTACGCTCAAATTATCGTGATGATTGATGACCAGCCGGGTGAGCTTGCACGCTTGCTGACTGAGGTTGGTCAAATCGGGGTCAACCTTGAGGAGCTAAAGCTCGAACACTCGCCGAGTGCGCAAATTGGTCTGGTAGAGCTTTATGTAACTCCGCAGGCAGAAAGCACACTTATTTCTCAACTCCAAGATCGTGGTTGGCGAATCGCGTAATGGCCAACGAGATCATCGCTATTGATGGCCCAGCAGGTTCTGGAAAATCTAGCGTTAGCAAGCAGGTAGCCCGCAACCTCGGTTACGGCTATTTGGACACCGGCGCCGCCTATCGTGCCTTGGCCTGGGCTTGTCTAAACCTTGAGGGGTTTTCGGTGGATTCGTTGTCGAGCAAAAACTTGACGGATGACTTTGACTACAAAATTTCAACCAACCCCGATGATTTTTGGGTGAAAGTTGGCCAACAGGATCTCACCTCCGCCATTCGCGAGAAGGAGGTTGCTGAGTTTGTCAGTCAGGTAGCCAGGGTTTCAGAAGTGCGAACCTTTATGAAAGAGCTCACGCACCGCATTGTTTCGGCGGCCCCAAACACCGCTGTTGTGGTGGAAGGGCGCGATATAACCACGGTTGTGGCCCCCGAAGCCAAAATCCGCATACTACTTACTGCAAGCGAAGCGGTTAGACTTAAGAGACGCTCAGCGGAACTCTCCGAAAGTAATGCAGAAAGCGTCAAGCGTCAGGTTTCCGAACGTGATGCCAGCGACTCAAAGGTCGTTGATTTTATGACACCAGCTCCTGGTGTCCAACTCGTGGATACATCTGATCTCAATTTCAATCAGTCAGTTTCGGCTGTGATTTCTTTGATTGAGCAGGGTTTGTCCTAAGGATTAAGAATGAATGAAGAAGAATTCCTAGCGGAACCTGCAGCACC
>JBEGUG010000076.1:0-7493 GCA_041179005.1 Actinomycetota bacterium | reverse complement strand
GATCACTTGGCGAAGTCATCGGTCAGATTTATGTTGAGAAACATTTTCCGATGGAAGCTAAGCACCGCATGGATGAGTTGGTTTCGTATTTGATTGAGGCCTACCGCCAGAGCATTCTTGAGCTCGACTGGATGAGCGAAGAAACAAAAAAGAAGGCGCTCGTCAAGCTAGATAAGTTCACACCAAAGATTGGTTTCCCCGACAAGTGGAAAGACTATTCATCGCTTGTGATTCAGCGTGATGATTTGGTTGGCAACGTGCGTCGCGCGAACGCATTCGAGCACGAACGCGAAGCTGCAAAGATTGGCGCGCCGCTTGATCGCGACGAATGGTTCATGACTCCGCAAACCGTGAACGCGTATTACAACCCAGGCTTTAACGAGATTGTTTTTCCGGCAGCGATTTTGCAGCCACCGTTCTTCTCGCTAGAAAACGATGACGCGATTAACTTTGGCGCTATCGGTGCTGTGATTGGTCACGAGATTGGTCACGGCTTTGATGACCAAGGTTCAAAGTATGACGGCGATGGAGCGTTGCAATCATGGTGGACCGATGCCGACCGCGCGGCTTTTGAAAAGCGCACCAAGAAACTTATTGATCAGTACAACGAACTTTCGCCAGCGCAACTTAGCGATGAGCACAAGGTAAATGGTGAGTTGACCATCGGTGAAAACATTGGTGACCTTGGCGGCCTGGGCATTGCCTACAAGGCATACCTCTTATCTCTTAAGGGTGCCGAGGCTCCGGTGATTGATGGCCGCACTGCAGCGCAACGATTCTTTATTGCTTGGAGCCAGTCGTGGCGCACGATTGGTCGCGATGAAATGGTGCTGCAGCGCCTGGCCACAGACCCACACTCGCCTGCCGAGTTCCGTTGCAATCAGATTGTGCGCAACATCGATGTTTTCTACGACGCCTTTGACGTCACGCCAAACGACAAGCTTTGGTTGGAACCTGAAGAGCGAGTGGTGATCTGGTAAATGAATCTCTGGCTGCGACTGCTTTACGAAAAACTAACCTGGCGCCTGCGTACCAAGGAATCTTGGCTGGCTGTTGGTCGCCGCACCTATCGGGTGTGGCCTTCAGACCTAGACGTCTTCAACCACATGAACAACGGCGTCTACCTGACCCTGATGGATTTGAGCCGCTATGACCTAGGCCTGCGCTCCGGCATTTGGCAAAAGTGGAACAAGCTTGGTTGGTATCCGGTTGTGGTTGCTTCAACAATCACGTTCCGAAAATCCCTAATTCCGTGGCAATCTTTCGACATCGAATCAAAAGTCATTGGCTGGGACGACCAAGCCTTCTATTTTGAACAGCGCTTTGTGGTTGCTGATGAAATTTACAGCAAGGCAATCGTGCGAATCAGATTCCTAAAGCGCAAGCGCGGAATTTTGACCCCGATGGAAGTTCTCGAAGGAACCGGCGGCTGGGATGGCCACCGCCCCGAACTGCCGCAGTGGGTTAAGGATTGGTCAGTTAGCTCAGCACTTCCTAAGGGCAAAGAAGCGGCGCCAAGTCTTTGGCACGACTAATCACTAGCGTTAGGGTTTACTCATGACTGCTCTTCCGATTGTGCGAATATACACCGATGCCGAAGGCATCGACATCACCTATTACGAATGGCCAGTGGCCCACCCAAAAGGTTGCGTGCAAATTGTGCACGGACTTGGTGAGCACGCACTGCGTTATGACCACGTTGCACTTGCACTGAATCGTGCGGGCTACACCGTTTACGCAGATGATCACCGCGGTCACGGTGCAACCGGACTTCGCATGACTGCAGAAGGCACAACCAAGAAGCAGGGCAACCTTGGTCAAGGTGGAATGGCTGCAGTGTTTGCCGGTGTTCGTCAACTAAGCCACATCATCGTTGGTGAAAATCCTGAAGAGCCACTTGTTCTTCTTGGCCACAGCTGGGGTTCGATGATTGCGCAAAGAATTTTCAACAAGTACTCCGATGAATACGACGGCCTAGTGCTAACCGGTTCATCGATTTTGATTCCGGGTGTTGTGCCATCTTCTGGTTTCAATAAAAAGTGGAACAAGACTCCAAACGCAACCGGTTACGAATGGTTGAGTCGCGACGATGAAATTGGTCGCGAGTTTTTGAATGATCCAAAGAATTTTCCGGATACTGCCATCGGTGTTTTTGGAATCACCAATACCGCAAAGCTAATGGGTGTGCCATCGAAGCAAATTGATTCGCACGTGCCAATTCTTTTGATGGCTGGAACCGATGATCCGCTGGGCGGCGAAAAGGGAAACAAGAAATTGCTTGATGCGTATCGCAAAGCGGGCGCGCACGATGTTGAACTAGTTGCGTATCACGAGGGTCGTCACGAAGTTTTCAATGAGATCAACAAAGAAGAAGTTATTGCTGATTTAGTTGCCTGGCTTGATGATCGCCTGGATGCGCACGAGCATCTTGACGAAATTTAATTCTTAAGCAGGCGGATTTAAACCGAGCTTTGCGCTTGCCTTTGCAACATTAGGAAGCTTGCACATCGCAATTGCTTCTTCGATTGGGTTGAGCAGCAGATCCTGAGTATCGGGGTGCTTCTCCATGTAGCGCACGGTGTAAGAACACACCGGAACCACCTTGTGCTTGCCCTGAGCGCGGACATCATCGAGCGCAAACTTGGTCAAAATCGCAGCTAGGTTTTTTCCCTGCTGCGCCGGATCAACCTCGGTGTGGGTGAAGTGGATCTCGTCCAGCATCAGGCTGTAGTCCAGGTGGCCGACCTTTGAGTCACCGATGAAGATCGAGTATCGGTGTTTGTCAGATTCGTGAACGACGTTAGTTTCCATACCTTAAATTATGGGTGGCTCGGCCGCCCTTTAGGGATGCGGGACCTAGGGGTCGTTTATCAAAACGTTACCTAAATTGGATTTTTGCTCTGTTTTTCGGGAGTAGATTCAATAACTACTGGGGGAGTATCCCAAAGCAAGTGCAACGACATAACCGGCTTAAGTGCCCGGGCACTTGGTCACTAGAAACAGTGGTGGAGAGACTCAGTCTTCGGTCAACGTTGGGGTTGACGGGTAAGACTGAACCCCCAATCAAACCGTCGCGGACTTTCCGCCGGAGAGTCCTCGTTCCAATCCATGGAGGACAAAATAGTGAAGAAAATCACAATCGCAGCAACCACCCTTGCGTTGGTTGCAACAAGCATTGGCTTTGCCCCAGCTGCAAACGCAGCTCCGGTAGCAGCAGCCAAGGCAGTAGTACTTTCAGAGTGTTCAACACTTGGTCAGGTTGCCAAGGGCAAGGGTGCCGATGGCTCAGACCTCACCTGCCAGACCGCAAAGGTTGGCGGCATGAAGGGCAAGAAAGTTTGGCAGTACAAGACACTTCCAGTTCTAAGCAACCTAGACATGATTCTTCCAAACTCACTAACCTCTGGTTTTGGTGGTTTTGGAAAGGCAGTGGTCGATGCTTTGAAGGCCGAAGGTCTAACCTCTTCAGAGCCTGTACTAACCGTTAAGCCAACTCCGTACAAGAACAGCTTGAAGTACGTAAACGTTGACATGGCTGGTAAGGCTGGCAAGCTTGCTGTAACCGGATTCGCTCAGGTGGGTGCATCTTTCTCTCAGAAGACTGGCTACCTAGTTTCTGAAGCAGTTCCAGCCGCACGTATGTATGCAGAGGCAAACGGAATTGCTGTAAAGGCAGATTCTAAGTACAAGACCATTGAAGAATTGCTTGCTGACCTAAAGAAGGACCCTAAGTCAATGGCAATCGTTGGTAACGCGGTTGGTGGAGTAGATACTTACACTGCTGCCAAACTTTTCGATGCACTTGGTCTAAGCATCACCGACCTTAACTACACCGCAAACAGCACCGTTGCAGCTTCAATCTTGAGCGATGCAAAGTATGCTTTTGCGATCTCAAGCTACGGTGACTTCTCTTCATACGTGAAGGCAGGAACACTTCGCGTTCTAGCAATCACAGCTCCAAAGGCAATTCCTGGCGTATCTGCACCAACCTTGCAGTCAAAGAAGATCAACGTAACCGTTGAAAACTGGCGTGGAATTGTTGTACCACCAAAGACCAGCGCCGCTGGTCTTGCAAAGGTAGTCCGTGCGCTTGACATTGTGAACGCATCAAAGTCGTACAAGGCTTACCTTGCCTCGCAGAACGCAGTAACCAACTGGTTGCCTGGCGCCAAGTTTGACACCTGGCTAAAGGGTGAAGAGAAGAACATCCGCAGACTCTACGCGGACATCGGTCTTCTTTAACCTTGAGCAAGAAACGTTCCGCAAAGGGGGAGCTGGTTTTCACCAGCTTCCTCTTTCTTGCGGGTCTAGTTGTGCTGTGGGACGCTAATCAGCTTCCTGAATTGGCGTTCGCAGATTTTGTTGGAACCAGAACTTTTCCAAGCATCATCGGATGGCTTTTGGTCGTTCTCTCTGCAATTCAGTTATTTTCTGTGATCAGAGGAAACCTCGGTGAACCTGAAGGAGTTGAAGGCGGCCAACTCGCGAGTAAGTTGCGGTTAAAGCCTTTCTTCTTAATGATCTCAGGGTTACTTATTTTTGCTTTTGGATTGCCATTTATTGGATTCCCGATTGCCGCAACGATATTGTTCACTCTCGTTGTTTACGCGCTGAACCCTGCCAAAACTAAGTGGTACGTGGCCTTACCGATTGCTGCTGCAACGGCTGCAGCAATTTACTTTGGGTTTACCCTAGGACTCCAAATTGATTTGCCATGGGGATTTAATTTTGACTTTGGAACCTCTGAAGTTGTTGTCGAAGAGGAATGGTAATGGAGTTCAGTTTTTTTCTTGAGGGCTTCGCTAACTCCCTAACCCTCACCAACCTGGGTTTCGGCCTCTTGGGTTCGCTTCTCGGAACCATGGTGGGTGTACTTCCAGGTATTGGACCAGCTCTGGCAATCTCATTGCTCTTGCCGGTTACATATGGGCTTGAGCCGCAAAGCGCGATCATTATGTTCTGTGCGATTTACTACGGCGCTATGTTTGGTGGGTCGACAACCTCAATTCTTCTAAATGCTCCTGGTGAGTCTGGCTCCGTAATGACGGCCATCGAAGGTAACAAGATGGCAAGAGCTGGCAAGGCAGGGGCCGCGTTGGCAACTGCAGCCATCGGTTCATTCGTTGCTGGTGCTATTGGGACTGGAATTTTGGCGATTGCCGCACCAAGCATTGCCGCACTTGGCCTAAAGATGACCCCGCCAGATTTCTTCGCAATGATGATTTTGGCGTTCGTGACCGTTAGCTCGCTAATGGGCCGCTCAATCAATAGAGGACTTATCGCTCTGACAATTGGTTTGGTGATTGGAATGGTTGGAATTGACCCTAGCTCTGGAGCCGCTCGACTTTCGTTCGGCAGCCCAGACGCCAGCGAGGGTTTCTCAACCGTGATTGTGATCGTTTCATTGTTTGCGGTTTCAGAGGCGCTATACATTGCACTTTCAGGTCGACTTGAAGGCGGAAAGCTCAACCAGCTTGTTGGATCTGCTCGCATGACAAAAGCCGAATGGGGTCGCTCTTGGAAGCCTTGGCTTCGAGGTACTGCCATCGGTTTCCCGACGGGAGTATTGCCAGCTGGTGGTTCGGAACTTCCAACGTTTTTGAGTTACACGCTCGAGAAGAAACTTTCAAAAAATAAAAGCGAGTTTGGCAATGGCGCAATTGAGGGAGTAGCTGGCCCGGAGGCTGCAAACAACGCGAACGCTGCCGGCGCACTTGTTCCACTTTTGGCACTGGGAATTCCAACCTCAGGTACTGCTGCGGTAATGCTTGCCGCGTTTGATCAATTTAGAATCAGCGCTGGTCCAATGTTGTTTGCTGAACAGCCGCTCTTGGTCTGGACTCTGATTGCATCCTTGTTCATCGGTAACCTATTGCTCTTGGTAATCAACTTGCCGTTGATCAAGATGTGGGTTCAAATTCTTAGAGTTCCAGCCCCATATCTCTTTGCTGGAATTTTGGTATTTGCGATGGTGGGCGCCTACTCAATTAAGAGTTCAACATTTGATCTTTTGGTTGCAGTTGGTATCGGTGCCCTAGGCATGGTTCTGCGCAGGTTCGGCTACCCAATCACTCCACTAATTCTTGGTGCGATTCTTGGGCCTATGTCTGAAACTCAATTCCGCAGGTCGATGCAACTTAGTGAGGGTGACCCAGGTATTTTCATCAGTACACCGTTCACGATCATCACTTACCTTCTGATGCTGGTAGCGCTTGGATGGCCGTTGATTAGCAAAGCAATAAAGAAGTCTCGCGTAAAGAACTAGGCTCAAATCATGAGCAACAAGTCAATGAGTGGTAGCCAATGGCTGCCACTCATTGTGTTTAATACCCTGATGATTCAGGGCGGCATTTATGTAGTGCGTCCAATCGTTTCCTATAAAGCTCTTGAGCTCGGCGCAGATGCGGCGATGGTCGGAATCATTGGTGCGACCTTTGCGTTGGCCCCACTAATTTTTGCCATTCAAATGGGTCGCGCTGTTGATAAAGGTAAGTCGGGACTAGCACTCTTGGTTGGTTCGATAATTTTGGCTGGCACAACTTTTGGGTTGCTCTTTATCGATTCGATTCCACTCTTGATGATTGCGATGCCACTCCTAGGCATCGGCCACCTACTATGCATGGTCGGTGGGCAGACCATGATTGCTAATCGTTCTCAATCCAAGCTTTATGAAAGAAATTTTGGGTTGTTCACGTTTTACGCATCGCTTGGTCACGCTTTTGGTCCTTTGATCGGTGGTTGGCTCGCAGACTCAGGCGATGAGCGCGTGAATGCAAACGCTGCGTTCATTTTTGCAATCGGAATGTTCTTGCTGGCGGCAGCTAGTGTTTTGAAACTCTCGTCTAGGCGCGAAAACCAACCCGTGCCAGAAAAGACAACTGCGAAAATAACCACGCGAGAAGTGCTGGCCGTACCGACTTTCAAATCCGCAATCTTTGTTGCCAGCGCAACAACTGCGGTGGTTGACGTGGTTCTGATTTTCTTGCCGGTACTGGGGCGTGAGGTTGGCATCGGCGTCACTGAAGTTGGCATCTTGCTAGCTATTAGATCTGTGGCATCCATGGCCGTTCGAGCACTACTTGGACAAATCACCAAATTACTCGGCCTGAGAAACATCTTGCTGTGGGGTGCAGCGGTTACTTTGGTGAGCATGGTTGCGCTGGCACTCACCGATAATTTTTGGATAATTTCCATAATTATGTTGGTCTCTGGATTCGCTATGGGCATAGGCCAGCCAGCCACAATGGCCTGGGTCTCGAGAATCTCAAGCGCAGATAGCAGGGGTTTAGCAATCGCTATGCGTCTGACTGCAAACCGATTTGGGCAGGTAGCAATGCCAACTATCGCGGGTTTGATTGCGGTGGGCGGGGTTTCCACTGTGTTCTACATGTTGGCATTGCTCCAAGCCGGATCAATATTGGTAACCTCCCGCGCGTTAAAACCTGGAGAGTAACTACGGCTGTTTAATCAGCGATTAAGATTGGGCACATGCC
>JBEGUG010000075.1:0-3537 GCA_041179005.1 Actinomycetota bacterium | reverse complement strand
AAACACACGGGCTCAAGAAAGAAACCAAACCGGCAAGCAGCGCCATTGGGATTGCTGCCAGCATTGAGCCGTTAAGAATGATGTCGCCGGGATTCATATTCGCTTACTCGGCAATCGCAGTTTTGATTAGAGTTGAAAGAATTGACTTGTCGATGCGGCCAAGAATTCTTGCCGAAACTTTTCCGTCTTTGCCAATCACTATCGTGGTTGGTACCGCCTGCGGTGTAACTATTCCGGTGAATGCCAACATCACGGTTCCGTTTTGCGAATCAATAATTGAGGGCCAAGTGATGCCAAAGTTCTTGTCAAACGCAAGAGCGGTGGCCGCGCTGTCGCGCACGTTCACTCCAACAAATTGCACGGTCTTGTGTTCAGCTTGAAGCGCAACTAAATCCGGAGCCTCGGCACGACACGGTGCACAGCCCGCGTACCAAAAGTTCATCACGGTAACAACGCCGCGCAAATCTGAACTCGATAGAATCTCACCGTTTTCGGTTGGACCAAACCACTCAACCGCTTCGGCACGATTCTCTTTTGAAAACTCGGTTACCGTGCCATCGCCAGCGATGTAATTTTTGTTGTCGCCCGCTTTGAATTGATCGGCAAGTGGATCATTTGCCGCGCAACCGCTGAGCATGGTGATTGCAAAAATAGGGGCAAGAACAATTGCTGCTAAACGTGTTCTCAAACGACGCCCCTGAGGTGTGCGCCTGGATCCTTGTACTCAACCTCACGCCAATCTTTTCCGTGACGCTCGAAAGTTGTAACGCTCGAAAGAGCAGTGCGACGCTTGCGTGGATTGTGCGGCAGCGGCTTGCCACTCACCTTGCGGTGCACCATTTCAATCGGTAGCTGGTGGGTGACAAGAACCACATCGCCATCAGGAACCGAATTCCAAGCGTGATCCATAGCGTCAAGCATTCGAGCGGCAATCTCCTCGAAAGGCTCTCCCCAGCTTGGTCGCTGCGGATTGCGAAGCTGGTAATAAAGGTGTGGTCGAGAAATAATGTGCAAGCCGCCAAGTTTGCGGCCCTCAAAGTTGTTCCAAGGCTCAATGAGTCGCTCATCGGTGGTTGCATTAAGGCCAAAGGCACTCTCAACGTGCTCGGCTGATTCACGGGTGCGCAGCAATGGACTGGCAAAAATGCGATTGACCGGACGCTTTTGATTCTTTAGCTCTGCCGCTGCAGCCGCTGCCATCTGGTGGCCTCGGTCGCTAAGTCGAAAATGAGGCAGCCGGCCATAAATCACTGCACCAGGGTTGTGCACTTCGCCGTGGCGAATTAGGTGAATGCGATTGGCGGGCATAGTGACAAGTCTACCCTCGGCTAAACTTGTGCTTTATGAGAGCCCGTGCCCTAGTCAAAGACCTTTCCGCCCTGCCAGATGGCCCAGTAACCGTTGGCGGTTGGGTTGAGAAGCTTCGCGATCAAAAGCGCATCCAATTCATCATTGTGCGCGATGAGACCGGCGACGTTCAGGTCACCTATCCTCGTCCGGTTGTTGATGACCAGCCAGTTGAAGACGACGCGTTAGCAGGAAAAGTTTCTACTTTGACCAGCGGTTCATTCGTTTGGATCACCGGTCGTCTAGTTCACGACGAGCGCGTAAAGCTCGGCGGTCTTGAGATTCAACTTGATGATGTAGAAATCGTCACCATGGCCGACCCCG
Organism: Actinomycetota bacterium; assembly: GCA_041179005.1. Classification (GTDB taxonomy): domain Bacteria; phylum Actinomycetota; class Actinomycetes; order Actinomycetales; family Microbacteriaceae; genus Rhodoluna. Next base: position 1,866 of record JBEGUG010000075.1, on the reverse strand, counting down.
AAACACCGATAGCCGACGACACTTCTATTGACAAGCGCATGGACTGGAGATTCCTTGACCTTCGTCGTCCTGAGATGAACCTGGTCTTCCGCGTGCAGAGCACCATCGAGCACGCTTGGCGTAACTACTGGGCCGAGAACGACTTCGTTGAGATTCACTCTCCTAAGTTGATGGCTTCGGCTTCTGAATCAAACGCCGAGCTATTCAAGCTTGAATACTTCGAGACCCACGCCTACTTGGCGCAGTCACCGCAGTTCTACAAGCAGATGGCAATGATGTCTGGCCTTGGCAAGATCTTTGAAATTGGGCCAGTGTTCCGTGCTGACCCATCTTTCACCTCTCGTCACGCAACCGAGTTCGTCTCTGTAGACATTGAAGTTTCTTGGATTGACTCACACGAAGATGTGATGGCTATTCAGGAGCAACTGCTTCACGCAGCCATCAGTGCGGTAAAGGAAAAGCACGGCGAAGAAATTCAGAAGCACTTTGGCATTGAGGTCAAGGTTCCTTCAATTCCTTTCCCACGCGTTCCACTGCTTGAGGCAATTGAAATCATCAAGGAGCGCGGCCACACCGTTGAGCGCGGCGGCGACCTTGACCCAGAGGGCGAGCGTCAGATTGCGGCTTGGGCCGAAGAGAAGTACGGTCACGAATTTGTTTTTGTCACCGATTACCCAATCGGTGTTCGCCCGTTCTATCACATGCGTCACGAAGACAACCCGCAGCTGACCAAGAGCTACGACCTAATCTGGCGCGGTACTGAGATCACCACCGGTGCTCAGCGTGAACACCGCCTAGATGTTTTGATCGAGCAGGTTAAGCAGAAGGGCCTAGAGCCTGAAGGCCTAAAGACCTACCTTGACTTCTTTAAATACGGTGCGCCATCACACGGTGGTTTTGGAATGGGCTTGCTTCGCGTTTTGATGTTGCTATTGCACCAGCCAAACATTCGCGAAGTTGGTTTCTTGTTCCGCGGACCAAACCGCCTAGAGCCATAAGAGTTTTAATACGAAAATCCCCCGACATTTGTTTGGGGGATTTTTTATTGTCGTGTAATAAGTGGCCCTTAAATGCGTTTGCCCAAGAATCAACCGTCCGGATGGTTCTTGAGCATTCTTTCTAGGGCTATTGCCTTCGACTCTTAAATAGTAAACCTGTCTCCAGACATCGTCAATTACTTCTTGATGGTTCCCTTGACGGTCTTCACCGGCGCAGCAACTTTGGTGATGCCGTTGTAGGCCTTACCGGCCCATGGGTATTTCTTGCTCAACATCTTGAGCACGATCAACAGAATCGGAAACCAAAACTTCTTCAAAATCCAACGCAGCATAATTTCCTATCTGGCCCTAGTTACTTCTACTTTTTGCATAAAGTGCTCGCATCAAGCGCTCTTCATCGATGCGCCAGTAATTGTGCATGTTGCCGTCAATCAGCAGCACTGGAATCTCCTCGGCGTATTTTGCATTCAGGGCTTCGTCTAAAAGAATGTTCTGTTCTTCAACTAAAACCTCAACGCCCGGGTTAGCTCTTCTAAATTCAAAGAGCACACCGTCAATGGCCTCACGGGCATCATCACAAAGATGACAACCGGGCTTGCCAATCAAAGTTAATTGAATGCTCATAATTCAAGCCTATTCCAGCGAACGGCAAAGCGCTCCGCACGCTCTAAACTTGCAGGGTGCCAGAAACCTCAAAGAAACCTCGCAAGATCGAAGCCGCGTTCTTTGACGTCGATAACACCATTGTGCGTGGCTCATCGAGTTTTCTTTTTGGCAAGGCCGCATTCAAAAAAGGTTTCTTCAAACGTCGCGATTTTTGGAAGATGGCCTGGGAGCAAGCGCGCTTCATTTCTCGTGGTGAAAAACT
>JBEGUG010000074.1:0-2542 GCA_041179005.1 Actinomycetota bacterium | reverse complement strand
AGTTAGCGATCCTCTTGCAGTGGCACATGCAAATGCTGCAGATGTGCTGATTTTGAAAGCCGCTCCGCTCGGTGGCATCGCCCCGGCAATTCGAATCGCTCGTGAAGCAGGTTTGCCGGTTGTCATCTCTAGCGCGCTTGAATCATCGGTTGGTTTATCGATGGGCGCTCACCTTGCCGCCGCACTACCCGATTTGGAATTTGATTGTGGCCTGGCAACTGCGGCACTGCTTGCCGGAGATGTGACAAGAAATCCACTCATGCCGGTTGACGGTCAGATTGAAGTGCGCCGCGTTGAAGTAGATGAAGAACTTCTAAATACTTTCAAGACTGAAGAACACCGCGAAGACTGGTGGCTTGAACGTCTTGAAGCCTGCTACAAACTTTTGTAAATGTTTTACAGTCCGCTGTAAACGTGTAGTCCCTTGAAGAATAGATTCACTACGGTGAAGTTAAACAGGATTGCCGCGAAACCAATCAAGCTCAACCAAGCTGAGCGCTTGCCTGTCCATCCTCTGGTTGCGTTGGCGTGTAGGTAACCCGCGTAAATAACCCAGATGATGAAGGTCCAAACTTCCTTGGTGTCCCATCCCCAGTAGCGGTGCCAGGCACGCTCTGCCCAAATTGCGCCGGCAATCAGGGTGAAGCTCCACAGAATGAAACCGATGATGTTAAAGCGGTAGGCCAATCGCTCAAGGCTTTCCAAAGGTGGGAAAAGTTCCAAAATTCTCTTGACGCTCTGCACAGCATTGCGCTTTGACTTTTCGAGCCAGCCCGCAGACTTCAACAGGTAGGCAATCGAAAGACCCGCAGCAATGTTGAAGAACGCCGTTGCCAATACGGCAACCACCACGTGAATCACTAGCCAATAGCTCTGCAGCGCGGGCATTAGTGATTTCACCTCTACGTAAAACACCGATGTTGCCGCACCAAGAATTAGCAACACGAAACCAGAAACAAAGGTTGCAATTAGTCGGACATCTTTAATCGTCAGCGCCACTAAGAAAATGAAAACTACAAACAACGCGCCGGTGATTGAGAACTCATACATGTTGGCCCATGGCACTCGGCTGGCCGCAATACCGCGCAAGACAACGCCGGCGGTGTGCAGTGCGGTACCCAAAATCATCAGAGCAATGCCAACTTTTTCCAGCTTGGTAGCCGAGCTGCGAACCTTCTTCTTTTCAGAAGCAAGTCGAGACAGGTGAGTAGCAAAGGAAAGAAAGGCAAGGGTGTAAACGGCCATCGCTGCGAAAATGAACAGCAGCGAAATCTGCGACAAGCCTTCGTTCAGAACAATTTCCATGCCTACTTTTTCTCCTTCAGTGCTTTTGCCACGTCGGCAACTACTTTTTCAAGAACTGGATCGTCACCGCGCGCAAGAGCGGCAACCTCAAAACCTTCATCGGTATTCCTGACCCATACGCGTCTGCGCGGAACCAACAGTGATGTAGTCACACCGGCCAGTGAAACCAAGGCAAACAAGAGCACCCAAATACCACCCGGGTTGTAGCTCACATCCAAAGATGCAAAGCGCTTGATGGAATCAAAACTCACGCTGCCCAGACCATCGGGGAGCTGCACGGTCTCACCAAGGGTTAGTTGCAATCCCTTGACCCCACTATTTCCACCGGCGACCTGGGTCATCTGGTCAACATCTAGCGCGTAAACATTCTTTGGCACACCGTCGTTGATGCCGAGATCACCAACGTAAACGTTCATCGTGAGCAGCGGATCGACAGGTGCCGGGTAAAGCGAAGTCAAAGCGCCGTTAGCCAGGGTGTCTACGGTTGGGTAGAAGAACGAGATGATGCCGAACTGACGATCAACATCTGGCACCTTGATCACGCCAAGCGATGTGTAGGTAGAAGATTGTGGCAAGAATGCGTTTGCTCCCGCGAAAGTTATGTTGCCATCGGCATCGCGAATGGTGATGTGCGGCGCATAACCGTTACCGGTCAGGTAAACATTGGCGCCCGGCATCTCAAGTGGTTGATTTACTCGAACGACCGCAGGCTTTGGTTCTGAGGTTGGCGTTAACTTGCTTGAAACGAAAGCGCGGAAATCTAACGGGGTGCCAACGTTGGTTTGATTCTTCAAGTCAAAATCAACTTCAAACTTGTCTAGTGACATGCTGAATGGAACAAGCATTTCTTCGTTGAAGAAAGTTCCTGGCGAAAATGAGTCATAGGACGCCAGGTTGTTCACAAAGGTTTCGCCCTCAACCAAAACGCGCTGACCACTGAAGCTTGTGCCGCCACCAACACCAACGGCAATTAGCACGCCAATGAGTGAGAAGTGAAAAATTAGGTTTCCGGTCTCCTTGAGGTAACCGCGCTCGGCCGAGACAGAAGTTTTTGTAGCAACGACTCGGTAGCCCTGCTTGCGCAGTAACGCGGTTGCGTTTGCAATCAGCTTGGAATTTTTAGCGAGCTTTACCGATACGTGAGCAGGCATGCGAGCAAAGTTTTTGGGCGGAACGGGTGGCGCTGCCTTCAGCGCCGCATAGTGCACGCCAGTTCGTGGAACAACGCAACCAATCA
>JBEGUG010000073.1:0-7515 GCA_041179005.1 Actinomycetota bacterium | reverse complement strand
ATTCTTCGCTTGAGCTTTGCGATTACATTCTTGATGCCGCAGAAGTTGCACTGGTTCCGGGTGAGGCTTTTGGGCCATCCGGTTATGTGCGTTTGTCTTATGCGCTCGGCGATGCTCAGCTGCTTGAGGGCATTCAGCGTCTGCAAAAACTTTTCAACTAATTATTTAGTTAGGTTGTTTAAAGCCAATTAGGTTTGGCTCAGGCACCAAGTTGATCGCGTACTTATTTGAAACGCGCATCTGAACGTATTCTGCTAACTGCAAAATCTCTGTTGCAGTTGCTCCCCCGGTGTTGGTAATTGCCAAAGTGTGCTTGCTAGAAATCGCAGCCTTTGAACCGGCAATTCTGAAGCCCTTTTCAATTCCTGCGTTTTCAATCAACCAAGCTGCAGAAAGCTTTACCGTCAAGCCGTCATCTTCTTCTGATTCGTACTTTGGCGCATCCTCTGGCAACGTGCGTGCAACTCGATCGCTAACGATGGGGTTGGTGAAGAAACTTCCGCAGCTAACTGAGTCAGAGTCGTTTGGGTCAAGCAGCATTCCCTTGCGAGCACGCAGTTTCAGAACAGAATCCCGAACATCCTTCAGCGGCACCTGCGCACCCATTGCAACACCAAGGTCTGCGGCAATCTGGGTTGAATAGAGCGGTCTGCTTAGCCCATCGAGTTTTTGTAATTCAAATTCAACCCAGGTAATCAGCCCAGGTCGTCCGCGTTTGATCGCGCTGTCGCGGTAACCAAACTGAAGATCCTTGGCCTCAAGAATTGCAACCTCTTGGGTTTCGTAATCCACAAACTCCAAGCGCACTAGACAGTCGCTGAGTTCTTGACCGTAGGCACCAATGTTTTGTACCGGTGCAGCACCAACGGTTCCGGGGATTCCACTCATCGCTTCGATTCCGGCAAGCCCAGCCTTGACCGTGTGATTTACAAAACCATCCCAGTCTTCTCCAGCCTGAACGCGCACCACTACTCGAGAGTCATCTTTATTTCGCACAGGCTCAATGCCCATGTTCTCGACTTTGATTACGTGAAGGTCGCTCACGTCATCGGCAATCACAACATTCGAACCGCCGCCGAGCAACAACCAGTCCTCGCCACTTCGCCAAACATTCAAAGTGTGCTCAACCAGATCGTCGCGAGTTTTAGCAACGTAAATTTCTGCTGGCGTTCCACCCACGCGCATGGTGGTGAGTTCTGAAAGCGGCTTCGTTGAATTCATTACAGCTGAACTCTTGCCTGTGCTTTGCCTAGAACTTTGGTCTCGTTGAAAACTGCTTCTAGATCAACGCGCACAACTTTGTTCTCGGCATCAATTTCGCCAATCTTGCCGGTGACAACAAGCTCTGCACCTTCAACCGGATCGACAACTACCGGCTTGGTGAAGCGCACTTGGTAATCAATCACTGCCCCGGCGTTGCCAGCCCAATCAACTGCTACCTGGACGGCAGCGCCCATCGTTAACATTCCGTGTGCAAGAACTCCCGGCAAACCAACTGCGGCCGCAACATCATCGCGGTAGTGAATCTGATTAAAGTCACCCGATGCACCTGCGTAGCGAACCAGTGAATCGCGAGTGAGTAAAAATTCTGTGCTGCCAATTTCTTGCCCAACCTCAAGCGATGCAATGTTGATGTGAGTCATTACTCGTCACCTCTGACCACAAGAGTTGAGATTGCGGTGCAAACCAGTTCTTTTGCAACATCGTAAATCTTGGTTTCAAAGGTGACCATTGAATGAGCACCCAGAGACTTCACGCTTGCCACTTCTAATTCGCTGACTAACTCATCGCCGGCAACTATCGGTCTGGCGTGGATAAAGCGCTGATCACCGTGGACCACGCGCGAGAAATCTATATCCGCTTCAGGGTCACCGAGCACGGTGGCCAATGAGCGCTCCTGAATCACAACGGCAAAGGTTGGTGGGGCAATCACATCGGTGTAGCCGGCGGCTTGGGCAGCAAAAACATCAAGGTTCATTGGGTTGGTTGATTTCACCGCGTGAGCGAATTCGCGAATCTTCTCGCGACCAACAAGATAGGGATCTGTTGCCGGATACTTTTTACCTTGAACGTTTGGATTTACCACCCGTTAAGTGTCGCAGTTTCTCGCGCAAGCGTCGCGCAGCCTGTCGCTAAAATCTTGATTTTTCAAGATTTTTGCAAGCGCCATGCTCTGCGCTCGCCCTTTTAAATGAAAAAGCCTCGAACTTGAGGTTCGAGGAACAAGTAGCTGAGGCGGGACTCGAACCCGCGACCCCACGATTATGAGTCGTGTGCTCTAACCACCTGAGCTACCCAGCCGGGCATTGCCTAAAAGCGACAATTGGTTGATTTGTAGTGCGAGCCCCGAGCCAGGATTGAACTGGCGACCCCTTCCTTACCATGGAAGTGCTCTACCACTGAGCTATCGGGGCGTTGTGAAAAGGCTAGAACCGCCAGACACCAGAAGACTTTAGCACTTTTAGCGGGGTGCTGGCAAAAAATACCCGCGGCTACTGGCCGATGGCCGCCTTGATATCGGCGATCATCTGGTTCCAAATCACATCTGGTTCACCCTGGCGCTTGAGAATTGCAATTTGCGAACTGCCCCAAGAGGCCCAGACTGAACCCATCGCTGGAATTGCCGGCAGTGGCTCTGCGTTGCGACCTGCTTTTCCAAATCCCTGAACGACTCGATCATCACCGGCGGCTTCGAAGGCTGATTTGTTTGCCGGGATTCTTCCGGTCACGGCAAACAGCTCCTTCTGAGTTTCTGATTTTGCCACGTAATCAACTAAGAATTTTCTTGCGTAGAAAACATCCTTGGATGATTTTGAAATGTAGAAACCACGTGAAATCAAAAATGAGACTGCATCTTTTCCGCCCACGGAAGGAATGGAATAGATATTGAATTCCGCTGAGTCGAGGCCTAGTTGATCCTTAGCCCAAGGTCCGGTAATCCAACATGCTTTGGCTCCGCTCTTCATTGCAGCCACCGATGAATCCCAAGTTGAAGCCGGGTCTAGGTTTCGCTTACCTTCACTGCTCAACCAGTTAGCAAATTCAACTCCGCCAGTATCTAAATCAAGCGTTGGAATGTAGTTTCCCTTGTCGTCTTTTTTGAAGACGTGAGCTCCAAACGAAGTTTGAATTGGGTAGAGGTGAAACGGGTCACCGCCGCCGGCGTTGAGACTTAGTGCTAATCCACCATCAAGAACCTGCTGCCAATTTGGCTGCTCCCACGCGTTCAGTTGCTCCATTTTCTTGGCATTGCAAACCAGTGCAAGATTCTCAACGGTGTATGGCATTCCATAATTGGCACCCTCGTAGTTGAACGCAGCGACAGCGTTATCGTAGAAGTCACCTTTTTTGCCACCAAGATCAAACGGTTCAATCAATCCATTGGCATACAGCTCGCCAACCCATTCGTGAGCGCCAATCAAGATGTCTGGTCCGGCTCCGGTTGATGCCTGTGCCAAATAGTTTGATCTCGGATCTTGCTGCACCACAAGGTTGACCTTAACTGAGGTATCTTTTTCAAACTCAGCGGCGGCGACCTCGAGGGCCTTCGCCTCAAGTTCATCTACCCAAATCGTCAGTGCATCGATTTTCGGCGCAGGGTCTGATGCGCAGCCGCTAAACGTCAGCGTCGCCGAGAGTGCAAGTCCGATGGCGGTGAGGATTTTCCGAAACGAAGTCATTCAAATATCAAAGCACACGGATTCCTTGGTGAGCTGCAGGCGTGGGTAAGTTAGAGGCATGCCAATTGATTTTTCAGATGGAGTGAGCCACGTCGCGAAGTACGACGATAAGTGGTGGCGATCAGCGGTTATCTATCAGATTTACCCGCGCTCCTTTGCTGATTCAAATGATGACGGCATGGGTGACTTGCCTGGAATTACTTCAAGGCTTGATTCACTTGCCGCTCTGGGCATTGATGCAATCTGGCTGTCTCCTTTTATGAAGTCGCCGCAGAAAGATGCCGGCTACGACGTCAGCGACTATAAAGATGTTGACCCGCTGTTCGGTAACCTCCAAGATTTTGATGACATGGTCGCCAGGGCTCACGAGCTAAACATTCGCGTTCTAGTTGACCTCGTGCCAAATCACACCAGCGATCAACATGCCTGGTTTCAAGCAGCCCTAAGTGCAGAGCCCGGTTCACCCGAACGTGCTTTTTACCATTTCAAAGATGGCAAGGGAGAAAACGGAGAGCTTCCACCGAACAACTGGGTATCGATGTTTGGCGGTCCAGCCTGGACCCGCACCACAAACCCCGATGGCACACCTGGGCAGTGGTATGTTCACCTATTTGATAATTCGCAGCCAGATTTGAATTGGGAAAACCCAAAAGTTGAAGAAGCGTTCGAAGACATCTTGCGCTTCTGGTTGGATCGCGGCGTTGATGGATTCCGCGTTGATCAACCGCACGCAATGGGAAAAGCTGAAGGGCTTCCTGATCACCCCGATGTCGAACGAGCGGGCGCCGGATTTATCGAAGGCGAAGCTTCACCACCAATGTGGTTTCAAGAATCAGTACACCCCATATTCAGAAAATGGCGCGCAATTCTTGACAGCTACGAAGGTGATCGGGCGATGTGCGGTGAAGCATATGTCCTTCCGCTTTCTTTCATGGCGCTTTGGGTCAGACCGGACGAGTTCAACCAAACTTTCAACTTCCGTTTCCTAGATTCCGAATGGAAACCGGAGATTCTTTTCAACACAATCAACGAATCATTTGAAGCGTTCGATGGTGTCGGCGCACCTTCTACCTGGGTCCTTTCGAATCACGACATCATCCGTCACGCTTCACGGATGGGTGGATTGACTGGCAGACCTACCGCTTCGAATGGAATCGGCCCAAATGACCCACAACCGGATCGCGAGTTGGGTCTTCGTCGAGCACGCGCCGCAACTCTGTTTACCCTGGGGCTGCCAGGATCCATGTATTTGTATCAGGGTGAGGAACTTGGCCTACCTGAGCACACCACCCTTGAGCCAGAGTTTCGTCAAGACCCAACCTTTGCTCGAACCAACGGTGAGCGCGTTGGTCGCGATGGCTGTCGCGTTCCACTTCCTTGGGAAGCGGGCGCGGGTGCAGCAAATGGATTCAACACGACCGGTAAATCATGGTTACCCCAACCAGAAATTTTCGCAGCGTATTCACGTGATCAACAAGATGGAGTTGATGGCTCGACGCTTGAGCTTTACAAGCAAGCACTCAAACTTCGCAAGCAATTGAAACTCGGTGAAGGGTCATTTGACTGGGCCCCAGAATTTATCGGGGAATCATCGCTTGGTTATCGCAACGGCGATGTGCTCATCGTGCACAACTTTGGTCACTCACCAATTGAACTTCCAAACGGTGACGTGCTGGCATCAAGCCTGCACGGAATGACCAGCGGCCATGCGCTTGTCGCCGATCAAACCGTTTGGCTTAAGCTGTAAATTTCTTTGACGGTAGCCAGAAGTTCTTGCCGGTCATGAAGGCAAGTGCTGGCACAATCACGGTTCTTACTAGCAAAGTGTCAAGAAGCACACCGATGCAAACAATCACACCAATCTGCGCCAACGCAACCAACGGCAGCACACCAAGAACCGCGAATACCGCAGCAAGCAAAATACCCGCGCTGGTAATCACACCACCGGTTGCAGAAAGAGCTTTGATCATTCCCTGACGAGTACCAAGTTTCTCTGCCTCTTCTCTTGCACGAGTAACTAGGAAGATGTTGTAGTCAACACCCAGCGCCACGAGGAACAAGAAGCTAAACAGGAAAACGCTCAGATCCAACGCGGCGAAGCCCAGCACATTGGTGAAAATCCACCATCCAGCACCCATCGATGCAAAGAAGGATGCAACCACCGTGACAAGCAGCAGCAAAGGCGCTACTAATGCGCGAAGCAATAGGACCAGAACGATAAAAACCAGGATCAGAATTAACGGGATAACCAGAAGCTGATCATGCGCATACGCATCCTTAACATCTAGAGCCTGAGCGTCTAGACCGCCAACCATTGCGTCGGCACCGCTAACTTCTTTAACGGCTACGCGCAGAGCCTTGATGGACGCATACGCTTCTTCCGATTGGCTTTCGCCATCAAGAATTACTTCCAACTTCGTGAACTCGTCATTCTTGGTTCCAACAACAACAGAATCAACTCCTGCAACACCTTCTGCAACAGTCTTCACTTCGTTCACCTGCGCGTTGTTGGCAATAACAATCGATGGGCTTGTGCTTCCAGCTGGGAAGGCCTCTGCCAAGACTTGCTGACCAACAACGGCCTCTGGGGTCTTTAGGAATCGCTCGGTTGATGCAAGTCCAACCTGGATTCCACCAACACCAGATGCCAATGCGCCAAGGACGATTACACCAACGATTGATACGGCCAGTGGCTTCTTGCTCACGCCACGGCCAAGTTTTGCCCAAAGCCCGTTGTCACTCTTGTTGATGCCACCAAACTTAGGGACGAACGGCCAGAACAAACCGCGACCAAAGACCACCAACGCGGCAGGCAAGACGCACAACGCAGAAATCATCGCAATCACGATTCCAGTTGCACAAACAAGACCGAGTGATCGGTTTCCGGCAAGGTCCGCGAAAGTTAAAGTCAGAAGTGCAAGAGTCACGGTTGAACCGGAAGCAATAATCGCTGGTCCTGCACCACGAACAGCCTTAGCCATCGCTTCGTGACGATCTTCAGTCGAGAGAAGTTCTTCTCGATAGCGCGCAATAAGTAGGAGTGCGTAGTTTGTTCCGGCACCAAAAACAAGCACAGACAAAATTCCTGTTACAGATCCGTCAGGTGTAATTCCGAATAGCGCTGCAACCTGTCGGGCAAGTTGACCAGCCATACCATCGGCTACACCAACAACCAGCAGTGGAACTAACCAAAGAGTTGGTGAGCGATAAGTAATTAGTAGGAGCACTGCTACAACTACAACTGTTGAAAGCAACAGTGTGAAGTCAGCACCGGCGAAAACTCCAGATAGGTCAGCTGAGAAACCTTCAGGGCCAGTGACGTAAACCTCAAGTCCGCTTGGAATTCCCTCTTTAGCAATCTCACGAATCTTTTCGATTCGAGAAGTGATTTCTTCAGTCGCCTCTGTCTTTTCCATAGGAACTGTGATCACTGCTGTGGTCTTGTCTTCAGATATTCCTGCCGGTGGCACGAATGCATCGGTGCCAACTTTGGCGTTACTGAATTCCAAGAATTTTTCGTTTGCTCCACCAACCAGCATTTGGGCGCCAGGGTCAAATTCACCTTGCAGCCACTTCACCTGAGAATCGGTAAGTTTGGAATCAGATGCGTAGACGATTACGGCTGCAGTGGAATCAGATCCAGGCAACTCAGCAAGCTTTTCATCAACAATTACAGACTCGGTATCTGCCGGCAGCCCAACACCAGGGTTGGTTTCTGTGGTTGCTGCACGCAGTGGGCCAAAGGCCAAGACTGCAAAAAACAGACCAATAAGTAGTGTGACCCAGGCTGACTTGCGCCCAGTAATGAAATTGATGAATCCAGACATCTGTGTCT